>JBPCIT010000026.1:0-31356 GCA_051006015.1 Longimicrobiaceae bacterium
GTGTCCCCCTTCTGGGATGCGGCGCTGGCACTGCAGCCCGGCGAGACGAGCCCGGTCGTCGAGACGGAGTACGGCTACCATGTCTTGCGGCTGGATGAGCGCCGAACGGTGCCCTTCGAGGAGGCGAATCGCGGGCGGCTTCTTGCGCAGCTGGTGCCCCAGGCGCGCGCCCGCGCCGCGATGGAGCGCTGGGTTGCCGAGCAGTCGGGCGAGCTGGTGCTAGAGCCACCCGCAATGGCGGCTGCGCGGCGGCACCTCGGCACGGGGAGCATGCCCGACACCCTGATCCTCGCCCGCTGGACTGGCGGGGAATACAGCGCGTGGGAGCTGGCGCTGTACCGCGCGTCGCTGGAGCCGGAGGCGCGGGCGCAGCTGGACGCAGCCGACGATTCGGGCTTCGGGTGGCGCGTCGAGAGCGACGCACGGGAGGCGATGTGGTCGCAACAAGCCGGTGAGATGGGCGTCGAGCAACCGCCTGACGCCACGGCGGCGGCGGAGCGCGGCTGGGAGCAGCGCGCGGCTCTCCTGGCGCGCGCGGTGGGAGCACGAGCGGGGATGCGGGAGGAGGAGATCCGCTCGATGGCGCTGCGCGCGCTCGGCGGCACCGGCCAGGAGCTGCGGATAGCGCGGCAGGAGCTGTTCGGCCTGCGACCACTGCTGCGTCGCTTCTATCCTGTCTCCGGCGCCGCTGCACCCGCCCCACCCTCCTCCGCAGCAGCGAGCAGCTCAGACACCCGGTAGAGGGAGAGCACTGGGTAACCCACCGCCTCGATTGCCTCACGTCCGCCCGACTCGCGGTCCACCAGCGCCAGCACCGCCAGCACCTCGCCCTCCTCCGCCCGGACCGCCTCACAAGCCCGTAGCGCGCTGCCCCCGCTGGTGATCACGTCCTCCACCACGACCACCCGGTCACCGGGAGCGAAGCACCCCTCGATCCGCCGGCCGGTGCCGTGCGCCTTCGGCTCCTTGCGCACCGTGAACGCGTGGATCGGCTCTCCTGCGAGCCAGCTCGCGTGCGCGATCGCATACGAAACCGGATCCGCTCCCATCGTCAGCCCGCCGATCGCCTCCGGGCGCAGCCCCGCGCCGCGCAGCAGCGCCAGCCCCAGCCGCCCGATCAGGAACTGGCCCTCGGCATGGGTGGTCGTGGTGCGCCCGTCGATGTAGTAGCGGCTACGAGCGCCCGAGGCGAGCACGAAGTCGCCGAGCCTGAAGGAGCGCTCGATGAGGAGCTGAAGCAGCCGGTCGCGTTCGGTCATGAGATCGGGAGATGAGGGACACGAAGTTCGACTGCCGGGCTACTCCCCGGCGATCGAACGCAACTCCTCGATAGCTTCCGGTGGCGGTGGAGGCTCTCCGAACGCCGCCTCCAGCGCGAGCAATGCCGCGTTCGCCTCGGCGTCTTCACGCGGGTCGTGCTCGGCGGCGAACTCCAGAAACTCGACGTACACATCGCCGCGCGCCTCGCTCACGAAGCGCCAGGCCTTGGCGCCACCGGCGGTTGCCGCCGCGTGAAGCCGCGTCCAGGCGGCATCGTACTCCTCTCGTCGCTCAGGCGAAAGCAGGCGGCGGGTGCAGAGCAGCCGACGCTCCTTCATCCCGGATCCTCCACTCTGCGGCGCCATCCGGTCGCGGCTCCCCGGTCGCCTCTGGAGCGCTCGCTGTCGCCGGCGGTGGGGGAGCGGCGCAGGAGCTGCCTGAGCACGAAGCCGCCCACCCGCGAGATCGAGGTCGGCCGCTGGCTGCGGGCGTACTCCTGCGGCGCGCGGATCAGGAGCTCGACGGCTCGCGGGCTCGGTCGCTGGTGGCGCACCGCGTAGGTGAGTCGATCAAGATCGCTGCGAAACTCCGGCTGCCCCTCGCCATCGAGCCGCCCGAGCATCGACTCCGCCGCGTTACGCGCGCGGGTGAGCAGTAGCTGCGCGCGCAGGTACTCGCGCGCGCGGATCTCGTCGGCGGAGGGGACCGCCCGCGGGTACTCTGCAGCGAGTGCTTCCAGCAGCTCGTCCACCACCACGGCCCAGGTCGAGGCCTGCTCCATCTCGCGCCGCCGCATGCCGCGCCGAACGAGGCGCTCGGAAGCGCGCTTGAAGCGGGTGGCCGCCGTCACCACCCCGTCGCCGCCACCCTCGGGCAGCTCGCTGAGGAAATCCACGATCGCATCATAGGTGTGCGCCGCCGCCACCGCGTCCAGCGTGTCGATCTGGTCCACGAGATCGCTGATCCCTGACACCAGCCCCTCCCGAAACAGGTCGGACGCGGACGGGTGCTCGAGGTAGTACCCGACCTCAGCGTCGAGCAGGGTATCCAGAACGACCAGCTTGGCGAACGTCTCGGCCTTCATCTCTCTTCCGCGCGAGCTACGGCATACGACGGCACCCGCCGCCGGGAACATCCAAATCCACCACAGCCTTTCTTTCAAGAGCCGCGCCGCTGGAGAGGGCGGGGGATCGGCGATCCCGACACGACGCATCGCACCTGCGGGAGGAACGGCGCGCCGCGGGGTATATGCCTCACCTGGCCACCGAGGTGGCGCCGGACTGGTCATGGCTTCGGAGCGGAAAGCGAACAACGATGATGGATAAAGCGAGGCGGTTCGTCCACAGTGGTCCGGGTGCGATGCTGTTGCTGCTGAACCTTTTCGTGGCTGTCCTTGCTCTTCCTGCGCAGGCGCAGCAGCCGCGCGGTGAGCCGGTATCTCTCTTCGGGCGTGTTACGGATGAGGCGGATGCCCCTGTGGCGGGCGCGGTGGTGACGCTGACGGAGAGCGGCGCCGGCCCGCAGCGCCGCACCACACTCACCGATGCCGAGGGAGCGTACCGGCTGGTGGGGCTCCCGGCCGGCCGCCACCGCATCGTTGTCGCGCATCTGGGCTACGCGAACGAGGAGCGGGAGGTCTCGCTCGCTGCCGGTGAACGGCGGCGGCTCGATTTCACGCTGCGGATCGAGGCCGTTGCGCTCGAGGGGATCGATGTGCGCGCCCGGCGCGACGCCGCCCGGGAGCGGGCGCGCTTCGAGACGGAGGCAGGCGTCACTGCGCGGGTGGTGAGCGCAGAGCAGATCAAGCTGTTGCCCGGTCTCGCCGAGGCGGACGTTCTACGCTCGATCGAGGTGCTTCCCGGAGTGATCTCGACCTCCGACTTCTCGAGCGCCTTCAACGTGCGTGGCGGATCGGCGGACCAGAACCTGATCCTGCTCGACGGCTTTCCCATCTTCAACCCCTTCCATCTGGGCGGGCTCTTCAGCGTCTTCAACTCGGATGCACTGGCGCGGGCGGAGCTCTTCGCGGGCGGCTTCAGTGCCGAGTACGGAGGCCGCGTCTCCTCGGTGCTGACCGTCGAGAGCCGCACCGGCGGTGGGGAAGGGGAGGGGCTGCGCGGGGAGGCGGGAGTTTCGCTGCTCGCTTCGCGCCTGGCGCTGCACGGCAATCTGCCCGCGGCCGTGCCTCGGCTGCTCGGCGGTCGCGAGGGCGGATGGCTGCTCTCCGGCCGCCGCTCGTACTTCGACAAGCTCCTCGCGCCGGTGGTCGACTTCCCGTACCACCTCACCGATCTGCAGGGCCACGTGAACGTGGGAGTCGCGGGCGGCGGACGGCTCCGGCTCACCGGCTACACCGGCCGGGACGTGCTCGACCTCTCCAACTTCACCCCACCCGGGAGCGCGGATGCCGAGAGCGTGCTGCGCCTGCGCTGGAACTGGGGCAACGACGTGCTGGGGGCGCGGTGGGAGCAGCCGCTGAGAAGTGGAGCGTGGCTGGTGGATACGCGGGCCGGCTTCTCCCGCTTCCGGGACGAGCTGGTGCTGCTGGACTTCGACGACACGCGCTTCGGCGGCGCCATCTCGCAGCTCATGCTGCGCAGTGACCTGAGGGGCGACCTGGGGAGCGCTTCCGTGGCAACGGGCATCGAGCTCTCCCGCATGGAGTACGAGAACTCGGCGGAGACCGGCGGCACCAGCTTCTTCTTGCGTGCGGATCGTGGCCTTCTCGGCTCCGGCTACGGAACCCTGCGGTGGCGCCCAGGAGAGAGCTGGATCGTCGAGCCGGGCGCGCGTGTGGATGTGTGGAAGGCTGCCGATACCACCCGCGCCACCTTCTCTCCGCGACTGGCCGTCAAGCGCTTTCTCGGCAGCCAGCAGGAGGCGGCGGTGAAGCTGGCGGTCGGGCGTTACACGCAGTTCCTGCATTCGCTCCGCAACGAGGACTTTCCGCTCTCGAACGACGTGTGGATCCTGGCCGGGCCCAGCGTGCCGGTGGTGGTATCGGACCAGCTCCAACTCGGAGTCGAGCGCTTCTGGGGCGAGGAGTGGTACGCCTCGGTCGAGGCCTACGGGCGCCTCTTCCGCGGGGTGACCGAGTTCAACCCCGCCGGTGATCCCAACGACCCGTCCGACGACGTACACGACGGGACCGGCCACTCCTACGGCCTCGACTTGCTCGTGCGGCGCTCGATGGGACGGCTGACCGGCTGGACCACCGTCTCACTCCTGCGGGCGGAGCGGAGCTTCCCGAATCCGCTGGCGGATGGGTGGGAGGATCTTCCTCCCACGGTGAGCTTCCCTCCGATCTTCGACCGCAGAGTGGACGTGGATCTGGTGCTCGAGTACCGCCTGCCCTGGGAGGTGCAGGCGGGGGCGCGCTGGAACTTCGGCTCCGGGCTGCCCTACACCCGGCCGGTGGCGCAGTTCGTAGGCTGGGAGTACGATCTGCGAGATGGCGACTACCGCCTCCCCACCTCGCGGCCCCGCGGCGACGGCGTTCCGCTCTACGTAGTGCTCGGCTCCCGCAATACCCAGCGCTACCCGGCGTACCACCGACTCGACATGACGCTGCGCCGGAGCTTCCACCCGCGCTGGGGAACGTTGACGCCCTACCTGCAGGTGCTGAACGGCTACAACCGCCGCAATGTGCTCTTCTACTTCTACAACTACAACCGGAATCCGCCGACCCGCTCCGGGATCAGCATGTTCCCGCTCCTGCCGACGATCGGGGTGGATGCGTCGTTCTGATCTACCGCCCGCCGCCGCCTGCCGCCGAACCTCCGCCGGTCGTCCCCTTGCCACCCGCCGAGGCAGGGGTGGCACTCGTGCCCGCCGTGTCGCTCGCGGTCGTGCCCCCGCCTGTCCGGTTCTGCGTTGCCATGCCCTCGGCGGAGGCAGCCCTCAGGCCGCTTCCCGCGGTGCCGGTGCCGCCGAACTGCGCCCCGGAGGGGCCAGCTGCATCCACGAGATCGTCGCTGGCGTTCGTCGCGGCGCCAGTCGTTCCGTCGTGCGAGGTTCCGCTCGTGCCGCTGCCGGCGGCCGCGATACCGGAGCCGGCGCTACCGGTGCCGGTGCTCTGGCTGATTTCCGACGAGCCCATCGCCGCGGCTTCGCGTGCGATCTGCTCATCGCTGGCGTCGGGCCCGGGCGGTGTCCGGGCGTCTCCTGCTTCTCGCGTCCTGACCTCCGTGGGAGCAAGTGCGTGACGTGGGTAGCTCACGGAGGTCGCAAGAGTTTCGCCAGGCTGGCGTCGCGGCGGAACGTCAGGCTTCGGACCGGTAATTCGACAGGACGCCTTGCAGATGCGCCTCCGTCAGCTCCGCGGCACGCTCCCAGCTGAACCCTTGCGCGAAGTGCAGGGCGCCTTCGCCGAGGGTGGCGACGCGCTGCGGGTCGTCGGCGAGTGCGCGCATCGCGGCGGCGAGGGCCGCAACGTCGCCGTGCGGGACGAGCAGCCCTGTTTCCTCCTGGCGGACCGACTCGCGCAGCCCGGCCGAATCACTGGCGATCGTCGGAGTGCCACAGGCGGCGGCCTCCATGTTGGTGATGCCCCAGCCCTCCTTCGGGCTGGTGAAGACGTTCGCCCACGCCCGGCGGAAGAGATCCCGCTTCTCCTCTTCGCTGACGAAGCCGGCGAACTCGACGCGATCCTCGATCTGGAGCTGGCGCGTCAGCGCACGCAGCGCCGGCTCCGCCTTTCCCCTCCCCGCGATGAAGAGCCACACCCGCACTCCGTCCCGCGCCAGCCGCGCCACCGCGCGCAGGATCAGGTCTACCCGCTTGTAGCTCTGGAGCCGTCCGAGATAGAGGAAGCTCGGCTCGGAGGTGCGCGGCACCGCGGGATCCGGGGAGTAGAAGTCGAGGTCGACGCCGTTGTGGATGACCGTGATCTCCTCCCGCCGAAGTCCGCGCGCGACCAGATCATCCGCCGTGCTCTCGGAGACCGCCTGCACAGGGATACCGCGATAGAAGCGCGCGAGCGGACGCTCGAGCAGCCAGGTTGCGGCGGCGACCGGCGGCGAGGCCGAGCGGAAGGCGGTGCGCCCGAAGAGGTGGTGAACGAGTAGCACCACGGGCCTGCCCGCCCACCGCGGCGCGAATACCGGCACCTTGTTCAGGTCCTCGATCACCAGGTCGAACTCTTCCGTAGCCAGCACGCCGCGGTAGTAGCCCGGCGCCCGCTGGCCGAAGGTGTGCCGCGAACCGACGCGGTGTACCTGCATCCCATCCACCACCTGGCGCGGCGCGGCTCCACTCCAGCCGGAGACGAGCAGCGTGACGCTGTGCCCCCGCGCGGCGAGCCTGCCGAAGATCTCGTGCAGGTGGATCTCCGCGCCGCCCGCCTGCGGATTCAGGCGATCCTGCCAGTTGATCACCAGCAGCTTCATGGCGGCAAGCCTCGCGCGCCGCCGGGCGAACTCAGCGGACGTCCGCCGCGATCAGGCTCGCGCCCGCGCCCTGCGCCAGGTCGATCAGCAGCGCAGCGTGGGCGGCATCGCGCGCGTGGAGCGAGAGTCGCCGAACCGCCACATAACCCCCGGTCCGCGGCTGCGTCCCGCGTACGGTGCGCGCGGGGACGATCTCCCGCGGCGCATAATCCGGGAGCAGCGTGAGCCCGACCTCCTCCACCTCCTGCTCGGCTATACCGGTGGTCGCCAGCACCCGCAGCACGCGGGTCCGCGCCAGATCGTTGGCGGCGATCGCGCCGCGAGCGCTGGTTGCAGCGGTCTCGACCGCCAGGTGAATGCGAACGCCTGCGGATGTCGCGCTCTGCACCTGCGGCATTTCGATCCACATCATCCCGGAAGCGGCTCGCTCCCCGCGATGCTGCGACGCGGCGGGCGTCGCGAATAGCAGGCAGAGCGTTGCCATCAGCGACGCCAAGATGCACAAGCGATTTGCTGTTCCTGCCATCTGAGTACTCCTGTCTCCGGTACGCTGCGATGCTTGTGATCATACGCCCGCGAAGCGCGTGAGTTGCACGCACCGCGCCGTGGAAGTGGTCAGCCACGCCGACGGCCGGAGCTCCACCGGCCTGGGCGGGGTTCTTGCTGCGCTGCACTCCTTTGCTACGCAGGTGCCGCCCCGCCTCGGTTGCGCAAATGAGCCGGGCGGCCGAACCAGCGAGGTCCTCATGGACGTACCCATCCCCCCGAACGCATTGCCGCCGGAGATGGCGGAGATGCTGCTGCGCATGGCGCGCGAGGCGCGCGGCCATGCGTACGCCCCGTACAGCCGCTTTCCGGTCGGTGCCGCTCTCCTGACGGAGGCGGGCGAGATCTACACCGGCTGCAACGTCGAGAACGCCTCCTTCGGGCTGACGATCTGCGCGGAACGCACTGCCGTCGCGAAGGCCGTCTCGGAGGGCGCCCGCAGCTTCCGTGCGATCGCAGTCGTAGGGCCGCAAGACGAGCTGCCCTGCTCCCCCTGTGGAAGCTGCCGCCAGGTGCTCTACGAATTCGGTCCGGAGCTGCAGGTCATCACCCCCTCGGGCGAGAGCGGCGAGCCGCAGGTCGAGCCGATCGCCAGTCTGCTTCCGCGGGCGTGCGGGCCAGCCCGGCTGCAGCCAACCGGAATGCGAGGATGAGCGGCGCGAGGGAGAGCACGGGCGAGGTCAATACCGTGGCGCTCATCGAGCGCAAGAAGCGCGGGGGTGAGCTCCCCCCCGACGAGCTCGCGTGGATCTCCACAGGGTACGTGCACAGAGCGGTCCCGATCTATTCGGTCGCCGCATGGTTGGTGGCCGTCTGCTGGCGGGGCATGACCGAGGCGGAAACGCTCGCGCTCACTCAGGCGATGGTCACCACCGGCGCGACGCTCGACTGGAGCGATCTGCCGCTGCCGGCGGTGGACAAGCACAGCACCGGAGGCGTCGGGGACAAGACCTCGCTGGTGCTGGTGCCGCTCATCGCCGCGGCCGGTCTGCCCTTCGTGAAGATGTCGGGCCGCGGCCTCGGCCACACGGGTGGCACGCTCGACAAGCTGGAGTCCATACCCGGCTTCCGCGTCGAGCTCGAGCGGGATGCGATGCGCGCGCAGGTCCGGCGGATCGGCTGCGCGCTGATCGGCCAGAGCGCGGAGCTGGTGCCCGCGGACGGGATGCTCTACGCGCTGCGCGACGTGACGGCTACGGTGGACTGCCTCCCGCTGATCGCCAGCAGCATCATGTCGAAGAAGCTCGCCGCAGGCGCGACGGTGATCGTGCTCGACGTGAAATACGGCTCCGGCGCGTTCATGCGCACGCGCGAGGAGGCCCGTGAGCTGGCGGAGCAGATGGTCAAGATCGGCGCGGGCGCGGGCCGCCGCATCCGCGCTGTGCTGAGCGCGATGGAGGAGCCGTTAGGGCGGATGGTGGGCAATGCACTCGAGGTCCGTGAGGCGATCGAGACGCTGCGCGGGGAGGGCCCGGAGGATCTCTGGAACCTCACCCTCGAGCTCGGAAGCCACCTGATGGTGTTAGCGGGCACCACCCCGGATCTCGCCGAGGCGCGGACCCAGCTCACCGCGCTGCGCGACAGCGGCGCGGCGGCCGAAAGGTTCGCTGAGTTGATCCGCGCGCAGGGCGGCGATCCGGCGGTACTCTCCGACCCGCAGCTACTCCCGCAGGCTCCGCACGTTGTGCCGCTGCTCTCCGAGCGCGACGAGGCGTGCTGGGTGAGCGGGCCCGACGCGAGGCTGGTAGGCGATGCGGCGCTCGCGCTCGGCGCGGGACGCCGCACCAAGAACGACACCGTCGATCCGCGCGTAGGCATCCGGGTGCTCGCCAGGACCTGCGACCGCGTCGAACCCGGCCAGCCGCTCGCCGAGATCCACGCCCCCTCCGCCGAGCGCTCGGCCCAGGCAGCCTCGCTGCTTCGCAGCGCCTTCGTCCTACATCGGGAGCCGGTGGAGAGGCCGGCGCGGCGGAGTGAAGTAGTCGGAGCCGGCTGACCGCTTGCAAAGGATTGTCTCAGAACGACCTAGTGCAGGTTCAACAGAGGGCTTCGGCACACAATTACTCGGCTGATGGCACGCACACGCTGCGCTTCTGCCATGAGCGGCTGCGCCGCTCCGCCGGGCCGATAAACGACCCGGCAAGCAACAGCAGGCGTCCTCCGGACGCGCACGGTTGGAGGGGCGCTGTCCTGGCTGCACTGGACGCCTCCGTCCGGAGGACGGCCGTAGTGGCGCTGCACTGCGTGCACCGGACTACTCCAGACGGGTAGTTTATCGGCCCGGCTGATGCCGGTGCCCACCGAAAAAGCCCGTGGATCGTACACTAGCGGGTTGGCGTCAGCCTTGCAACTCGCGACGACGGTATCATCCGCTCTCGACCGGAGGCAAACCGTGAACCGATCCATGCTGCGGCTCGTGCTGCCGCTCTTCGTGCTTCTGACCCTTGTGTCGTGCACCGGCGAGGGTCTATTCCCGACGACGCCCGCCTCCCGGAACGCCGCGCTCACGGGCACGCTCGTCGTGACTGTCACCAACGCGGGCGTTCCCGCCGGAGGGATCCAGGTCGTCATGAATCAGGACGTGGTCGGCACCACCGACGCTCTCGGCCAGGCGCGCTTCGCCGAACTGCGACCCGGGGTCTACACCGTGTCGATCCTCGTTCCGCAGGGCTTCATCCTGGATTCCACGCTCGCGGCGACGCAGAACGTCACCGTCACCGCGGGTGGCACCGCGACGGTGAACTGGGTGATTCGCCCAGGCGAAAACGTGGGCGGACAACCGGGTGCGTAGCGGGATGCGAGCAGGTCAGGCGGCCGTGCCCGCGTCGGCCGCCAGCGGCTGCGGAGGGCGCGCTACTCTGATCGTTCGATGCGCCTGACGGATCTTCCGATCGGCGAGCACGCTCCCGAGCGGGTGCACGCCGTGATCGAGATCCCGAAAGCCTCGAAGAACAAGTTCGAGTACATCCCGGAGTGGAACGCCTTCTACCTCGACCGCATCCTCTCGACGCCGCTGCGTTTTCCGACCGCGTACGGCTTCATCCCGCAGACCGCCGGGATGGATGGCGACACCATCGACATTCTCGTCATTCAGGATGAGCCCGCGGTAACCGGCTGCGTCGTGGAGGCGCGCCCGCTCGGCCTGCTGCGCATGACCCGACCAAACGCCGAGCCGGTGGACGAGAAGGTGATCGCGGTCTCCGCCTGCGACCCGATGTACCGTGACTTTCTCACCCTGCGCGACCTTCCCCGATACCTGCTGCGGGAGATCGACTATTTCTTCCGCAGCTACCGCGATCTCGAGGGAAAGGAGTATGCGACCGAATGGGGCGGGGAGACCGAGGTCTACGAGACAATCCGCCGCGGCCACGACGCCTACCTGGAGAAGCGCGCCGCGAGCCGTCCGGATCTTCCGGCGGCTGATTCAGTAGAACAGAGCACCCGATCTTCGAGACGCCATACGGAGGTACCAGATGAATAGAGTCATTCTCGCGCTACTGCTCCTCACCGGTGCCTGCGCGCAGCACGTCGCAACCGGCAGTCAGGAGCCGGACAATCAAACCGGCGTTCGCGTGGACGCCCAGCAGATCCAGCAACTCGAGACCGAAGCGCGCGCGCTCGCCCGCACCGAGGGGTGCTCGCAAGCGGGGCAATGCCGCACCGCGCCGGTAGGCGACCGTCCCTGCGGCGGGCCCCGCGACTTCGTGGTCTACTGCGCCGTGACCACCGATACGGTGGCGCTCTTCAGCAAGCTCGAGGAGCTCAAGCGTGCCGAGCAGGAGTACAATCGCGCGCACGGTCTGGTCTCCACCTGCGAACTGCGTATGCCGCCGGAGACACAGCTCATCGGCACCACCTGCCGCGCCCGGTAAGGCATCAGACAGGCAACCCCGCCCGCGCCGCCCGCTACGCATCGTGTAGCGGGCGGCATATCTCCCCAGGCTCCCTCACCACCCTCCGCGGTGCACGCTGTAACCGCCCGCGCACCAGACCCGCGACCGCCGCAATATGTTTGCCCGGTGGCACGTTGTTTGCCCCTGAATCGCCCGTCCGCAGCAGCACGTAAAGTCAAGAGGAACCTGCCACTTGCGCACGCCGTCGCGCTCGTGGACAACCGCGGTGCCGCCCTCCGGCGAGGGGGCTCGAATCTCCGCAGCCCTCCTGCGCGCGAGCTGTTCGACTGCTGCCAATAGATTTTCCTGCCCACTGTTCTTCCAGCCGTGGGCATTCCGTTCAACGTGCCACCGCCGACCGAAATGGATGGAGCGAAGCATTCGACTGCCAGTACCCACGCCGGAAGGACCTCACTTCCCGACCTGGTCTGTCTCTCACACCTGCGCTGGGATTTCGTGCACCAGCGGCCGCAGCACCTGCTGAGCCGCTTCGCGCGCGAGCGGCGGGTCTTCTTCGTCGAGGAGCCGGTCTGGGGCGAGGGCTCGACGCGTATGGAGGTCTCGCCCCGGCCGGACGGGGTGAGCGTCGCGATCCCGCACCTGCCCGAGGGCACCACCGCCGAGGAGGCGGAGGCGCTCCAGCAGGTGCTGCTGGATGAGATGCTACGCGAGCAGTCGGTGGAGGACTTCATCCTCTGGTATTACACGCCGATGGCGCTCGGCTTCTCGCGCCACCTCCAGCCGCTCGCCGTGGTGTACGACGTGATGGACGAGCTGTCGATGTTCCGCTTCGCGCCTCCCACGCTGCTGCAGCGCGAGTCGGAGCTGTACGAGCGGGCCGACGTGGTCTTCACCGGTGGGCAGAGCCTCTTCGAGGCGAAGCGCGAGCGGCATCCCAACGTGCACCTCTTCCCGAGCAGCATCGACGCTGCACACTTCGGCCGGGCGCGCACCATCGCGGAGGACCCGGAGGATCAGGCCTCCATCGGCCGGCCGCGGCTTGGCTACTTCGGCGTGATCGACGAGCGCCTGGACCTCGATCTCCTCGCCGGGCTCGCGTATGCGCGACCGGAGTGGCAGCTGGTGATGGTGGGCCCGGTAGTGAAGATCGATCCCGCCGATCTGCCGCAGCGCCCGAACCTGCACTACCTCGGCAGTAAGGCATACGCGGAGCTCCCCCGCTACGTCGCCGGCTGGGACGTGGCGCTACTCCCCTTCGCGCGCAACGACTCGACCCGCTTCATCAGCCCCACGAAGACGCCGGAGTACCTGGCGGCGGGTCGGCCAGCGGTCTCGACCCCCATCCGCGATGTGGTCCATCCCTATGGAACCGAGGGACTGGTGCACATCGCCGAAACCGTCGAGGAGTTCGTCGCCGCCGTCGAAGCTGCCCTGGAGCAGGATCCCCACGCCTCCGGATGGCTCGCGCGCGTCGACCGGTTCCTGGCGGGGATCTCCTGGGACCGTACCTGGGCGGGAATGGTGGAGCGCATCGAGGAGGCGCTGCAGCGGCGGCGCAGCGGCGAGCCGCTGACCACCACGGAGCACGATAACGATTCGGAAGATTCACTCCCCGCGCAGCGGCGCGGGGCTTTGGCCGCAACCTGAGCACGAAAGCGCGACCCATGTTCGACTACCTCATCGTTGGCGCCGGCTTTGCCGGCAGCGTGCTCGCTGAGCGGCTCGCCAGTGGCTCCGACAAGAAAGTTCTCATCATCGACCGCCGCCCGCACATCGGCGGCAACGCCTACGACTGCTTCGACGACGCGGGCGTGCTGATCCATAGGTACGGTCCGCACATCTTCCACACCAACTCGCGGGACGTCTTCGAGTATCTCTCCCGCTTCACGGAGTGGAGGCCGTACCAGCATCGGGTGCTCGCCAGCGTGGACGGCCAGCTCGTGCCGATGCCGATCAACCTCGACACCATCAACCGCCTCTACGGCCTGAACCTGAGCTCTTTCGAGGTCGAGAAGTTCTTCGCCTCCGTCGCCGAGCCGCGCGAGCAGATCCGCACCTCGGAGGATGTGGTCGTCAGCAAGGTCGGACGGGAGCTTTACGAGAAGTTCTTCCGCAACTACACGCGCAAGCAGTGGGGGATGGACCCATCCGAGCTCGACGCCTCGGTCACCTCGCGGGTGCCGACCCGCACCAACCGTGACGACCGCTACTTCACGGATACCTATCAGGCGATGCCGTTGTACGGCTACACCCGGATGTTCGAGCGGATGCTGAGCCACCCGAACATCAAGATCATGCTGAACACCGACTACCACGAGATCGAGGACTTCATTCCGTTCGGCGAGATGATCTACACCGGACCGATCGATGAATTCTTCGAGTTTCGTTACGGGAAGCTCCCGTACCGGTCGCTGGCGTTCAAGCACGAGACGCTCCACACGCCGCAGCTGCAGTCGGTGGCGGTGGTGAACTACCCGAACGAGCAGCCCTGGACTCGCATCACCGAGTACAAGCACCTCACGGGGCAGGAGCACCCGAAGACGAGCATCACCTACGAGTTCCCCTGCGACGACGGGGACCCGTACTACCCGGTGCCGCGGCCGGAGAATGCCGAGCTCTATCGCCAGTACAAGGCGCTCGCCGATGAGACGCCGGGGGTGCACTTCGTCGGCCGGCTGGCGACCTACAAGTACTACAACATGGACCAGGTGGTGGCGCAGGCGCTCACCACCTACGCGAAGATCGTCGGGACCAAGCCGGTACGCTCCAACGGCGGGCGGCCGAAACCATCGGCGGTACCCAAGGCGGCTCCTGCCGTGCACGCCACGACCTGATAGGCGGCGTGCGCAGGGGCGCGTGCCCTGCCGGTCCGGTGACGCCCACATCACCGGACCGGTGCGGCGGCGGGTACGGCTCTCTCCCCCGCTGATCCAATCGTTACGTGCTGCCTGACAACAACGACTCCGCCTCGGCAAAGCCCTGCGGGATGCCGACGTCGAGGAAGCTCCCGCGGATCCTGCGGCCGATGAGACTTCCCTCTGCCAGCAGACGCTGCATCAGCGGAACATCGTCGAGTTCCGCACCCTCGGGAAGGATACGCTCCACCGCGTCGATCGCCGGAAACACCTCCGGCGTGAAGACCTAGCGACCGACGGCGGTAAACGCGGAGGCGGCACCCTGTGTGTCGAAGATCGCGCCGTGCGCGCCCTTGTCGGGGATGCGCTGGATGTGGAAGTCGTCGCCCACGAGGCGGCCGGGCAGGACGGAGGTGGGGCCGCGGCGCTCAGCCTCGGTCGCGAAGATCTCGACCACCGAGACCACGTTGGTGCGGTGCCGCAGGTAGCTCTCGATCACCTGTGCCAGACCCGGTGCGTCGCCGAGGAAGAGGTTGTCGGGGAGCGCGACGGCGAGCGGCTCGTAGCCAGCGAAGTCACGCCCCATGCGGATGGCGTCGGCGAGGCCGCGCGGTTCCTCCTGCACCACGAACTCGATGCAGGCCGGCATTCCAGCCGTGCCTGCCAACGGAGTCAGGTGCGCAGCAATCTCCTCCTTGCCTGGCGCGATCACCACTAGCAGATCGGTGATTCCGCTCGCGGCGCACTCGGCCGCCACTCGCACGACCAGCGGCACCCCCGCCACCCGGATCATCTCCTTAGGCGCCCCACCGGTGAGGGGAAGCATCCGCGTGCCCTTGCCGCCACAGGGGATGAGCACCCGGGTGCCACCGGTGTCACCGCTTTTTGAACTCGCCTCCTCGTGCGACATGCTGTCACTCCTTCCTGCTATCAGTGGCGGTGACCCTCTTGCCCTCTCTCCAGATATGAATTGGCCCACCGGTCGCCCCCACGCCAGCCTCGGTCGTACCTCGCTCGGCTCCCCCGCTCCCGCACGCAGGAGAGGAGGTCATGGGTCTGCCGTGGCCTCAGCCGCTCACTCGCCTGACCGCTAGTGCCACGTCGCTCGCGACCGGTGGCGGGCGTAGCTCCAGCACGCCTCCACCAGTGTGCGCGTGCTCGCATACCGTGGTCGCGGTGCCGGCGGCGGTGTCGAGCGCGGTCACATGATAATTGCCCGCACCCAGGCCGGGCACACCCACCGGGCAGCTCAGTGGCTCCACCTCCCGGCTGATCATCCCGCGTCTGTCAATGGTATCTCTCCGCAGCAGCCACACCACCGCCTGTTCCTCGTCGCCGCAGGCGAAGCCGGCCACCGACGGATGCGAGAGTTGCAGCTCTTCGTTCAGGTTGCGGCGCCGGAAGCGGGTCCAGTCGATCAACGGAGTGAAGCAGGCGAGGGCGCGCTGCGCGGCGCGCATGCCGTGGGTGAGCGTGTGGGGATGGCGGTTCGGCCAACGCATGCCGGCGCCGGCCCCGCCGGACGCGAGATGCGCCCACTGGATGTGGCGGAAGTACTCGTCGTCGAAGGGTTCCGGCAGGGTCTTGCGGCGATCCTTGAAGGCGTGAATGGGTCCGTGCTCGCTCTCGAAGAAGGGGCGCAGGTCGCCGATCTCGGCGAGTGCCTCACGCGTCAGGCGCCCGGCGCTGATCGCCGCATCGACGGTGTTTTTCGGGTCGTCGATGGTGCCCTTCTCGTAGAAGTGCGTGCTCGCGAAGTCGAGCGCCGGGTGGCGAAAGGCGGCCTCGCCGACGCGCGGGTCGAGCGCGAGCGCCGGCCCGAAGACCGAGACCGTCTGCGGATGCGCCCGCCCGTAGTGGCGGGTCTCCAGGTCGCGCAGAAAGCCCCCTACGTCGTCGATGAATTCCCCGAACACCTCCGCGCTGTCCTCCGCATGCGCGGGGTGGATCTCATTCCAAAGATCCCAGGCGAAGAGCGCTCCGCTGCCTCCCCAGCGCTCCGCCGCGAAGGCGAGGCGCGCCTTGATTGCGACGCGCGTCTCCTGGCAGAGCAGCCACTGGTTGCTGCCGTGGCAGGGCCCACCGTTGCGGCGGTTCAGAGGATGCTTGCCCCAGCGTATCCACATCCAGAAGGTGTCGAAGGGGGTGAGGAGGATGCGCAGTCCCTGCCGCTCGCAGAGGGCGAAGAGATCGTCCCAGAGCCGCACCATGTTCGGCTGGAAGCGGCCGATCGGGCGCTCGAGGTAGCGGTTCTCGCCGTGCGTGTACTCCAGCATCAGGCGAAGGCAGGTGACGCCGTGCGCGCGCAGCCAGCGCAGATGCCCCTCGACCGCAGGCAGGTCGCGCCGCCGGAAGAGCCCCGCCAGGTCTGGCCAGGTGATGGCGTCGTTCTGCCCGATCGGCGTCCAGGCGTCGCCCTGCTCCGTGACGAAGTACGGAGCGTCAGGTGCGACCTGGATCCAGGGAAGCGGCGTTGTCTCCGCCAGAGTCACGGCGCGTAGAAGGTCGGTGCCTCGGGCCCGACCGGCATGCCGAGCACAAAGACCCAGAGGTAGAAGAGCGCGATCCACCCGGTAAGGAACGCGATGGTGTAGGGGAGCATCGTAGCCACGATCGTTCCGATTCCCAGGTTGCGGTCGTAGCGCGCCGCGAACGCCAGGATCAGGCCAAAGTAGCTCATCATCGGGGTGATGATGTTGGTCGTCGAATCGCCGATGCGATACGCCGCCTGGATGACCTCGGGCGAGTAGCCGAGCAGCATCAGCATCGGCACGAAGATCGGCGCGGTCACCGCCCACTGCGCGGAGGCGCTTCCCAGCATCAGGTTGACGAAGCAGCACATCAGGATGAAGGGGATGAAGACCAGCGGACCCGTCAGCCCGATAGCGGTGAGCACATCGGCGCCCGTGACCGCGGTGATCCCGCCCAGATTGGTCCAGCCGAAGAAGGCGACGAACTGCGCCGCGAAGAATACGAGCACGATGTAGAGGCCCAGCGTGCTCATCGCCCCCGCCATCCCATCGATCACGTCACGGTCACTCTTCATCGTTCCCGTCGCCCTGCCATAAACCACGCCCGGTACGAGGAAGAAGACGAAGATCAGCGCCACCATCCCCCGCAGGAAGGGGGAGTTGAGCATGTCGCCCGTCTCCGGGTTGCGCAGCACGCCCCATTCGGGAACTACCGCCAGTGCGAGCAGCGCGATCACACCCATGACCGCGACTCCCGCCCAAAAGAGCCCGCGCCGCTCGCGCGGAGTGAGGGGCTCCATCGAGCGATTGTCCGCGACTCCTTCCTCGGCGTGGCCTGGGTCGTACGGGCCGAGCTTCGGCTCGACGATTTTTACGGTCACCCAGGTGCCCACCCCGCTGATGAGGAAGGTGCTGACGACCATGAAGTACCAGTTCACCGCGGGATGCACCGTATACGCGGGGTCGATCAGCCGCGCCGCCTCCTCCGTGATGCCGGCGAGGAGCGGGTCGACCGTGCCGATCAGAAGATTCGCGCTGTAGCCTCCCGAGACGCCCGCGAAGGCGGCCGCCATTCCCGCGATAGGATGGCGGCCGACTGCGAGAAAGATCACCCCCGCCAGCGGCACCAGGATCACGTAGCCCGCCTCCGAGGCGGTGTTCGAGACCACCCCCGTGAAGACGATCGCCACGGTGAGCAGATTGCTTGGCGCTTTCAGCACCAGCGCGCGGATGGACGCGCTGATCAGTCCCGATTTTTCCGCGACCCCCACACCCAGCATCGCCACCAGTACCGTGCCCAGCGGGACGAAGTTGACGAAGTTCGAGACCAGATTCTCGACGATCTGCCGCAGCCCGTCCGCGTTCATCAGGCTCACCGCGTCGATCGTTCCCGTGGGGCTGCGCCCCCGAGCACCCTCAGGGCGCGGATCGGGCACGCTCCACTCGAGCGCGCCCGCCAACCCGCTGAGGAGGATCACCCCCAGCGCGAAAAGGGCGAAGAGCGTGACGGGGTGGGGAAGGAGGTTGCCGAGCCACTCGACGAAGGTGAGGAAGCGCGCGAACGCCCCACCCTCTTTCGGCGGCATCGGCGGCGGAGCGCTCTCCTCCGCGGCTTCCTGCAGGGCGACCGCTGCGTCCTCGATGCCGGGGCGGGGCGGTTGTTCCATGGTGGTTCGGGCTCCCGTGATCTGAGGGCGACGCTACCGCCGCCCGCGCCGCATCTCTCGCACGAGCCGGGCGACGAGTGCCGGGTCGTCCGGCAGCAGCCCGACGGTGGGGAGGCGCTCGACCAGCTCCGCCCACCTCGAGTGCACCGCCTGCGCGCGCCGTAGGAAGGGGATCCCCTCCTCCACCTGGCCGGCGCCGATCAGGCTGATTCCGGTCCAGAACGCCGCCTCTCCGTTGGTGGCGGCATCGGGTGCGATGCCGAGGGCTTCGCTGTACGCCTCCACCGCCCGCTGCATGTCACCGCGGGTGACCCACTCGTCCCCCTCGTTGAGCTTGCGGTAGACGCGAGAGAGCGTGACGAGCCGCCGCAGCTCCACCAGCGGGTCCGGATGATCCTCTACGCGCAGGTCGACGATCCGATCGGCCCAGGCTCTCCCAGTGCTCTCCGGCCCCACGATGAGAATTGCAGCGGACTGCTTCCCGCGAATGTCACCGCCCTCACGCTCCGCCGCCTCGAGCGCCTGCAGCAGCCGCTCCGCGAGATCGCCCTGCGCGTTCTCGTACGCGCGCGCCATAGCCGGCCACACGGTCGGCTTTTCCATGAGGTTCGCCTGCACGGAGTACTGCGCACCGGTGTAGTGCCCCGCAGCCGGCACCGCGCGTCTGCCGGTGAAGGCCGCGACCCGCCCCTGCGCGTCGATCATCGCCACCTGCCGCACCGTGGAGTCGCTGTCGGTCGAGACCAGCGCGTGCAGCGCCTCTGGCGCGCTGCGGCCCAGCCGCATCAGGTCCAGGCCAAGTGGGCCGTAGCGGGGATCAACGAAGCTCTGCGTCGCCACCGCTCCCACCCCCGCCTCGGCCCAGGGCACCAGCGGTCCGACCGAGAACCAGTGCGACTGCACCGCCACGCCGAGCTGCCCCGTGGCCGAGTCACGGGCGACGATCGAGTAAGTGGAGACAGGTCGCCGCACGGTCATCTCCTGCGCAACGGCGCCCGCGATGAGCCCTAGGTGCAGAGCGCCGACCATGGCTGCCAAACGAAACATGGAACTCTCCCCAGCATGATTTCTCTTGCTCCCGCAGCCGACCGGGTGCGGTTCTCGCCGCGGATCGGCAGAGGAGCGCCTGCAAGTAGGTTGCCGGAAACGCGCGCTGTCCTGCCGGAAGTCGCCCGCACGCGTGCCCCTGTACGGTGCGCTCCGGGTACAGGCACGGAGTGGACCAGCCGAAATGACCGAACCGCGCCAGCCCATGCGAGGGCTGGCGGGGTTCCGTACGAGGCTACCCTGTAGAACCGGCGCTCGCTCAGAAGGGGACCGCCCAGGTGTTCCGGTCACCCGCACTCTTCAGAGCCGACGTGCAGCCCGTGTCCCGCGTGTGGTGGAGGCCGCTCACCGCTACGCGCGCATCGCAGCAGACCGCGCCCGCCGGGTCTACGCGCACGGGGAGGCGGAGGAGTTCTTCAAGATCGCGCGCGAGACCAGCGCTTCGGATGCGGAGCGAATCGACCTCGAGGAGCGCCTGGGCGACGTCTACGACACGGTCGGCATGTACGGCAAGGGCGTCGCCTGCTACACGCGTGCACATGACCTCGGACCGGGCGACGCGGCAGCCTCGCTGCGCCTGCGACGTAAGTCGGTCGCGCTCGAACGTAAGGCAGCTCTCTCACCGGCACCCACGCTGCTGCAGCAGGTACGCTCGCTGCTGGCCGAGGCGGCCGATCACCCGCGCGAGCGCTGCGAGCTGCTGCTCGAGTTCACCAACCTTCCCAACGCCAGCGGCACGACCGAGGCGGCGGAGGAGGCGGTCAGGATCGCCGGGGAGCTGGGCGATTCTCTGCTGCTCGCCGACGCCCTGCAGCGCGTGGCTGTCGTACACATCTTCGGGGGCGGGCGGCCGACGGAGGCGTTCGCGTACCTGCAGCGGGCGCAGGAGCTGGTCACGCTGGTTGGGGATCCGCTGCGCAGCGCCGTCTACTACGCCATCGCGGGAATCGCGCACGCAAAGCTAGGCGAGTATCTCGACGCGCGGCGCGAGTTCACCGGCATGCTCGAGATCTCCGAGCGGCTCGGGGATCCGCGCAAGATCGGCGTCGCCTGCAACAACCTCGGCGCGGTGCTGCTGCGGCTCGGGGAGTTCGAGGAAGCGCGGCAGCTGCTCGAGCGCGCGCGGGTGCTGCACCAGCGGCGGGACCGCTCCGCGCTGGTGCAGTCGTCCTTCAACCTCGCCGAGCTTCACCGGCTGACGGGCGATCTCTCCACCGCCATCGAGCACTACGCGCACCTGCTCGAGCGCGCCAGGGAGTTCGAGTACTGGAGCTCGGAGGCCGTCGCGCAGGCGGGGCTCGGCCTCTCCCACCTCGAGGCCGGTCGCCTGGAGGAGGCGCGTGAGTGCGCCTGGCGGGCGGTGGCGGTCGTCGCCGACCGTGAGGAGTGGTTCGAGGACCGCAACATCGTCGAGACGCTGCTCGCGCGCCTCGAAGCACTCGACGGCCAGGCCGACGTTGCGGCGCAGCGGCTGGTACGCGTCGCCGAGGCGTTGCAGGCCGCCGACGTCTACCTCTGGGCGATGGTGCAGATCGAGCGCGCCCGCCTGGTGCGGGAGGCAGACCCCGGCAGCGCCTCAGCGATCGTGTTCACGGTTCTCGAGGGCACCGCCCGCATGCAGTCGCCGCTGCTCCACGATCAGATTGCCGTGCTGCGCGAGTCACTGCCGCAGCTTCCCACTCACGAGCAGGTTACGTGAGCGCGCTGCTCCCGGCCTTCTCTGGCCGCTGGGATGAGCTGTATCTCTTCTCCCAGTGCCGGGACGAGGCGCGGCGGGGACAGCCGCAGCTGATCCTGATCGAAGGCGAGCCGGGGATCGGCAAAACGGCGCTGCTCGGCGCCTTCGCCGCGGCATACTCCCAGCACGAGCGGCGTCCGCGGACCTACACGGTGCGACCTCCCGAGGCGGGGCGCTACGATCCCATCCACGAGGCGGTGGCGGCGATGACCGGCAAGCGCTTCTACGAGAAGGTAGGTGGCCGGAGCGAGGCCAAGGACCTTGCCTTCGAATGGATCGGCGCACTGCCCGGGCCGGGGGATCTGCTCGCCGCCATCGGAGCAACCGCGGATGCCCTGCGCCGCCGGCAGCTCCGGAAGACCACTCAGGGGATAGTGATAGACGAGGACATAGAGGCGCTGCTGGTCGCGGCGCGGCGTCCCCTCGTGCTCTTCTTAGACGACCTGCACCTGATGGATGAGGCAGCCCTGCCGCGCTTCGAGGCGCTGATCCGCGCGGCGGGCCGGCGCACCCGCCTCCTGCTGGTCGGCGTCTTCCGGCCGGCACCGCGCGGGAGCCATGACCCACCCATTCGCAGGCTGATCCAGGCCCTTCCTGCCGAGAGCATCCACCTCCGGAAGCTGCGCGCGCTCACGCCCAAGGAGATGGCGCTCTGGCTGGACAAGCAGTTCCCCCGAGCCGTCAAGCCGGCCAGCTTCCTGGACTGGATCTACGAGTCGAGTGGAGGGCATCCGGCGACGATCGCGGCGACGCTGACCCAACTCCTCGAGCGGTCGGTGATCCGCTTCGTGGGCGGACACTGGGAGATCCAGGCCGATCCAGAGCACCACGCGATAGCAGAAGCTGAGTCGACGGTGGACCTCGGCGGCATCGATGACGTGATTGCCGAGGTGGTGCGGGGCGGGAGCGTGCTGGGAGACGAGTTCGACGGCGCCAGCCTGGCGCGGCTGCTCGAGCGCGACGAGCTGTACATCGAGGACCAGCTCGCGCTGGCCGTGCACCAGCGCCTGCTGCAGGTGCTCGGAGAGATCGACCTGCCGGACGGTGACATCTCGACCCTCTACCGCTTCACGACGCCGTATCTGCGTGCCAGCCTCTACCGGAGTCTCCCGGGTGAGCAGCGCGCAGAGCTCGAGCAGCGCCGATCCGCCACATCCGCGATCTGACTGTGAAGGCGAGCCGCGCGTGAGGGTGATCAGCTCTGGGGCGCGTTCTTCGGCTGGGTGGCCTCCATCTCCGCCACCGCCCGTTCGGCAGCCTGGAAGCCGATCTTGGAGTGCGTACCGTCACAGAAGGGTTTCGTGGTCGAACCCCCGCAGCGACAGAGGGAGAAGCGCTGCTTGCCCTTCAGGTCGTACTCGTTGCCATCCGCGTCCACCAGACGAACCGGACCCTCGACGAGGTAGGAGCCATTCTGCCGGACCTTGATGGTGACCTGCGGTACCTGCACCTGCTCTTCCATCGCTCTCCCCCTGGTTAGGATGCTCTGCGTTCTGCTGACTCGCCACGCAAGCGGCGTTCCGACGGTCCCCCCGGCGCGCGTTGCATCGCGCGGAACATCCTCTCCGTCGCGGCCGGTGGGCGGGTGACCAGGCTAACGACCACGGTCGCAAGCAGGCCCAGCAGGAATGCCGGAATCAGCTCATACAGCCGCCCCTTGAGGGCAGGCGTGTAGTACCAGGCGATGGTGGTGAGGGTGCCGACCAGCACGCCGGCATAGATCCCCGCTCGTGTCGTTCGCCGCCAGAAGAGCGCGAGGATGGACGTCGGTCCGAAGGCCGCGCCGAGTCCGGCCCAGGCGAAGAGCACCAGCCAGAAAACCAGATCCTGCGCCACCATCCCCAGCGCCAGCGAGAGTATCACCAGCACCAGCACCACGATTCGGCTGAGCAGGACGAGCCGCCGCTGCGGGATCTCCTCCGCCGGGTGCAGCACCTTCTGGTAGAGGTCGCGCACCACGCCCGACGCCGCAACCAGGAGCTGCGAGTCCGCGGTCGACATGATCGCGGCGAAGACGGCGGCCATCACCACGCCTACCAGCAGCGGGTGCAGGTGCTGCTGCGCCAGCATGGGAAAGAGGTTCTCCGTGTCCGCACCCGGGAGCAGCGACACTTCGCGAAAGTAGCTGCGCCCTGCCAGGCCGATGAAGATCGCGCCCGCCCCCATCACCACGTTCCAGAGCGTGCCGATGACAGCCGCGAAGCGGAGCTGCTCCGCGTCGCGGATCGACATGTAGCGCGCGAGGATGTGCGGGTTCCCGGGCGAACCCAGCCCGATGCCGACGAAGCCGATCAGGGCGCCGGCCGTGATGGCGAAGGGATCCACCAGCGCCGCATCCACTCCCCGCAGCTCGGCGAGCACCGCGTCGAGCCCGCCCGCGTGCACGATCGCGATCACCGGTAGAACCACCAGCGCCAGCAGCATCAGGATCCCCTGCGCCGCGTCGGTGAGGCTCACGGCGACGAAGCCGCCCAGCAGCGTGTAGGCGAGCACGATCGCGGCGGTGAGCAGCACGCCGCTGGTGGGACTGATTCCGAAGGTGGCGCCGAACGCCTTCCCGCCAGCCACGAACTGGGCCGAGACGTAGCCCACCATGAAGAAGAGGATGATCAGCACCAGCATCCCTCGCAGGTACCCCTTCGGATCGCCGAAGCGCTCAGCGAAGAAATCCGGCAGGGTGATGCAGTCGTAGGCGCCGCTGAAGCGGCGCAGGCGCGGTGCGTAGTAGAGGAAGAGCAGTAGCTCGACCAGGGTGTAGCCCGCCACTGCCCACAGCGCCGAGGCGCCGCGGGTGTACGCGAGCCCCGTTACGCCGAGCAGTAGCCAGGCGCTGCGCCCGGAGACGACGGCCGAGAGCGCCACCACGAAACGGCCCATCGTCCGCCCGCCGATGAAGTACTCGGAGATTCCCGCGGAGGAGAAACGGGTCGCGTACACCCCGATCCCCACCACGAGCAGCAGGTAGGCGAGAAATGCCGCCACAGTGTACCCGTTGGCCGCGCCCGCGCCCATCAGCGTCTCTTCCACCGCATGCTCCTCGATCGTGGTGAACGGCAGGTGCGCCAGGCGCACGCGTGGCGCCGCTCGAGCTGGAACGCCCCGTCCCCTACCCGGTGCCGCCGCCGCGCGGCTTCCGGCGTGCGCTCGAGCGCGGCACCCGCACCACCACTGGGCAGCCAGGGCCGAGCTACTGGCGGCAATATGCTGCCTCCCGCATCTCGGTCAGTCTCGACACGCAGGCAAAGCGCGTGGAAGCCAGCGTGCGGATCCGCTACCGCAACAACGCGCGCGACACGCTGCGTGTGCTGGCGCTGCACCTTCACCAGAACCTGCACCAGGCTGGCGTGGTGCGCAACGAGTCGCAGGAGATCACCCAGGGAATGACGGTCTCCCGCGTCAGCGTCGCGGGGCAACATTTGCACCGGTGACCGGACCGAGTCCGGCCATCAAGCACCCCACACCGTCGGATGTATTCAACGACTTCGACACCGCCGCGGGTCGGGATCTCGACTGGTGCTGGCGGAGCTGGTACTTTGAGATCTGGGTGCTGGATTGGTGATCGACGCGGAGCAGCACTTCCCCGACGTCGATCGCCACAATCAACCGCTGGACGCGGTGAGCAGCGGCACTACGGCTCCGGCGGCGACAGGGAATCCTCAACGGAAAGGGAAAGGCGGACCATGCCCGAGATGAACGAGTACACCCCGGGAAACTTCTGCTGGGTGGAGCTGGCAACGACCGAGCAGGAGGCGGCGAAGCAGTTCTACACCGCCCTCTTCGGGTGGAGCGCCAACGAGGTGCCCATCGGGCCGGAGGGTGTCTATACCATGCTGCAGCTGCGCGGCCGGGACGCTGCCGCCCTGTATGCCCTGACGGACGAGCAGCGCTCCATGGGCATCTCGCCCCACTGGCTGGCCTATGTGGCGGTGAGCAGCGCGGATGAGACCGTGTTGCAGGTGCAGTCGCTCGGCGGAATCGTGATCGCACAGCCGTTCGACGTCATGGACGTCGGCCGCATGGCGGTCGTTCAGGACCCTCTGGGCGGCACCTTCGCTCTGTGGGAGGCGCGCAGCCACCGCGGTGCCGGCGTGGCCAATGAACCGCGTTCCTTCTCCTGGGCCGAGCTGGTCACGCGCGACGCGCAGCGGGCAGGCGAATTCTATGCAGGCTTGTTCGGCTGGGAGACCGAAGCCCAGCCCGCAGGAACCGCATCCTACACCACCTTCCAGCTCAACGGGCGGCGGGTGGCGGGACTGCTGGAGATGTCGGGCGAATCGGGCGAGCTCGCGCCGCACTGGATCGTTTACTTTGCTGTCAGAAGTGTTGATGAAGCGGTACTGCAAGCGCAGTCGCTCGGCGGTGTGCTCCGCATCCCGCCCACCGACAATCCGGCGGTCGGGCGCTTCGCCAGCCTCGAGGATCCGCAGGGGGCGGTGTTCTCGATCGTCGAGCTGCAGATGCCAGTGTAGGGAGATCGGGCATCGGCTGCCAGCGGCGCTCCGATGCGGCTCAGGGGCACGCCTCCGCCATCGCCCGCAGCGACTCACGCGCGAAGCGCTTCTGGAGCGCCCGGTTGAAGGGATAGCCGATCCAGGAGAGGAGTGGACCCGGCCGGGAGAAGGAGAATAGCTCGTACCATACCTCGTCATTCTCCCGTCGCCACTCGACGGTGAAGCGCTCCTCCCCTCGCTCGCCGTGCTCGGAGAGGGTGCCGTAGCCGAAGCCATAGCGGCGCACGACACCCTCACGCTCATCGATCACGTACACGATCCGGCAGGCGTTCAGCGACCAGAAGCCGTAGTGGCGCACCAGCAGCCCCACCGTCCGTCCCGCCTCGATGGGTGTGTCCGTCCAGAGGATGCGGATCCACTCCATGTCGTACATCGCCCAGCGCTGCACTGCGTGGGTCGCGCGGCAGTACGTCTCCTCGCCCCTCCCGAGGCGAACGCGACCGCGGTTGGCTGCGTACCCGCGAGGGGGTGTGCGGGCGCGGCTCGCCCCGACCTCGCGGTAGGAGAGCGGCTCCCGCTTCTGCTCGGCGACGAAGCGTGCGATCCGTGCCTCGGAGGGCTTGCGAAGGAAGAACATCGTGGCGCGCTCAGAGGAGACCCAGCGCCCGCAGAACCGCGGCCCCGAGCCATACCGCCAGCACCGCAATTCCGAAGAGCAGCAGCAGCAGCCCCCCCACGATGCCGCCCACCCAGCGGCGGCTCGCCCGGCGCGCGGTGCCGGGCGACTGCAGGTGATCCTCGAGCAGCGCCAGGTTGCGCAGGTTCGCCTTCCACCCGGCGTCGAAGAGATCGCCCAGGAGCGGAACCACGCCGACGAGCGCGTCGATCGCGACATTGCCTGCCATTCGCAGCAGCGTCGCGCGAGGGACTCCGTAGCGCGCCGCCTCGACGATGATGTAGCTGGAGAGCACCGCGCCGACGCCATCTCCGACGCCCGGCAGCAGGCCGATCAGCGGATCCAGCCCGAAGCGCCGCCGGGTGCCGGGAATGCGGATCGAGGCGTCGAGAAGGTGCCCGAGCCCACGCAGCCGCCGCAGGCGAGGGTCGTCAGGCGGGTGGATGAGCATCAGCCTCGCGGCGGCGCGGGGAAGGAAGGCGGTTGTAAAAAACCTTGACGGCTGGCCTAATCGCCACCAGATTATGCTGTGGGAGATGCTCGGCCGCTGCCCAGTGAACTGTTCCGTCCATCTGCCTCTCCTTGCGGTTCCCGCGGCAAAACCGGTTCGTTCCAGAATCTCCCGGTCCCACAACCCCGAAGCAAAGGCTGTTCCCGCAGTGCTGGTGCCCTACAGGACAGGACACGCCTGCGCCCGCTCCCATCGACTGAGCGTTCCCGCCGATTCCCATTGTGCTGCAACGTTCCGCCCGTCGTACAAACCCCAACCCGAGGAGTCCACGATGTATGCTGCACCGATTCTCTCCGCCGCGGCCAGCGCTCTCACGGTTATCCTCCTGCTGGGGTGCAACGGTAGCGAGCAGATCACCAGCCCCAGCCTCCCCTCAGCCGTCGTGCTCTCGATAAGCGCGGCCAGCTACGATGACTTCATGGTCGACCTGCTGGCGAACAAACGCGTCCTTTGGGTGGCTCCGCACCCGGACGACGAGTTGCACACCGCCTCATTGCTCAGTGAGGTATGCCTGCACCGGGGAGCTACCTGCACGCTCTTCACCCTGACCCGCGGGGACGGCTGGTGCCCCTACGTGACCAGCGGAGAGCCCTGCGGAGATGTGCGCATCAAGGAAATGCAGGCATCGGCGGCCGTGCTCAACGCGCAGGTGATCCAGTGGGCGCTGCCAAACCTGAACCAGCCGACCGGCACGACGAAGTCGGTGGAAAAGGCGTGGGTGGCCACGGCGGGAACGAGGAAGAAGCTGGTGGACAAGATGGCGGCCGTGATCCGCGACGTCGGGCCCGACGTGGTGATCACTCAGGACCCTCGGCACGGCAGCACCTGCCATCCCGAGCATCGCGTCGCCGCCCGCCTGATCCGTGACGCGCTCCCGGCGTCGAAGGTGCCGGCCGTGCTCTACCACACGAACAGCCGGAGCACCACTGCGGGCTTCACTGCGTACACCTCCCAGCCGGAGCTGATCACCTACGACGCCACTCGTCTCCTGCCGGACGGGAAGACGGCCTGGGACTACTTCGCCGCGGCCGGCAATGTGTACGAGAGCCAATATTCTGCGCAACAACGCGCAGGGGCCTACGCAGTCCCCCTCACGGGCAGGCGCGGCTTCTATCTGCCCTCAGCCGCGGTCCCGGATCCGAACGCAATCGCCGGATTGTGCACTAACCCGTAACGAGGCAGTACTTTCAGCCTCCCACCGGAGCGGCCGGCACGCCCACGTGGTCCCCGGCCGCTTGGTGTTCGGGCCCTGCACCCCGTCAACGACCACCTTGCCCCACGTCCAAGCGCGCGCGCACTTTTCCTGCACAGCGAGTCGCGTGGAGGTCTGCTCGCAACCGAAGGGCCACATCAGCGTGGAGAGGGAGGGTGAATGGCAGCGAACAAAGGGACGATCGCAATTCTGACCGGGGGCGGCGATGTCCCCGGTCTCAACCCGGCGATCCGGGCAGTCACGATACGCGCCCAGCGCGAGGGGTACCGGGTTCTCGGCATCCGCCGCGGCTGGGCCGGGCTGGTGGACCTGATCCCCGAGAGCGACGCCGACAACTCCGACAACGTACAAGTGCTCACGGAGGAGGTCGTGAACCGCGCCGGCCGCACCGGCGGCACCTTCCTCCACACCTCTCGCACGCGACCCAGCCATCTGCCGAAAAGCGTCGTGCCGGAGCACCTGCGCGACGGCTACACTCAGGATCTGAACGACGTTACGCCGCACGTCCTCAAGAACCTCGACTTTCTCGGCGTGGATTACCTGATCCCTATCGGCGGTGACGACACGCTGAGCTACGGGCAGCGCCTGCACCAGGATGGGATGAAGGTGATCGGGATCCCCAAGACGATGGACAACGACGTGCCGGGGACGGACTACTGCATCGGATTCAGTACCTGCGTCACCCGGACCATCGAGCTGACCCACCGCCTGCGCACCTCGGCCGGCAGCCACGAGCGGCTGCTGGTGATCGAGGTCTTCGGACGCTATGCGGGCTACACCGCGATCCTGCCGACCATGGCCGGGGCTGCCGACCGCTGTGTGATCCCGGAATACCACTTCGATACCGAGCAGCTCGCCGAGCTGCTCGTCTACGATCGTAACCGGCACCCGAGCAAGTACGCGGTGGTGCTCGTCTCCGAGGGCGCACGCATGAGCGGGCAGGAGGGGATGTCCTTTGAAGGGCAGGAGGCCGACCAGTACGGCCACCGCAAGCTCGGCGGGATTGGCGATCAGGTCTCCGTGCGGCTCAAGGACCTTTCGGCGAAGTATAACAATGGCAGGCGCATCAACGTGATCAACCAGCGGCTGGGCTATCTGGTGCGCTCGGGAGATCCGGACGCGACGGACTCGATCGTTCCCATGGCCTTCGGAAACCTGGCCCTGGACCTGATACTCCAGCGCGTTTCCGGGCGGCTGGTGAGCATGCGCAACGGGGTGTACGACAACGTTCCGATCGACGTGGTGACCGGCCGCAAGAAGGTGGTGGACGTGCCGAAGTACTACAACACGGATCGTCTGCGTCCGATCTACTCGACCTTCCACCGCCAGCCGGTCTTCATCATGACCAGCGACGTGTAGGCCGCCGGCTTCGGGCGCGGCTCAGGAGATCGATCCGGCTGCACCCGGCCGCGGGCGCTCCGGCAGCCGGGTGCGCAGCCAGGCAGCGAGCGGCGCGGCGAGAAGCTGCACCCACAGCTTGGCCAGCAGCAGACCGGGGAGCGCGGCGGCGAGGGGAATCCCCGCGATGCGGAGGAAGAGGAAGCTGTCCACGATACTGCCGACGATCCCCGAGGCGACCACCGCAACCACGAAGTTGCGGCGTTGCAGCGGCGTGTAAACGACGAAGTCCGCCAGCTCCGAGAAGAAGAACGACATGCCGGAGGCGAGTGCGAGCCGGGGACTGACGGCCACTGAAAGTGCGGTGCCGGCCACGATCGCGCCGAGCGACCACCAGCGCCCGGCGACGCGCTGCAGCACGTCACGGGCTACGAAGGTCATTCCTGCGGCGTAGGCGCCCGAGGGGGCGAGCAGCCCGAAGCCGACCGGCACGAGATGCGTGCCATCCGGCATCACCACCGTGCCCACGTTGCGGATCAGCCAGTTCGCCGCGACGATGCTCCCGCCGAACACCAGCAACGCGACGAGCCGAACCCGCGACGGGTCCCAGCGACGGCCGTGCCCGGGGGCGGCACCCGGGGGTGCGCTCTCAGACCGGATTGCGGTCCTCCGCCCGCATCTCCGCCTGGCGCATCGGCATCGCATCCACCGTGCGGAACAGCTCTCCCGGTGGCACCGGCCCCGGCCATCGGGCCTTTTCCGTTCCATCCTTGCCGATCAGCACGGCGAGGAAATCCTCCTCGCCTACACCGTAGCGCTTGCGAAGGGATTGCGCCTCGACAGCCGAGAGAGGCTCGCCCGCGACCCGGCTCTCCCCATCCGCGATGATCTCGAAGAGCACCAGGTCCCGCTCCACGAAGGCTTCCTTGTAGTCGTTCATGCAGAGCAGCTGGCCGTCGAACCGGTCGTCCTCTTCCGAAGGGGTGAAGAGGAGGAAGAGGCGCTTGGCGCCCTCGTAGCGGGTGTGGGTCTCCGAGCTGATCACGGCGAGCTCCGGGGTGCGGGATGGCCAGCTCACGCCTTCGTGGCCGGCGTGGAACTCCTCTCTCTGCCGGCGGGCACTCGCGGCAAGCCGCATACCGCGCGGGCCCGACAAAGGAGCAGCCCGGACGATGGCGCCCGGGCTGTGAGTCTCCGGTGGGGAGAGGGGGAGAGGTGGTGCGCTAGCGGCTCTCGAAGACGAACTGCTGCCCGTTGCGGCGAAAAGCGATTACGTCGTAGGGGTCGCTCCAGGGTCCCTCCATGCCGGGGGAGCCCATCGGCATCCCGGGAACCGCAATTCCTGCCACACCCTCCGGCCGCTCGCTCAGCAGTCGCCGGATAGCGTCGGCCGGTACATGGCCCTCGACGACGTAGTCGCCCACCATCGCGGTGTGGCAGGATCCCAGATCCTCGGGGACGCCGAGCCGCTGCTTCACCGCGCTCACATTCGGAAGATCCTGCACCTCCGTCTGGAACCCCGCCTGCTCGATGTGCGTCACCCATTCGGCGCAGCAGCCGCAGGTGGGGGTCTTGTAGATATGAACCACCGGCAGCTCCTCCGCGGAAGCGATGGAGGCGGCGCCTGCGTCAGCCGACGGCGTCGACGCCGGGGTCTCGGCCACGGCGACGGAGGCGCCGCTCGCCTCCGTCTGAGGCTTCGCGCAGCCGGCCGCCGTCAGAGCAACGGTGCCGAGCACCAGGACGCGAAAGATCGAGGAGGAAATCATAACGGATCAGGTAAAGTGTCTTGCCGCAAGGGGTAACCGGGATGACGCTGATACCCGGGAAGCGCGAAATGGCTCCGCGCTCAGCCAGGCTCGTCCAGCCAGTGCACACTGTCGCCCACTGCGATCGTGCCATCGTCCAGCACCTCGGCGAACGCGCCACCGCCCCAGGAGGGCTGCATCGCGCGGCGGAGTCCGGGTACGGCTTCATCCATCCGCTCACAGGGTCGGGTCTCCCCGGCGATCCGCAGCCGGCAGCCGCCGACCTGCAGCACGCGGCCCCGGGTATTCGCGAGCCGGATCCCACTGAGCAGCAGGTTGGCGCGCCGCGCCGAGGGCGCCGCGTCGGCGCCGAGCTGCGCCATCAGCTCCTCCCACAGCTCCCGCTCTATGAGGGTGACCTGCCGCCTGCGACCCTGATCCGCGTTCCCGACGATGCCGCGCCCGGCCACGAGTGTGGCCGCAGCAGCCTCGTCCATCGGGCCGCGGTGCGCACGCTTGATCCAGATCGCTTCCAGACAGCCATGCTCCCTCGGGGTCATTGCGCGCCGTGGTGCCGGTGAGGAGGTGGAAGAC
>JBPCIT010000027.1:0-8043 GCA_051006015.1 Longimicrobiaceae bacterium
CTGTGCCGATGCCCGACATCCAGCCGTCATCCCTGCAGCAGCTCCAGTCGCTGCTGCGGGACCTCTTCCAGCTCGACCTTGCGGACCTCGACTTCGGCATCTACCGCATGCTGCGCCTGAAGCGCACGGAGGTGGAGGGGTTCCTCACCGAGCAGCTCCCGCGCAGCGTGTCCGAGGCGTTCGAGAGTGACACCGGTGCGGAGCGCGCCACGATCGAGCGCGCGATCGAGGAGCAGCGGACGGAGCTGCGACGGATGCTCGGCGCAGACGCCGTGCTCCCCAACGGTGAAGTAGCACCGGCCTATGCAGCTACCCCGCTGGCCGTTTCCTACGCGGCCAAGCTACAGCGCCTGCGCGATGTGCGCGCCACCGAGGAGCAGAAGACGGAGGTTTTCAGCCACCTCTATAACTTCTTCCGGCGCTACTACCACGCGGGCGAATTCATCCCGCGCCACCACTACGGCGCGCGCGAGCATTTCGCCGTGCCTTACAAAGGCGACGAGACCTTCTTCCACTGGGCGAACCGTGGGCAGCACTACGTCAAGACAGGTGAGCGCCTGCGCGACTACGCCTTCCGCGTGGACGCCGGCCTGGAGGGCGAGTTCTGCGTGCGCTTCACCCTCAGCGCGGCCCACCTCCCGCCGGGCAACACCAAGGGTGACGCGCGCTACTTCTTCCCCCTCCCGGCCGATGCCGAGTGGGACGCCGAGGCACGCACGCTGCGCCTCCCCTTCCACTACCGCCTCCCCACCGCCATGGAGGCGGAGCGCTACGGCACCCGGAACGGGAGGCTGCAGGAGGCGGTGTTGCTGGAGGCGCTCCCCGCCCTGCTGGACGCCGCGCCCGAGGCGCTCCGCGCTGAGCTTTCCCGCGCCGAGCGCCGCGCCGGGGAGCCGGAGGACGCCGAGCCACCCGCCGAGCTGCTGCGCCACCTGCGTCGCTTCGTGCGCCGCCACACCAGCGACTACTTCGTCCACCGCGACCTGAAGGGCTTCCTCACCCGCGAGCTGGAGTTCTACCTCAAGGACCAGGTGCTGCACCTGGCCGACGTCACCGAGGGTGACTGGCCGGCGCGCCAGCGCACCCTGCGCGTGCTGCGCCGCATCGCGGACGACCTCATTACGTTCCTGGCGCAGATCGAGGAGGTGCAGAAGCGGCTCTTCCAGAAGCGAAAGTTGGTGCTGCGCGCCGACTACCTGGTGCTGATCCGCGCGGTGCCGCGCGAGCTGTGGCCCGAGGTGGCGGCCAATCCTGCCCAGCTCGAGGTGTGGAAGCGGCTCTTCCACCTGGACTCGGACGACCTCTTCGATCCTAGCGGGGAGCTGAATACAGCGTTCCTCGAGCAACACCCGACGCTGGTCGTGCACACCGCGCTCTTCCCGCTCGACTTCCGCGACCGCATGCTGGCCAGCTTCGAGGATCTGGACGCGGCCACTGGCAGCGTGCTGATCCATTCCGAGAACTACCAGGCGCTGCGCCTGCTGGAGCGCCGCTACGCCGGCCGCGTGAAGTGCATCTACATCGACCCACCCTACAACACCGGCAGCGACGACTTCATCTACAAGGATCGCTACCAGCACTCCTCGTGGCTCACCATGATGGAGGAGCGGCTGCGAATCGCACGCATGCTGTTGCGAGAGGATGGCGCGATCTTCGTCAGCATAGACGACAAGGAACAGGCGAACCTGAAGCGCCTGCTGGATGAGGTCTTCGGAGCCGAGAATTTCGTGGATACAGTAATCTGGCAGAAGGTGTATGCACCGAAAAGCTCTGCCAGGCATTTGTCAGCCGACCACGACTTCTTGCCAGTATACGCCCGGTCGTCCGTCGTTTGGCGCCCAACGTTGCTTCCGCGTACAGAAGCAGCAAACGCCCGGTATCGAAATGAAGACGAAGACCCGAGAGGTTTATGGAAGCCCGGGGATTTGAGTGCTCGCAACTACTACAGCAAGGGGCAGTATACGGTTACGAGTCCGAGCGGCAAGCAGTTCCGAAATCCACCGGGAACATATTGGCGTGTCTCATTCGAGAAGTTTCAGGAGCTTGACCGTGACAACAGAATCTGGTGGGGACCAGCAGGCGAGAACATGCCGGCAATTAAGCGGTTCCTCTCCGAAGTGCGTCAAGGTCTCGTTCCGCAAACGCTCTGGTCGTACAAGGAAGTCGGCCATACGCAAGAGGCCAAGCAGGAGCTACTCGCGGTCGTGGAGTTCAAGCGGACAGAAGACGTGCTGAACACTGTGAAGCCGACTCGTCTGATCCGTCGTGTTCTACAAATCAATACGGCAGTAGCCGAGGGGCATAGTGTTATTGACTTCTTCGCCGGCAGCGGCACCACCGCCGACGCCGTGATCCGCCAGAACCGCGAGGATGGCGGCAACCGGTGCTTCGTGATCGCGGAGATGGGACAGTACTTCGACGATATCGTGATGCAGCGCGTGCCGCGGATTCTGCATGCACCGGAGTGGAAAGAGCGCCGCCCTACCCGACTCCCCACCCCCGAGGAAGCCGAGCACACCCCCGCGCTGGTAAAGGTGCTGCGGCTGGAGAGCTATGAGGACGCGCTGCACAACCTGACCACCGAGGAGACGCAGGCACGCGAGGCTCCGCGTTCCCGGGCACACCGTGCGGCGCTGGGCGAGGACGCGTACCGGCTGCGCTACCTGGCGCGGCTGCCGCTGGCGGCCAGCGCCTCGATGTTGATGCTGGAGGGGCTGGACCATCCCTTTGCCTACACGCTGGAGACGCTCACCGAGAGCGGTCCCGTCCGGCAGTCGGTGGACCTGGTGGAGACCTTCAATCTCTGCTACGGACTGCAGGTGCAGCGGCTGGAGTGGTGGGAGCACCCGGACGAGGGCCGCCGCTACCGCGCCGTCAGTGGCCACGACCGCGACGGGCGCCGCACGCTGGTGCTCTGGCGGGACACCGAGGGGCTGGATCCCGAGGCCGAGCGCCGCTGGCTGGAGCCGAAGCTGGCCGCCGCCGAGCCGCGCTACGAGACGGTGCTGATCAACGGCGACAGCGCCACTCCCGGCGTACGCTCGCTGGTGCCCGACTTCAAGCGGCTGCTGGAGGAGGAAGAATGAAAACCGCTATCACGCTCGAGAGGTTACGGGAGCACCGGGAGGAGATCCTGCGGCTGGCCGCAGAGCACGGGGTGCGCGAAATCCGCGTCTTCGGCTCGGTGGTGCGCGGGGAGGCCGGCCCCGAGAGCGACGTGGACCTGCTGGTGAGGATGGAGTCGACGCGCAGCGCGCTCGATCACGTTGCGTTCATGTAGGACGTGGGAGATCTCCTCGGCTGTGAAGTGGACGTGGTGAGCGAGGACGCGCTGCATTGGTTCATCCGTGACCGGGTGCTGGCGGAGGCGGTTCCGCTATGACCGAGGACGATTCGCTGTACCTGATCCACATGCTGGAGCGCGTCCGCAACATCGAGGAAGACGTGCAGGGTGGAGCCGAGGTGTTCTTCGGCTCCCGCACCATCCGCGATGCGGTAATCCGCAACCTGGAGGTGCTGAGCGAAGCGGCGAAGCGAGTATCGCCCGCCACCCGCCAGGCCTATCCGGGGGTGCCGTGGCGCCGGATCGCGGGACTGCGCGATGTGCTGATCCACCGCTACGAGCGCGTCGATGCTAACGAGATCTGGCGAATCGCCGAGCGTGAAATGGCGAATCTGCGCAGCCAGCTTGTGGCGATCCTCCGCGCGCGCGGCATCGACCCGGAGCAGATCCCCTCATGAAGCTCGAGCACTCGCTGCTGCTCAACCGCTGGCTGCACGCGCAGCTCGGCGCCCGCGAGCTGGACGAGCTGAAGCGCCCGCTACAGGAGCCGGAGCCCGCGGTGCCCGGCCGCAGTCGCTTCTTCCGCGCGCTCGCCGAGCGCACCCCACGGCCGCTCGCCGAGGAGAAGCTGCGCGAGTACGACGACCGCATCCAGCTCTATGAGGAGCGGCTGGCCCGCACCCGCGGCGGCTTCGAGTGGCTGTACTTCCAGTACCTGGCGCTGCTCTACACCGAGCTGCTGCTCGACCGGCTGACCGATGACCCCGCGGCGCTGCTGCACGAGCTGAACCGGTGGGTGGACGAGGTCCGCCGGCGCGAGGGGCAGCTCGCGAACTTCCCCGACTTCGTGCCGGGCGACCTGCGCCGCCTGGCCTTCTTCATGGCCACCGGCTCGGGAAAGACGCTGCTGCTGCACGCCAACCTCTGGCAGGTCTGGCACTATCTGGAGCACGGCCGCCACCCGGAGGCGCTGGCGCGCCGCGCCGATGGACGCCGCGAGTTCGGCAACGTGCTGCTGGTCACGCCACACGAGGAGCTCTCCGCCCAGCACCTGCAGGAGTTCGCGCGCAGTGGCATCGACGCCGAGCACCTGGTACACGGCACCGGTGAGGAGGGCTGGCTCTTCGGCCCGCGCGTGCGGGTGGTCGAGATCAGCAAGCTGGCCGAGGAGGTCTCGCGCGACGGGCTCAGCGTGCCGCTCGACGCGCTGGGCTCCACCAACCTGGTCTTCGTGGACGAGGGCCACAAAGGCAACGCTAGTGAGCAGCAGAGCTGGAAGGAGAAGCAGAAGCGCCTGAGCGCCGACGGACTGCTGCTGGAGTACAGCGCCACCTTCGCGCAGTCGGTCGCCGCAGCACCGCGTCCCCGCCAGCCCGCGCTACGCGCCGAGTACGGCAAGGCCATCGTCTTCGATTACTCGTACCGCCACTTCTACAAGGATCGGTACGGCAAGCACTTCCGCGTGTTGAACCTGCAGGCCGAGCGCGACACCCGCGCCGACGAGCTGCTGCTCGGCGGGCTGCTCACCTACTACCAGCAGCTGTACCTCTTCCACGAGCACGCGGACGCCTACCGGTCCTTCCATCCGGCGGCGCCGCTCTGGGTGTTCCTGGGCGCGCGCGTGGTGCAGCGCAGCAGGCAGGACCTGGGCGACGTGGCGCGCGTGCTCACCTTCCTGCGCCGCTTCCTGGAGGAACCCGCCTGGGCGCAGCGCGCCACCGCCCGCACGCTGGCAGGGGAAAGCGGCTTTACCGATGCCGAAACGCACGCCGACCTCTTCGCTCCGCAGCTCGGCTTCCTGACCGGCAGCGATCCGAACGAGCTGTACGGCCGCATCTGCGCCGAGGTCTTCCACGGCCGCGGCGCGCTCGAGGTCTGGGAGCTGAAGCAGGCCCCGGGCGAGTTCGGGCGGCGCGTCTCCTCACCCGCGGGTGGAGCGGGCGCCTACTTCGGCGTGGTCAACATCGGCGACCCGAGCGCCTTCAAGCAGCACCTGCAGGACGATGCGGACTTCAGCGTGCAGGCCGACCAGCTCACCGGCTCGCTCTTCCGGCAGGTGGATGCGCCCGGCTCCGAGGTCAACGTGCTGGTCGGCGCGCGCAAGTTCATCGAGGGATGGTCGAGCTGGCGCGTCTCCACCATGGGGCTGCTCAACCTGGGGCGCGGCGAGGGGCCGCAGGTGATCCAGCTCTTCGGGCGCGGCGTGCGCCTGCGCGGGCGCGACTTCTCACTGCAGCGCAGCACCGAGCCGGGACAGCCGAACGACACGCTGCCGCCGGGACTCGAGCACCTGGAGACGCTCTACATCTTCGGCTGGAACGCCGACTACATCGCCGCATTCCGCAAGATGCTGGACGCCGAGGGGCTGGACTGGGAGCGCGAGATCCCCGTCCTCTCGCTCTTCGATCCCTGGCCCGAGCTGTACGTACCGCGCCCGAAGCCCGGCTACAGCGCGGCGGCCGAGAGCTGGACGCTCACCGCCGAGCCGCTCGGCCTGGTCGTGGATCTCACCCCGCAAATCGCCACGCTGGTGGGCCACAGCGCTGCCGCGGACGACGCCGCGACCCGCGCCCGCGCCGTCGGCAGCGGTCAGGCCGCCCGGCGTGACCCGGTAGACTTCGCCGATCCGCGTGTGGCCGGGCTGCTGGACCTGGATGCCCTCTACGCCGACGTGCTGGAGTACAAGGCTCGACCCGCCTTCGCCAACCTGTACGTGCCGCGCGAGGTGCTGCTCCCCGTGCTGCGGCACTGCTCGCTCTATCTGCCGCCCGAGGAGCAACGCCAGCCGGAAGTGCTGCAGGAAGCCGCGCTGCGCGTGCTGCGCGCCTACCTGGACCGCTTCGCCGCCCGGCGCGAGCGCGAGGCCGAGGGTCGGCATCTGGTGCCGGCGCGGCTGGCGACGCGCGAGCAGGTGCTCACACCTTACCGGGTGAAGGGAACGTCGCAGGAGCTGCTGCGCGAGGTGGAAGCGCTGCTCGCCGAGCCGCGCGTCTATCAGGCGGGTGGGCCACCGTTGCCCCGGCTGCACATTGACCGGCATCTCTACGCTCCCCTGCTGCTGGACCCAAAGGAGCGCGGGGTGCCCGATCTCACCCTCTCGCCGCCGGGCCTCAAGGCCGACGAAGCCGAGTTCATCCGTGATCTTGCCGACTTCTGGCGAAACCACCACGACACGGCGTCGTATCTCCGCTTCACACTCTACCTGCTGCGCAATCAGCCGGGAAGCGGAGTAAGCTTCTTCCGCCGCAGCGGCTTCTACCCGGACTTCGTCATCTGGCTGAGGGACGAGGCCTCTGGCCGCACGCGGGGGCGCTTCGTCGAGCCGCACGGCATGCACCACGGTGGCCTGTCGCACAACTCCGGAAAGATCGAGGCACTGCGCGAGCTGGAGGAGCGCAGCACTGATGCCGCTTTCGTCGAGGCAGGTCTGGAGATGAGCGGCTACATCGTCACCAGGACCGAGCTGTCCTCCATTCCCGGCGCCGAACCAGACTGGGATAGCATGAGGACGAAGCACCGCGTGCTGCGGCAGGGCGGGGCGTACATCGAGCACATCCTCGGCGATACTGCCCCTCGGCCTGCGGAGGTTTGAATCATCGTGAAAATTGGTATGGAGCATTCTGGGGGATGCGAAGCCGATCACCAACGAGGATATTCAGTAGGTTCTGGGGGTAAGTCGTCCTACGGCAACACGATACTTGCGAACGTGGACGAGTCTCGGCTGGCTGGAACCCGTCGGTGAGCGGAGCCAGCGGTGCTATATACGTCCAGTTTGAATCACTCTCGTGTTTGTAAACGGAACCTTGAGGCTGATTCAAGCGCATCACGGGCGGATGGGCCGGAGCCCTGTGGAGGGCGGCTTCCCGCAGCTTCAACGGCCGCCCTGGTAATACGTCACACTGGAGGATGTTCCGCCGCCAGGCGCGAGCTTCCAACCCGAGAGAGTCCGATCCGCAGCTTTCGGTCTTCTCCCCTGGCAGTACTGGGGAACTCGACGAGGTGCGCAGGATGCAGCTTCAGCTCCAGCGGGCGGCGGGGTGAGCGTAGAGCCGGGCGACGCACAGATCAGGGTGCGCGGCGAGCGGCTCATCCTGCTCCCTGAGCGCGCGATCTACTGGGAGGGCGCGGCGACACTGCTGGTCGCGGACGCGCACTGGGGCAAGGCGGCGGCGTTCCGCGCGGGGGGCATCCCCGTCCCGCGCGGCACCACCCTCGACGGGCTCGCGCGGCTGGACGCCATGCTGGAGCGCACGGGCGCGCGCCGGATCGTCTTTCTCGGCGACTACCTGCACGCGCGGGAGGGGCGCGCCCCCGCCACCCTGCGCGCGCTCGCGGAGTTGCGGGAGCGCAATCCGGAGGTCGAGCTGGTGCTGGTGCGCGGCAATCACGCCCGGGGCGCCGGAGATCCGCCGCCCGAGCTGGGTGTCGCCTGCGTCGAGCCGCCGCTCATCGAGCCACCCTTCGCACTCGCGCACCACCCCGACCCGATCGACGAGGGCTACGTGCTGGCCGGACACCTGCACCCCGGCGTCCGCCTCAGCGGAGCGGGGCGGCAGCGCGAGCGGCTGCCCTGCTTCTGGTTTCGCTCGGAGAGGGCGGTCCTTCCGGCATTCGGGGATTTCACCGGCATGGCCGACGTGACGCCGGCTCCGAAGGATCGCGTCTTCGTGGTGGTCGAGGCGGGGGTGGTGGAGATCTCTCCCTCCTCGGAGCTGGAGTGAATCGCTGCTGTTGAGCCGTGGCAGGCGGCTCCCCTCGCC
>JBPCIT010000028.1:0-18892 GCA_051006015.1 Longimicrobiaceae bacterium
GCGTCGGTGCGTGGAGAATCCGCTCGACTGCCGCAAACCGATGCGCAGCCCATTCAAGCGTGTAGCTCCAGAATAGGATGGTGCCGACGAGAACAGTGCCTTCGACCACCGACTTGTACTCTGCCGCAAATCCGTTTCCAGCAACCTCAGCCAGCAAAACGATAACGAGAATATCTGTCGTTCCGATTCCTCCGGCCTGCCGTTTCAGCACGAGCCTCAGCAACCCGAAGAGGACGAAGTACATGATTGTGCCTCGCACGACCAACTCCATCAACGAGTTGGTCGGTGTAAAGATGCCCTCCCAGTCGATGCTCCAGAACATATCGCCCATGGTGTTCTCCAATGAAGACCTCACCGACGGTTTGTCAAGACCCCATTTTCTGTACCAGGTCTTCTGGGAGTCCCGAGGTGAGTGAGTTTTCCACACGCTGTGAGGAGAGCACCTTGGTGCAGCTCCCCGCAGCAGCGTGTGGAAAACTCGGGCGCGGCAGGCTTTTCTCCTCTGCACCCGCCGCATCTCGACTGCGGCACGAGGCCGCGAACTGCGCCGGCGTCTGATACCCGAGTGCGCTGTGCGGTCGCTCCAGGTTGTACTCCACACGGTACTGCTCGATGACCACCCGCGCCTCCTGGAGGCTGGTGAAGAGTTCGCCCCCGAGCAGCTCGTCCTCCAGCTTCCCGTTGAAGCTCTCCACGTAGGGGATCATGACGCATTAACTGATTGTTTTCCACTGCGCGGGAGCGTATGCTCTCGTGTATGGACATCCGAACGATTCAACAGAAGTACGCCGTGCTCTCGCCGCTGCTGAACGAGCGCACGCGCAGGCGCTGGGCGGCCACCGCAGCCCGGGCGCTCGGCCACGGCGGCATCGCCTGCGTGGAGCGGGCGACGGGGATCTCGCGCTCGACCCTCGTGCGCGGGCTCGCCGAACTCGCCGCCCCGGGTCCGCCCCTGGCTCCCGAGCGCATTCGCCGGGTGGGCGGCGGGCGCAAACGCGCGGTGGAGAAAGATCCTGCCCTGCAGGGGGAACTGGACGCGCTGGTCGAGCCCACCACGGCGGGGGCTCCGGACTCGCCCCTGCGCTGGACCTCGAAGAGCCTGCGCCACCTCGCCGACGCCCTCCAGGCGAAGGGGCATCCGGTCAGCGACCGCGTGGTCGGCGAGCTGCTGCACGCGATGGGCTACTCGCTGCAGGCGAACCGCAAGACGCGGGAAGGCCCGTCGCATCCGGATCGGGATGCGCAGTTTCGCTATCTCAACGAGCAGGTGCGCACGCGGCAGGAGCGGGGCGAGCCCTCGATCTCGGGCGACACCAAGAAGAAGGAGTTGGTCGGCGACTTCAAGAATGCGGGCCGGGAGTGGCGCCCGAAGGGAGAGCCGGAAGAGGTGCGGGTCCACGACTTTGTGATTCCGGAGCAGGGCAAGGCGATTCCCTAGGGCATCTACGATCTGGCGCGCAACGAAGGCTGGGTGAGCCTCGGGATCGATCACGATACGGCCAGCTTCGCGGTGCATGGGATCGAGCGCTGGGGGGAGGTGATGGGTCGGGAACGGTATCCTGCGGCGCGCTCGCTGCTGATCAGCGCGGACTGCGGCGGCAGCAACGGGGCTCGGCTGCGGCTCTGGAAGTGGGAGCTGCAGCAATTCGCCGACCGCAGCGGGCTGGAGATCACCGTGTGTCATCTGCCGCCGGGAACGAGCAAGTGGAACAGGATCGAGCATCGGCTCTTCTCACACATCGCCATGAACTGGCGAGGCAAGCCGCTGGTGGATCTGGCGACGATCGTCAGCCTGATTGGCTCCACGACTACCCAGACCGGACTGCGGGTGCGTTCCGAGATCGACCCGGGCAGCTATCCCACGGGCATCCAAATCACCGACGCTCAGATAGCGAGTCTCAACCTCGAGCGGCATGAGTTCCACGGCGACTGGAACTATACCATCTCTCCAGGCACCCAACCCACTCCATTTTCAGCAGTTGTTTCGTCATGATCTCTTACCATGCCGACGCCCCCGAAGAGGAGCGCGCTGCCATCCTCGCCGCTCTCGAGGAGGCGGAGGGGAGCCGCACCCGCGCCGCCGAAATCCTGGGGATGGGGCGCACCACCCTCTGGCGGAAGATGAAGCAGTACGGGATCGCGGCAGAAGGAGGGGAGGGATAGCCCGGTCGCCCCGTCATCTCCCTCCCCGGAGTCAACCTGGGCGGATCTCCCGGTAGTTCGCCTTGACCAGCTCGAAGAGGCCGTAGGCGATCAGCCCAACCCCCACCCCCGCCAGCAGCCAGGGGCCGTAGCTCTGCGCCTCGACGGTCTCCAGCGCTCCCCCCAGCCCGACTGCCTCGGTGGGATCGAAGCGCCGCGCGGCCTGGATGAGCAGCCAGCCGATCACCCCGAAGACCACACCGCGCGCCGCCAGTCCGAGGCGGCCGAAGCGGATGAACCACTCCCGCGCCCGGCTGCTCAGCCGGCTCAGGTTGAGCTGCTCGTCGAGCTTGATGGTGGCGGCACAGTAGAGCTGATGCAGGCCGAACGCGGCGATCCCCGCCCCGACCGCCCCCACCAGCCACTGCCCGTACGGCTGGCTCATCAGCCAGGCTGTCCAGCTGACGGCGTTCTCGTCACCGCCGCCGACCTCGCCACTACGGCCGCCGGGAAGGAGCAGCCGCAGAGCGGCGAGCGCAAGACCGCCGTGGATTACCGCGATCCCCGCGAAGCCGAGGCGGCGGGCGATCCCCTTCGCATCGCTCCCCACCCGCTCGGGGTCGAGCAGCGCCTGCACCAGCATCCAGAGCGCGTATCCCACCAGGCCGAGCGCCACCACCCCCAGCAGGATCTGCCCGTGCGGCTGCCGGACGATGGTGTGCATGGCACCCTCGGTGTCGGTCACCCGGGTGCCGGCGCGGAAGGCGGCCTGGCTGGCGACGACGCCCACCGCGATGTACACGATGCCGCGCGCCGCATAGCCCAGCCGCGCGAGTCGCTCGATCCAGGTGGCGACGCCGCGTACGGCGCCTCTGCCCGCGCGCGTGACCTGTGCCGGAAACAGTGCCATACCCATACCCCTCGCAGCTCAGCTGACCGCCGTGCAGCGCGTTCGCGCAGCTGCATCTCACCGCAACATTCGTGACGCGGCACGAGCTCAGCCGCGCGGCGGAGGATCGGGCGCCGGCCTTCGGCTGCACCTCGGAGGTGGATGGCTGCGGAAATGCGCCTGCGGCCCTATAATGCGTCCGTGACCATCTCAGCATCGGAACCCCTTCCATCCTGGAGCTTCCCTCTGACGCTCATGCGCAGCGGTCGGATGCAGCGTTCTCTCCTGCTCGCCCTTGCACTGCTACTCCCGGCAGGATGCGGGGAGGGGGCGGCGGGCGACATCGATACTGCGGCGTTCGAGCGCATCCCGGAGGCGGAGCGCTACGGCGGCACCGCCATCCTCCCGACCATCTCGGGGCTCACCACCATGAACCCGCTGGTGGTGGGGGACTACGGCTCGCAGGTGGCACAGCGCTCGATCCTCTTCACCCCGCTCGTGCGGTACGACGAGAAGCTCGAGCCCATGCCGGGGATCGCCGAGCGCTGGGACACGACGCGGGTGGCGCCGGACACGCTGGAGATCACCTTCCACCTGCGCCGCGACCTCCGTTGGCACGACGGCGAGCCCGTCACCGCGGAGGACGTGCTCTTCACCTTCGAGCGGATGACCGACCCGCGGGTCGCCTTCCCCGGCATCGCGCGGCTGGCGCACTGGAGCCGCCGCGCGGAGCTGCTCGACTCCCACACCCTTCGCTTCCGTCTGCGTCCCCACCCGGAGTTCCTCGAGGTGTGGTACGTCACCCCCGTCGTCCCCCGGCACATCCTCGGCGAGGTGCCGCCGGAGGAGCTGCGCACCCATCCCTTCGGCACGCAGGCGCCGGTGGGCAACGGCCCCTTCCGCTTCGTGCGCCACATCGCGAACCAGGAGTGGGTCTTCGAGGCGAACCCGGACTATCCGGAGTCGCTCGGCGGACGGCCCTACCTCGACCGCATCGTCTACCGGCACGTTCCCGATGCGACGACCACCCTCACCGAGGTGCTGACCGGGCGTGTGGACGAGGCGGGGCTGCGCCCCGAGCAGGTCGAGCGGGTGCGCGCTGCGCCCAACGTGAGAGTGGTGCAGTTCACCATCCCGCAGTGGACCTACATCGGCTGGAACACGCGGCTGCCGCTCTTCGCCGATGCGCGGGTGCGGCGGGCGCTCACCATGGCGCTCGACCGCGAATCCATCGTCGAGGGGGTGCTCTACGGCATCCCCGAGGTCGGCCGCTCCCCCGTCACCCCCGCGCACTGGGCCTTCGCGGGTGACGATCCCCAGACCTGGGTGCCCTACGATCCCGAGGGCGCGCGTCGGCTGCTCGCCGAGGCGGGCTGGACGCCGGGGCCGGACGGCATCCTGCGAGACGCCGGCGGACGCCGCTTCAGCTTCACGGTGAAGACGCGGCTGGGGAACGACTCCTGGCGGGAGATCACCGAGATCATGCAGGCGCAGTACGCCCAATTGGGCATCGAGGTGCGTCCGCAGCTCGTCGAGGGCGCCACGCTCGTTCAGCACCTGCAGGGGCGGGTGAACGCGCAGGGGGAGCGGGTGCGGAACTTCGAGGCGGTGGTGCTCAACTGGGTCGAGGCGTTCGGCAAGGACGACTCGCCGCTGCTGCACTCGCGCAGCCGCGACGAGCCGCAGGGCTACGTCGGCTACGCCAATCCCGAGGCCGACCGGCTGCTCGACACCCTTGCGGTGATCCTCGATCGCGAGGAGGCGCGTCCCTTCTGGACCCGGTACCAGCGGCTGATGGCGCAGGAGGCGCCCTACACCGTCCTCTACTACGGCAAGCCGACGGTGGCCGTCTCGTCCCGGCTGCAAGGAGTGCAGATGGATGCCCGCGGGGACCTGGCGAACGTCCACCGCTGGTGGATTCCGCCCTCCCTGCGCCGCGAGCCCGGACGAGCGGGAGGCGAGCGATGAGCCGCGACCGAGCTTCGAGCGAGGACGGGGAGACCCGGGAAGGATCGAAGCAGGAGCTGGCCGAGGATCGCACCGACTGGGCGCAGGAGCGCACGCTGCTCGCCAAGGAGCGCACCTTCAGCGCCTGGGGCCGCACCGGAATGTCGGCCATGGCGGTGGGATTGGGGATCGCCCGCCTGCTCGATGTTACCGACAGCCCGTGGATCGCCCGCACCATCGGCGCGGTGCTGATCGTCACCGGCGGCGCCATCTTCGCCCTCGGCTTCTTCAGCTACCGCAAGGCGCTAAAGCAGCTTGCCGACGAGGGGGTACGCGGCATGTCGATCTGGGCGATCGGCATTCTCACCTTCGGCCTGATGGTAAGCGCGGCGCTGTCGCTGCTGCTGATCTTTCAGGAGTGAGGAGGCCCGGACGCCCTCACCCCCTAGCCCCCTCTCCCAACTCTGGGAGAGGGGGAAGAGTACAGTGCTCGGGCAGACACGGGTGCCGCCGTTCATCCCCCTCTCCCCTTGCGGGAGAGGGGTGGCGAGCCCTGGCGAGCCGGGGTGAGGGCCCGCCAGCGCCGCACCCCGGTTCAGTCGCCGACACGATCAACCCGAACTCAGGAGAGATCCATGCCCCCTGCTCCCATCCGCCTCCTCCCGCTGACGCTCCTGCTCTGCCTCCTGGCCGCTTCCGCCGCCGAGGCGCAGCGGCGCACCGAGCGGCAGGCCCCACCGCCGGCACCGGAGGAGGACGAGCGGGGGAGGTGGACCCCCGCGGACACGGCGAACTGGCCGGAGTGGGGACGCGACACCGCCGGCTGGTACACGGTCCGCGGCGAGCGCCACGGCGCCAGCTTCTTTCGCCGGCACCGCCACCCGGAGGTCGAGTACGTCGCGGGGGCGCGGCTCGCCTTCGACCGCTACCACACGGTGGACGTGATGTACGCCTGGCTGCAGCGCTGGGCTCAGCAGTACCCGAACCTCGTCGAGCTGTACGAGGTGGGCCGCAGCTTCGAGGGACGCCCCATCCTGCAGGTCACCCTCACCAACCAGCGCACCGGCTCGCACCTGGAGAAGCCCGCCGCCTTCTTCGAGGGGGGGCGCCACAGCGGAGAGATCACCGGCAGCGAATCCGTGCTCTGGCTGATGCAGCACCTCCTGCAGAGCTACGGCAGGGACCAGCGCATCACCCGCCTCCTCGACACCAAGACGATCTACCTCCGTCCGCAGAACAACCCGGACGGCTCGAACATGTACCTGCACACGGCGCAGCGGAACCGCAGCAGCGTGCGCCCGCACGACACCGACCGCGACGGGCTGGTGGACGAGGATCCGGAGGAGGATCTGGATGGCGATGGGGTGATCCACACCCTGCGCTGGCGGGCGCGTCCCGCGGAGGACGGCCGCGGCGCCATCTGCTACGAGGCGCCGCGCACGACGGGCGAGCCGCGCATCATGCGCGCGAACGCCACGCTGGACCCGCGCGACGCCACGGGACGGCTGATGCGGGCGGCGCTCGAGGAGGTGGCGGACTGGTGCATCGCCACCGAGGGGATCGACAACGACGGCGACGCGCGCTTCAACGAGGACGGCATCGGCGGGCTGGACCTGCACCGCAACTACGTCGAGAACTGGCGTCCCGAACCGGGCCAGGAGCGCACGGGACGAGGGCAGACGCAGTTCGGCGCCGGGGAGTACCCGCTGAGCGAGCCGGAGACGCGCACGGTGGTGATGTGGCTGCTCCAGCACCCGCACGTCTCGGTCGCCAACTCGATGGATACCCGCGTACCCATGCACCTGCGCCCTCCCTCGACCTCGGCGAGCGAGGAGCGCATGTTCCCGGAGGATCTGCGCTACTACGAGCACTTCGACAGCGTGGGGCTGCGCATCACCCGCTACCCCTGGGCAGGCGACGTTTACGAGACCTACGCCACCCGCTACGAGGTCAACCCCGTCACCGGCGATCCCAACCGTCCCAGCCCGCTCTTCGGGCATGGGCCCGACTTCGGCTACTGGTACTTCGGCTCCATCTGGTACGGGGACGAGCTGTGGAATGGCGGGATGTACGAGGACTACAACAACGACGGCGTGCTGGATGACGTCGACGCGCTCACCTGGGACGACCGCCACAACGGCGGGCGGGGCTTCAGGGCGTGGACGCCGCTGCAGCACCCGCAGCTCGGGGCGGTCGAGATCGGCGGCTTCCACCCCAAGTTCTTTGCGCAGAACGGACCGCCCGAGGTGCTGGAGGAGTGGGCGCGCAACCAGGCGCTCTTCAATCTGGAGATGGCGCTCGCCCTGCCGCAGCTCGAGCTGGAGGGGGTGGACGTGCGGCAGCTCGCCACCACCGCGGACAGCGCCACCTACGCGGTGACGGTACGCTGGCGCAACAGCGGCCAGCTCCCCACCGCGCTCCGGCAGGCACAGCTGGTCAAGATCGTCGAGGAGGACCGCGCGCAGCTCGAGTTCGCCGCGGAGCTGACCCGCGGCACCACGCCGCGGGTGCGGATCGTCACCCCCGCCACCCGCGACAAGACTGTTCGGGCCGGCTGGACGGAGCCGGGGGAGAGCAAGGAGGTCACCTTCGAGGTGCGCACCTACGGCGCCGAGCCGGTCGAGGGGACGGTGAACGTCCTCTCCACCCGCGGCGGGCTGCTGAAGGCGCCGCTGCGGCTGGCGCACGAGGGACGCCGGCGGCGGTAGGCGCCGGGAGTACGAGAGTACGACTCCAGGGGTCGTACTCTCGTACTACATCAGCAGCCAGGTAGCGATCGAGAAGTAGATCAGCAGGCCGATGATGTCTGCCACCGAGGTCACGAGCGGGCCGCTCGCCACCGCGGGGTCGATGCCCAGCCGGCCGAAGATGAAGGGGAGCGACATCCCGAGCAGGTTGGTGACCATCAGCATCGAGATCATCGTCAGGAAGACCACCAGTCCCAGATCCAGGCCGCCGCGCGCGATCCCCAGCACCGCCGTCAGCACGCCCAGCGTCAGCCCGAGGAAGACCCCGATGCCGGCCTCGCGCAGGAAGGCGTGGCCCCACTGCGCCAGGTTCACGTCCCCGGTGCTGATGCCGCGGATGATGATGGTCGCCGACTGCATCCCCGCGTTGCCGCCGGTGGCGATGATGAGCGGGATGAAGAAGGCGAGCGCCACCACCGAGGTCAGCGTCTCCTCGAAGGCGGCCAGCACCCCGCCGGAGACGAGGTTGACCAGCACCAGCCCCGAGAGCCAGCCGATGCGAGTACGGTAGAGAGTCCAGAGGGTCGCCTCCCAGTAGCCCATCCGCAGCGGCTCGACCGAGCCGACGCGGTGGAAGTCCTCCGTCGCCTCCTCCTCCGCCACGTCGAGCACGTCGTCCACGGTGACGATCCCCACCAGCACCCCCTCGGAGTCCACCACCGGCAGCGCCACCAGGTCGTAGCGTCCGATCAGCCGCACCGCCTCCTCGCGGTCGGCGAAGGCCGAGACGCTGACGAAGGAGTGGTCCATGATCGACTCGACCGTTTCCTGCGACTTCGCCAGGATGAACCGGCGCAGATCCAGGTCGTCGACCAGGCGCCAGGAGGAGTCGATGACGTAGATGCGGTTGATCGTCTCGCTGCGCTTGCCGTGCCGGCGGATGTGGTCGAGAGCCGCGTCGATGGTCCACTCCGGCCGCACCGCCACATAATCCGGCGTCATCAGCCGGCCGACGCTCTCCTCCGGGTATCCGAGGAGCATGCGGGCCTCGCGCATGTCCTCCGGGCTCAGCAGGTTGAGCAGCCGCTGCGTCACCTGTCCCGGCAGCTCGTCGAGCAGTACCGTGCGGTCGTCAGGGGCGAGGTTCGCCAGCAGCGCGCGCGTCTCGCTGTCCGTCAGGTCGCGGAGCAGCTCGTCCTGCTCCTGAAACTCCATGTAGGAGAAGACCTCGGCGGAGAGCAGCCGGGGGAGGGCGCGGAAGAGCAGCACCCGGTCGGCCTTCTCGACGTCCATCAGCAGGTCGGCCAGCTCGGGCGCCTCCCAATCCTCCAACGCCTCACGCAGCTCGGTCCAGCGCCGGCTGGCGATCAACTGCTCGATGGTCGGCTTGACCAGTTCCTTCAGCATGTCGGCTCTCGCACGGAGGTTCGCGGGCGCATACGGACGGGCGCTTCAGCTTACGCGCAATCCCGGACTGCGGCCAGGGGCGAGCGGGAGGCCCCCGACCGCTGCAAAGCTAGGGGAAATGAGGAGAAACCGGCAGTCCCGCGCGTCCGGGAGGGTCAGCGCACCGGGACGGGTGCGGCCTTGCGCTGCTCGAGCGTCATCCGCACCCTGTTTTTGGGGCGCAGGGTGATCAGCGGCCGGGCCTGGACCGGGTGGTCGGAGACGAGCCGCATCCGCCAGCGCTGCGCGAGCGTCGCCAGCACCAGGATCCCCTCCATCCAGGCGAATCCCTCGCCGATGCACTTGCGCGGTCCCGCACCGAAGGGAAAGTAGGCGAAGCGGTGGCGCCCAGCCTCCGCTTCGGGATGCCAGCGCTCGGGGCGGAAGTCGTGCGGATCCGGAAAGAAGCGGGCATCGCGCTGGATCACCCACTGGCTCATCATCACGATGCCGCCGGCGGGGATGTGGTAGCCGCCGATCTCGAAGTCCTCGAGCGGCTGGCGCCCGATGATCCAGGCGGGGGGATAGAGGCGCATCGACTCGGCGAGCACCATGCGTGTGTACGGCAGATGCGGCAGATCCTCGGCGGTGGGGAGCCGTCCCTCGAGCACCTCGTCCAGCTCCGCGTGCAGCCGCGCCTCGACCTGCGGGTGCCGCGAGAGCAGGTACCAGGTCCAGGTGAGCGCGATCGCGGTGGTCTCGTGGCCGGCGAGGAAGATCGTGAGCGCCTCGTCGCGAAGCTGCTCATTCGTCATCATCCCCATGTCGCCCTCGGTGTCCTGCGCCAGCAGCAGCATCGAGAGCAGGTCGCCGCGGTCCTCGCCGCTGCGGCGGCGATCCTCGACGATGCGGTAGATGGTCTCGTCCAGCCGCGCGCGCGCCCGATGAAAGCGCCGCGTGCCGGGAAGGGGCAGGCGGTCGAGCAGTTCGCTGAACGGGACAGTGACCCGGTCGAAGAGCACCATCGCATCGGTGAGCGCACTACCGATCTCCTCCGCTTCCTCCTCGACGTTCGCGTCGAAGAGCGTCTTGCCGACGATGGCGAGGGTGAGGCGCATCATCTCCGGCACGATGTCGAGCGTCGCCCCGTCGCGCCAGCGCTCGGCGGTGCGCGCCGCGTAATCCGCCATCACCTGCCCGTACGCATCCACCCGCTCGCGGTGAAAGGCCGGCTGCGAGAGGCGGCGCTGGCGCAGGTGGAACTCGCCCTCGCTGGTGAGCAGCCCCTGCCCCAGCAGCACGCGCGAGCGCTGCAGCGCGTAGCTCTTGATGAAGTTGCGGTGCCGGGTGACCAGCACTTCCTTGACGTAGTCAGGATGGCTGAGCAGGTAGAGGCGCCGCGGCCCAAACTGCCAGCTCGCCACGTCACCATGACGATGGGCGGCCTCCGTCACGTAGGCGAGCGGATCACGCCGGAAGGCGAGCAGCAGCCGGACCGGGATGCGGCTCCTGGGGCCGGGGGGATGAGCGGTCACGATTGCCATTTACAGCCCGTGCAGAAGTCAGAGCGACGGATCGAAAAAGGTGGGAAAAGCTACGTATGGCGGGCGGGGGACGCAATCGCGGATGCAGGCCCCACATACCAGCAACCCCTTTCGTCGGTCCTCCGGGGCACGTACTCTTCCCGGCGTCCCTCTACCCATCCCCTACGGGAGAAGAGCCGCCGATGTTCACCAGTGATCTCCTCCAGGACCGCACCGTCCTGGTCACCGGCGGGGGTTCCGGCCTCGGCCTCTCGATGACGAAGAAGTTCGCCGCGCTCGGCGCGCGCGTGGCGATCACCGGCCGCAGCGAGGAGCGGCTGCAAGGTGCGGCGGAGGAGATCGACGCTTCCGGCGAGCACGTTCTGACCCATGCCTGCGACGTGCGCGACTTCGGGCAGGTCGAGGAGATGGTGCGCGCGGTCGGCGAGCGCTGGGGCGGCATCGACGTGCTCGTGAACAACGCTGCCGGCAACTTCCTCAGCGCCACCGAGGACCTCTCGCCGAACGGCTTCAACGCCATCGTGCAGACGGTGCTCTACGGGAGCTTCCACGCCACGCTGGCGGTGGGGCGACAGATGATCGAGCGGGGGAAAGGCGGCAGCATCCTGAACATCGCCACCACCTACGCCTGGACGGGCTCGGCCTTCGTGGTCCCCTCGGCGGCGGGGAAGGCGGGGGTGCTGGCGATGACCCGCTCGCTGGCTGTGGAATGGGCGACCTACGGCATCCGGGTGAACGCGATCGCGCCCGGCCCCTTCCCCACCCCCGGCGCCTGGCAGCGGCTGATGCCCACCCCCGAGGTCGAGCAGCTGGTGAAGGCGCAGGTGCCGATGGGCCGCTTCGGCGAGCATGAGGAGCTGGCCAACCTCGCCGCCTTCCTCATCTCCGACGCGGCACCCTTCATCAACGGGGAGTGCGTGGTGATCGACGGCGGCGAGTGGATCGCCTCGGGTGGCGAGTTCAACGCCTTCACCCGCATGCCGCGCGAGCAGGTGAAGGGAATGCTGCAGCAGATGCGGGGGAAATAGCGCGATGAGGGCTGCGATTCTCGCCATCGGCGACGAGATCGTCGGGGGACTCACCGCCGACACCAACTCCGGGTTCATCGCGGAGCGGCTGCGCAGCGTCGGCGTCGAGCCGGTCGCGTGCTTCTCTGCGCCGGACGACGACGACGCTATCGTACGTGCCTTCGAGCGTGCGCTCGAGGAGGCAGAGGTGGCGATCGCCACCGGTGGACTCGGGCCCACGGCGGACGACCTGACCACCGCCTGCGTGGCGCGGCTCGCCGGGCGCGAGCTGCGGCTGGACGAGGAGTCTCTGCGCGCCATCGAGGAGCGCTTCCGCTCCATTGGCCGCGCGATGACGGCAAACAATCGCAAGCAAGCGCTCTTCCCCGAGGGCAGCACCGTCCTCCCCAATCCCATCGGCACGGCGCCCGGCTTCATCTGCCCCGTCGAGCTCGGGGGGCGCACCCGCTACATCGTCTGCATGCCGGGCGTACCCCGTGAGATGCGGCGAATGGTGGACGAGCAGGTGCTTCCCTGGCTGGCGGAGCGCGGGCCCGAGGAGCGCTTCGCCTCGCGCACCTTCAGCACCTTCGGGCTCGGCGAGTCGCAGCTCGACGAGCTGCTCGCCGGGGTGGTCGAGGCGCACGAGGCCCGTGTGGCGTTTCGTGCCGCCTTCCCTCGCCTGCAGGCGCGCCTGACGGTCAGCGGCCCGCCCGACGAGGATCTCGAGGGACGGCTGGATGCGCTCGAAACGCGGGTACGCCAGCGGCTGGGGCACTACCTCTACGCCATCGGCGACGAGGGGATGGAGGAGACGCTCGGGCGTCTGCTGCGCGAGCGCGGCCTCACCCTCGCGGTGGCCGAGTCCTGCACGGGCGGGCTGATCGGCCACCGCCTCACCGACGTGCCGGGCAGCTCCGCCTACTTCCTGCTCGACGTGGTCTCCTACGCCGACGAGACGAAGCAGGCGCTGCTCGGCGTCCAGCCCGACACGCTGGCCGAGCACGGCGCGGTAAGTGTGCAGACGGCGGAGGAGATGGCGGCGGGGGTGCGGCAGGCGGCGGGCGCGGACCTCGGCCTCGCCACCACCGGGATCGCGGGACCGGGCGGCGGTACGCCCGAGAAGCCGGTCGGCACGGTGTGCGTGGCACTGGCCTGGGAGGACGGGGTGTGGTCGAAGCGCTATCAGCTCGGCGACCGCGGGCGCGACTGGGTGAAGATGTGGACCGCGCAGATCGCCCTCGACCGCGCGCGGCGCTACCTGTTGGGCTCTCTTGAGACGGAGGACGCATGAGCACCACCAGGAGGTGGATGACCGCGGATGAGCTTTTCGCGATGCCGGATGACGGCATGCGGCATGAACTGGTGCGAGGGGAGCTGCAAAGTATGACGCCTGCCGGAGGAGAGCACGGAGCGGTCGTGGGGAACCTGACAAGTCTGGTCGGACCCGCTGTCCGATCGAACGGGCTCGGGACGATCTTTGGTGCTGAAACGGGCTTTCTCCTCGCCACCGATCCCGATACCCTGCGCGCGCCCGATCTTGCCTTCATCCGACGCGAGCGGATCCCGGCGGGCGGGATACCGAAGACCTACATGACGACCGTGCCCGATCTCGTTGCCGAGGTAATCTCGCCGAGTGACGGATACGCCGACGTAGAGGAGAAGGTGCTCGAATGGTTAGCCGCGGGCGTCGAAATCGTCTGGGTGCTGAACCCGCGAACCCGCACCGTCACCGTTCACAGCCGCTCGGAGGGCGTGAATGTTCTTTCTGCCACCGATGAGCTGACCGGAGGCGCGGTCCTGCCGGGATTTTCGTGCCCCCTCTCCGAGCTCTTCGACTGAGCAGATAGAGAGGCGGACGCGCTGGCAGGTTGCCAGCGCAGACGGCCCGTCGCCACGGGAGGCGTGCCGCATTCCTCCTCCCATTTCCCATCGCACAGGAGCGGCGTCCGATGGCTGATCGATCCTCCCCTGCGTCCTCTGCGCCGCCGCAGCCGATCGCCGAACCGCTCAACCTCGCCGAGTACGAGGAGGCCGCGCGTGCGAGGCTCCCGCGGATGATCTACGACTATTATGCGGGCGGCGCGGACGACGAGATCACCCTGCGCGCGAACCGCGCGGCCTACGGCAGCATCTTCCTGCGCCCGCGCGTGCTGGTGGATGTCAGCCAGGTGGACACCACGGTCGAGCTGCTGGGCGAGCGGCTCTCCTTTCCGATCCTGCTCGCCCCCACCGCCTTTCAGAGGCTCGCGCATCCCGATGGCGAGGCGGCCACCGCGCGCGCGGCCCGCTCCACGGGTACGCTGATGATCGCCAGCACCCTCTCCACCACCACTGTCGAGGAGATCGCCCGCGCCGCTCCCGGGCCGCTCTGGTTCCAGCTCTACGTCTACCGCGATCGCGGCCTCGCACGCGAGCTGGTCGAGCGCGCGAAGGAGGCGGGGTGCCGCGCCCTGGTCCTCACCGTCACCCTGCCCGCCCCCGGGAACCGAGAGCGGGATACGCGCAGCGGCTTCCGGCTGCCGCCCGGTCTCGAGATGGCGAACTTTCAGGGGATGCGGCAGGCGCACTTGCCCGAATCCCGCGGCTCCGGCCTCTACGCGCTCGTCTCCCAGCAGTTCGACCCCGCCCTCACCTGGGAGGCGGTCGAGTGGCTGCGCGAGGTCTCCGGCCTGCCGGTGCTGGTGAAGGGGATCGCCACCCCGGAGGACGCGCTGCTCGCCGCCGAGCACGGGGCGGCGGGGGTGATCGTCTCCAACCATGGCGGTCGCCAGCTCGACACCGCCGAGCCGACGATCCTCGCGCTCCCGCGCGTGGTGGATGCCGCAGGGGAGCGGTTGCCGGTGCTGGTGGACGGCGGGATACGGCGGGGTACGGACGTGATCAAGGCGCTGGCGCTCGGGGCTCGCGCGGTGTTGATCGGGCGTCCCTACCTCTGGGGATTGGCGCTGGACGGTCAGGCAGGGGTCGAACGGGTGCTCGGCCTGCTGCGCCGCGAGCTCGAGCTGGCGATGGCGCTCGTCGGGCGCCCCACCCTGCGGGAGCTGGACCGGAGCCTGCTCGCCTCTCCGCCGCGCTTCGAGATCTGAGCCCCGTCTGAGCGGCCGCGTCTCCTCCCACCGGTCATCGTCCCTGTCTACTACGTATCCGCTGCTGCGCTTCTACGTAATCGCACGCACCGCAGACGGAGCCTCATCCGCATAGGTTAGCCAGAGGTGAGTCTCACCTCTGCCCGAGCGGTTCAGGACCAGCCGCGACGCAGCTCAGCGCCCCCACTCCCACCTGAGAGGTGCCATGAAACAGAAGAAACCACTCGCCCTGCTCCTGAGCGCCACCTTACTGGCGGCATGCCACGACACACCTGAGCCGACCGCGGTGCTCGACCCGGCGCTCGCGGTCGAACCCACGTCCGCGCCGGCCCCCGCACCGCTCGTCCCCATCACCGCCGGCGGCACGACCCAGCAGATCTGGCCGTTCACGGGGCAGACGCTCGCGGGCGCCCCGCAGGACCCGATCAACCTGATCTTCGCCGGCGAGGCGGACCCCCGCTCGATCCGGGCTGCGCTCCTCTCCCTGAGCGGCGACCGCACCGGCGTCGGCTTCCCGGCCACCTTTCCCTTTGATTGTAGCTGGAAGGATGCCATCGGTGGGCTGCAGACGACCTACTCGGAGACGGACCGGTGGGAGGGGAGTGTGATCCAGCTCGAGTGCGGCGAGTACGATCCGGTCCGCTTCCACATCCGGCTCTTCCGGGCGGGCCCATGGACGCTCGCCAATGCCCACCTCGACGTGCTGATCCCCGGCACGGCCGACCATCAGGTACTCACCTGGGAGCTGGCGGAGCAGCTCGTGATGGCGGACTTCATCCGCAGCGGCCTGCTCGCCGCTCCGCCCGCGCAGAGCGGTCCGATCAACCCTGCCCCCTTCCGCGAGATTCCCCCGGTCATCTACAACGGCCTTCCGCCGGGCTTGCGGGCGCTGACCGGCGGTCCTCAGGCGAACGTGACCACTCCGGTACCGCTCCAGACGAATGGCAGCGCGACTATTCTGGTACTGGGCGATCACGTGCCTCTCACGCCGGGAACGACCACGCAGAGCTTAGTCCTGCAGTTCAACCAGGTCATTCCCAAGCCGTTCTGCAACCCCCAGAACAACATCTGGATGCTCGTAGAGGGGCCGCTGCAGCTTCGGCACGAGGTGCGGGTGCTGCGCGGCGGCGGGCTCATCAGCCAGACCTCGGCGCGGGGTCAGTTGTGGGCGACCGTGGTCGATCCGATCACGCGGACTCCGCTGGTCCCACGGCAGCGGGTGCGGGTGCGCGAGGACTATGCGACGGGAATCAACAATGATGATGCCGCCATTCGCGTCGGGCGCGAGTACCTCCACGGGCCGCGCCCTGCAACTGCCGAGCGGATGACGTTCGAGCTTGAGGTGGGGCCGAACGACCACACACGCTTCCAGTTCAACCAGAGCTGCTGGCACTGAAGCCGCTCCGCGCGGGGCCACAGGCAGTAGATCGCAGACAACAGGGTGGCGGATTTCCCGCCACCCTGTTGTTATCGACTCCCCCGCTACACCGGCGAATTCTCCAATCCGGTCAGCTTCTCGCTCAGCTCCCACAGCCGCCGCGCCGCTTCGTCATCCCGCGCGAGCGGCGCCGGTTGCATCTGCTCGTGGCGCGCGAAGTACCTGCCGCTCACCTCCTCCCCCTCCCTGTCGGCGGCCAGATGGACGAGGGGCTCGGCGCCCTGCTCGGGTGTCCACATGAAGGGCTTGAGCAGGCGCAGCGGCGGAAAGCTTCCCAGCAGAATCTCGGTGGCGACGACGCCCGGGTGTACCGCGTTCGCCGTGACGCCGGTACCCGCCAGGCGGCGCGCCAGCTCACGGGTGAAGAGAACGTTGGCGAGCTTCGAGGTCCCGTATGCCCGTAGACCGCTGTAGCCCTTCTCGCCCTGCAGATTCTTCCATGCGAGGCGGCCGTGGCGGTGCGATTCGGACGCCACGGTGATGATCCGCGCGGGGGAGCTGGAGATGAGCAACTCCAGCAGCAGGTTCGTGAGCAGAAAGGGCGCGAGGTGATTGACAGCGAACTGCGTTTCGAGGCCGTCATCCGTGAGGCGGCGTCGCCAGGTGAAGGTGCCGGCATTGTTGATCAGCACGTGCAGGCGGTCGTGGCGGCGCCGGAACTCCTCCGCCAGGTGCCGGATCTGCGCCTGTGAGGCGAGATCGGCGAGCAGCAGGGAAATGCCGGAGTTCCCCGCCTCCCGCGCGATCTCCTCGCGCGTGGCTTCCCCCCGCTCGCGGCTCCGGGCGACCAGCACTACCTCCGCCCCCTTCCGCGCCAGCGCGAGCGCCGTTGCCCGACCGATCCCGCCGGTGGCGCCCGTGATCAGGCAAACCTTTCCCTCCATTCCACCGAGCGCCGACGCGGGACTCGCCCGGCTGCTCAGCGGGCGGCACCCGCCCGCTGGGTCGCCGACGAGCCGAGCTGTCGCTCGATCTGCTCCAGCCGCTTCTCGATCTCGCTCAGCTTGTGCAGGATGATGATGTGCGTCTTCTTGGCGTCGATCCCCACCGGGCTCTCCTCGCTGGCGATCTCGCGGGAGATGCGCTCGTATTCGTCTCTGGGGATCTGCGAGATCTCCATCTTCGCCTCCCTGGCATGATATGAAGTGCGCTGCGGTCCCTGACAACGAGAAGGGGGAGCACGGTGCTCCCCCTGAGACTCCTCAGATGCTGGCGTGGCAGCTAGGTGCCACGCCAGCGATGAGGGGAAGGTTACATCGGATCCTTCCGGACGGGCATTCGCCTTCTGGTATCCGGCTGCATCTGGTCGACCGGTCTGTCAGGTTGCATCGCAGGTTGCTGCTGCTGTACCGGCTGCTGCTGCTGTACGGGCTGTTGCTGCTGTGCGGGCGGCTGTTGCTGTAGCTGCTGTCGTGCCCGAGCCGTGTCCTGCTGCATGCGCATCTGCATTGTATCCTGCTGCGCACGCGCTCTCGCGGTGTCCTGCTGCATGCGCATCCGCATGGTGTCCTGCTGTGCCCTCGCCGTATCCTGCCTGGGGGGTACCGGGTCCTGCGCATCCAGATTTGCGACCGAGCCAACGGAGAGCACAGCCATGACGACAAGTGGTGCTATGCGTGTCAACCTCATTGCGACCTCCTGCATACGTGGAACTCTGAAAGGGAGGATCCCTTTCGTAGCGACGGCCTCCAATGAGTGAGGCTGGGGCGGAGGTTGCAATATTCGAGCCTTGAGCCGGCGGGCAGGTGGGTATATTATTAGCAGGGGCGCACATGGACGCCCTCGCCTTAACCCCAGCTGGATGTGCGATTTGAGCAGGATGACAACGCCGGTCTTGCCGCTCCCGCAGCTGTTCGCCGCCCTGCTGCTCACGCTCGGCGTAGCCTTGCCGGCGCCCGCGCAGCAGGGGCCGAGGAGTGTGCTCGGTCCCCCCGCCATTGCCGGAATCACGGTGACGGTGGAATCGGGCGCACGCCGGGATTCCGTATCAGCCTCTCGTTTCAATTCGCGGGCGGATAGCCTCTCCTGGGTCCGGACGCGGGATGCGTCCCTGCGGGCGTCGGGACGCCGGCTGATCGTCTCCATCCACGAGCGGCACCTCTGGTGGATGAACGGCGCGGACACCATTTACTCGGCGCCGGTCGCGGTGGGGACGGGGTTACGCCTGGAGTCGCGCGAGGGGACCTGGGAATTCTCCACTCCGCGGGGGGTGCGCAGAGTGCTCGCCAAAGAGAAGAACCCGGTCTGGACGCCCCCCGATTGGCATTACGTCGAGCTCGCGCAGGACAGCGCCTTCGGCCTGGTGCGCCTGCAGCGGGGACGAGGCGTGCCTCTGAACGACGGCAGCCGTGTAGTGGTTCGGGGGGAGCGAATCGGCCGCATCCTGCCGGACGGCCGCTACGAGGAGCTGCCGGCGGACGAGGAAATCATCTTCGGCCGTACCATCTTCATCCCGCCGCTGGGTACCGCGAACCGCCGCATCGCGGGCGAGCTGGGGGCGTACAAGCTGGACATGGGCGATAGCTACCTGCTGCACGGCACACCGCACAAGGATTCCATCGGTACCGCGGCCACCCACGGCTGCATCCGCCTGCACGACGAAGATCTCGAGTACATTTACCGCAACATCCCGGTAGGCACGGCCGTCTACATCTACTGAAGCCGTAGCGGCTCATCAGAAAGGCGGGGGAGCACAGAGGTTCCGTGCTCCCCCACACGCTTTCTACCCGAACCGGGCCCCCAGTTCGTGCTCTGCTTCAGGTG
>JBPCIT010000029.1:0-6357 GCA_051006015.1 Longimicrobiaceae bacterium
CGCCGGCGGCCGCATCACCCTTGCCGCGGGGCACGCTGGGCTGGTAGTTGCGCTATTGGAAGGAACGCACGGACAGCCGGAAGGCTATGCACGCCATTGCCGCGTTCGCGGTACGCTTGCTTCAAGCCGTCAGATGAAGAGGTCGAGCCAGCCAGAAGCCAGAGCGTCGGGCCGCGCCGACGCCCTCACGCTCATTCTACCCGCGCGAGGCGCCCGGGGGAGAGATCCTCGAGAACCCAGCGACCCTCAGCGAACTTGACGCTGCAGGTGAAGTACTGCTGGACCCGTTCCCCCGTGATGCGGTCCTCGTAGAAAAAGCTCTCGACGCGGTAGCGGTTCTCGCCCAGAGAGAGGGTGTTCTCCGGAGTGCTGCTCGGGAAGGTCTCGACGGACGCCGACGGGGTCAACTTCCTGACCACCTGCCGGATGCAGAAGTTGTAGGCGCCTGTCGTGGTATCCGTGAAGGCGAAGCCGGAGAAATTCTGTGGCAGATACTGCAGAGCGGCTTCCGCGTACCAATCGGCGACCGCCTGGGAAGTAATGGCCTGCCGCGCCGCGAAGAGAGAAGCCACGACGAGCACGGAGACAATCAGGTAGCGCACCGCCCGGCGCCATCCGAGCGGGCCACCGTCCGCCGGATGGACCTGAACGCGCTCGGCGCCACACTGGCGGCACCGCCCGGACCGAACGTGCAGCCGGCCGCCACACCGTTTGCATCGACCCTGGTTCATGCGACATACCTCCAGTGGAAATGTCCATCATCCGTTTGCTCATCCTCTTCTTGTTGCATATACAATGCCACGGCGAAGAGTGTTGTAACTGATTGATCGGGCTAAGGATAAGCCGGCTGGTGGTGCGGCCGGGCGGAAGGAGGATCAGCAGGAGACGCGTTGTGGCTAGCGCGCAGGCGGGTTGCGGGAGTGGGGGAGTTGGCAGGTCGATGGCGGGAGTGCGAGCGGGCCGTGCGGCCGTCTCACCGATGCTGCTCCTCGACACCCTCCAGCTCCGCCGGTCCCAGCACCCGGGAATCCTCCCGCTCGGAGAGCATTGCGACGAGGAGCATGAGCACGAAGATCACGACGAGCGCCGCAACGACGATCCCCCAGGATCGCCTGCCTGTGCGGGGTGGGTTGGTCGCCATCACTCGCCGTAGGGTACCCAGATGTTCTTCACCTGCGCGGCGTGGCGCAGGAACTCTCGCCCTTCGCCCTGCTGCGCACTCAGCCAGTCGCGGCGCTTCCCGTAGCTGACCCAAGTTCGTTTCATGTTGCCGGCCGAGAGTCGCTCGACCATCTCACTTCCCTCGGCGGAGCCGAAGTACCAGACGGCGTCCACATCATCGTGGGCAGCCAGCGTCTCCGTCAGCTCGTCGCGGAGGCCGGTGACGATGTTGATCACGCCGCCCGGCACGTCAGAGGTGTCCAGCACCTGGTAGAAGTCGGTTGCCAGCAGCGGGTACCGCTCAGACGGTACCGCCACGACGGTGTTGCCGACCGCGACCAGCGGCATCACGGTCGAGACGAAACCGAGTAGCGGCGCATCGTCCGGGCAGGCGACGCCGACGACGCCGATCGGTTCGTTCATCGCCAGTGTGACGTTGCGGAAGGGGGTGGCGTGCACCAGGCCATCGTACTTGTCGGCCCAGGCCGCATACGTGAAGAGGCGCTGGATGGAGAGCTCGACTTCGTGGACCGCCTCGTCCTCGGCGCACCCGGTGAGCTGCCGGATGCGCGCGGCGAACTCGCCCGAGCGCGCCGCCAGGTTCTCGGCGAGGTAGAAGAGCACCTGCGCGCGGTTGTGAGCGGTCGCGCGCGACCACCCGGCCGCCTTGTGCGCCGCCTCGACCGCGTTGCGGAGGTCCTTGCGGTTGCCGTGCGCCACCTCCCCCGCCAGCGCGCCGTCCGCGCCATGCACCGGGAGGGAATACCCCTGGTCCGGCCGCGCCTGCTTGCCGCCGATGTACATCTTGGCGGTGCGGTCGATGGGTGGAAGCGCCCCGTTCCCTCCTGCCACCTGCTTCCGGGTTGCCGCGGAGTCGCTCTCGGAGACGGCCGTCATCTCTTTCCTCTTTTTTCCTTCCTCCTCCCACGTCGGTCTCACGTATTCCCACAGCCCCTCCTTCCCCCCCTCGCGGCCGAAGCCGCTCTCACGGTAGCCGCCGAAGCCGCTCGCGGCGTCGAAGAGGTTGGTGCTGTTGATCCAGATCGTACCAGCCTTGATCTTCGGGGCAATGTCCAGCGCCAGGTTCACGTTCTCCGTCCAGACGCTCGCCGCCAGACCGTAGCGGGTGTTGTTCGCCAATTCGATGGCCTCGGCCGGGGTGCGAAAGGTCATCTGCACCACCACCGGACCGAAGATCTCCTCCTGCGCGACGATCGAAGAAGGCGAGACGTCGGTGAAGAGCGTCGGCGGGTAGAAGCAGCCCTCCTGCGGGCAGCTCCACGAGGGCTGCCACATCGTCGCGCCCTCCTCCTCTCCCTGCCGCACCAGCCGCTGGATGCGCTCGAGCTGCACCGGTGCGACGATAGCGCCGATGTCTACCCCCTTGTCGAGCGGATCGCCTACGCGCAGCGTCTCCATGCGCGCGCGCAGCTTCTCGACGAGTCGCTCGCTGATCCCCTCCTGCGCCAGGATCCGCGAGCCGGCGCAGCAGACCTGCCCCTGGTTGAACCAGATGGCGTCCACCACCCCCTCGACGACGCTGTCCAGATCGGCATCGTCGAAGACGACGAAGGGGCTCTTACCGCCCAGCTCGAGCGAGAGCTTCTTGCCGCTCCCCGCGGTGGCGATGCGGATGATCCGACCGACCTCGGTGGAGCCGGTGAAGGCGATTTTGTCCACCTCCGGGTGCTTGACGAGCGCCTCACCCGTGCGGCCGTCGCCGGTGACGATGTTCACCACCCCCGCGGGGAGGCCCGCGTCACGGCAGACTTCGGCGAAGAGCAGCGCCGTGAGCGAGGTGAACTCAGCGGGCTTGAGCACCACGGTGTTTCCCGTCGCCAGCGCCGGCGCGATCTTCCAGGCGAGCATCAGCAGCGGGAAGTTCCAGGGGATGATCTGCCCGACGACGCCGAGCGGTACCTGGTCCGGAAGCTCGCTCGCGAGAAGCTGCGCCCACCCCGCGTGGTGGTAGAAGTGGCGGGCCACCAGAGGAATGTCGATGTCGCGCGACTCGCGGATCGGCTTGCCGTTGTCGAGCGATTCCAGCGTCGCGAAGAGGCGGGAGTGCTTCTGGATCTGCCGCGCGATGGCATACAGGTAGCGGGCGCGGGCGTGGCCGCTCAGCGCGCTCCAGGCGGGAAACGCCTCTCGCGCCGCTCGGACCGCTGCATCCACATCCTCCGCGCCGCCCTGCGCGACGCGCGCCAGCGGCCGGTCGTTGGCGGGGTTGCTGGTGTCGAAGTACTCCCCCCCGGCCGGCTTCCGCCACTCGTTGGCGACAAAGTGCCCGAATTGCCGCCCGTGCGACTCCAGCCACTGCATGGCGGGGCCGGTGCTCTCCGGTGCGGGACCGTACTCGAGCGTCTCGAAGATCTCGGCGATGGTGCTCATCTGGGTCTTCCCGCCAATGTTGCGTTGGTCCTCCGGCCTCCGCTTCTGCAAACGGCCGGCCGCTGGAGAAGAAAGTAACCTCCCTCCGTGGTTCCCGCAGGATGCTCACCCGATGCCTGTGGAGGAGCGCAACTGCTGGCCGCTCCCCAGCCGCGTGGCCGCAGCCGTACGGGGCGCGTACCTTGCTCCACGGTTTCGGGCGGCTATGCCGGCGAACCGTGAAGCAGTATCGGCGACGGCACATCATCAACACAGCAAGGGCAAAGGATGGATTCGACGGCACTTCAAAGCACCGTACCGGCGGCGGCTACGCCCCGCCCGCGCCGCGCGGAGGTGATGGGAGGGCTGCAGCGTCTCCTGGGGCGGGTAACCCTCGCTGGCGGGGAGCGCGAAGCGATCGATGTGATCGCGCCCTTCACGGGCACGCGCATCGGCTGGGTGCCGCGGGGCACGCCAGAAGATGTACAGGAGGCGATACGCCGCGCGCGCGCCGCGCAGCCGGCGTGGGCACGCCTCAGCTTCCGCGAGAGGGGCGGGATCTTTCTCCGCTTCCACGACCTGCTCCTCGTGCGGCAGGAGGAGATCCTCGATCTGATCCAGCTAGAGGCGGGAAAGGCGCGCCGGCATGCCTACGAGGAGCTGGCGGATACCGCCATCGTGGCGCGCCACTACGCCGCCCATGCCGCGCGCTATCTACGGCCGCGCCGCCGGAAAGGGGTTTTTCCGCTCGTCACCCACGCCTGGGAGCACCACCACCCGGTGGGAGTCGTCGGCTTCATCTCGCCCTGGAACTACCCGCTCAACCTGGGGATCACGGACGCGATCGCTGGGCTGATGGCCGGGAATGCCGCGGTGCTGAAGCCGGACCATCAGACATCGTTCATCCTGCTCTGGGCGGTAGACCTCCTTCACGAGGCCGGCCTTCCCGAGGATGTCGTGCAGGTCGTGACGGGCTTCGGCCCGGAGCTGGGCGCGTCGCTGATCGAGAACGTCGATTTCGTGATGTTCACCGGCAGCACCCGCACCGGGCGGCTCATCGGCGCGCAGGCCGCGGAGCGGCTGATCGGCTGCTCGCTCGAGCTGGGCGGCAAGAACCCGATGATCGTCCTCGAGGATGCGGACCTCGATCAGGCGGTCGAGCAGGGGGTGCGTGGCTCCTTCGTCGGCGCGGGGCAGGTCTGCGTCTCCATCGAGCGTATCTACGTGCAGCGGCCGATCTTCGACCGCTTCGTGGAGCGCTTTGCCGAACGCGCGCGCGGGCTCAAGCTGGGCGCCGGCTTCGACTACGAGACGGAGATGGGCTCGCTCGCCTCAGAGCGGCAGCTCGAGACGGTGACGGAGCACGTGCGGGATGCGGTGGAGCAGGGTGCGCGCGTCCTCGCTGGCGGGCACCCTCGCCCGGAGCTCGGCCCCTTCTTCTACGAGCCCACCGTGCTCGTGGACGTGCGCGAGGGAATGAAAGCCTTCGCCGAGGAGACCTTTGGCCCGGTCGTGGCGATCTACCCATTCGACACGGTGGAGGAGGCGGTCGCGAAGGCGAACGACACACCCTACGGGCTGAGTGCCAGCCTGTGGACACGCGACGTGGCGCGCGGCCGCGAGATTGCGACCCGCATCCAGGCAGGGAGCGTCAACCTCAATGATCCCTACGGCGCCGCCTGGGGCTCGGTGGCCTCGCCAATCGGTGGATTCAAAGCTTCAGGAGAGGGGAGGCGGCATGGCGCGCAGGGGATCCTCAAGTACACCGAGCCGCAGACGGTCGCCGCTCAGCGGTGGGTCCCCCTCGCGCCGCAGCCGATCCTCGCACCGCAGCGCTTCTTCGGGGCGGTGACCGGAGTCCTGAAGCTGCTCCGGCGCACGCCAGGGCTGCGGTAGCCGGCCGCGCCTCAGTGGCTGTGCCCGGCGTGTCCCGCAGCGGCCCCGTGCGACTCGCCGATGATCTCCGCCAGCGCCTCATCGAGGATCTGGTTGACGAACGGGCCGCCCACCGAGCGGTACGCTGCCTCGATCCTCTCCCAGTGTGCCACGGCGCGTTCGGCCAGCCGCGCGAACTCCGCCGCGTCTTGCTGCGCCTGCGCCGCGCGCAGCTCGGGCACCAGCGTGCGGATGGCCGCGCGATCCGCCTCCACCTGCCGCCGCAGCTCCGCGCCGCCCCGCCGCTGGATCCACCCGCCGAAGGGCAACTCGCCGGTCGACTGCCAGAGCGCGAGCGCCAGGGTGCGCGCACTGCGATTCTCCCGCGTATCCGCGAGCGCTGAGGCCGGCGGCGGCTGAAGCCCGGCGGCCATATAGGGTAGCCAGGGGTTATGGTTGGCGAACGGCCCGTCCGGCGCGGGGACGAACCAGGCGTGCACCATCACCAGCTGTTTGCCCGGCAGGTCGGCCAGGCCGGGATGTGCATGCCAGCGGTCGGCATCGCCATCGAAGCCCTCCGGCATCGGCGCGCCGGTAGGAATGCGGAATCCGTACGCAACCCCTACCAGCGTCGGCTTGCCCTCCACCGGGCTGAAGATGAGCGTCGAGGGACGCTCGACGTCGAAGCCGCCCCGCTCGAAGATCTCCATATTCACCCAGTGCTCCCCCATGGTCGGAAGCTGGCCGAACATCGGTCGGTAACCGGCGGCGCGCGCCGCCTCAGGGGTGCCTAGCGGCGCCACCGCGCGCTGCGATGCGGCGAGCTGCTCGCGCGCTTTCGGCGTCAGCTCATCAGGGATGGCGCCTTCCTCCACCGGATTTGACGCCGAGATCTCCACCGCTTCATGCACCTACACCGCGTGCCCTGCGGTGGGGTGCTCGCTGCTCACC
>JBPCIT010000030.1:0-16858 GCA_051006015.1 Longimicrobiaceae bacterium
AAAGCTCGGATGCCCCGTGGCGCAGCCCAGGTTCATCAGCCGCCCCTCGGCGAGGATCATCACGCTGTGGCCGTCGGGGAAGCGGAACTCGTCGTACTGGGGCTTGATGTTGTGCCGCTCGACGCCCGGCCACTTCTTCAGGCCGGCCATGTCGATCTCATTGTCGAAGTGGCCGATGTTGGCGACGATCGCCTTGTCCTTCATCCGCGCCATGTGCTCGGCGGTGATGATGTCGAAGTTGCCGGTGGCGGTGATGAAGATGTCAGCCGTCTCCAGCACGTCGTCGAGGGTGGTGACCTGATAGCCCTCCATCGCCGCCTGCAGCGCGCAGATCGGGTCGATCTCGGTGATGACGACCCGGGCCCCCTGCCCACGGAGCGCCTGCGCGCACCCTTTGCCGACCTCGCCGAAGCCGCAGACCACCGCGACCTTGCCGCCGATCATCACGTCGGTGGCGCGATTGAGGCCATCGATCACCGAGTGCCGGCAGCCGTAGATGTTGTCGAACTTGCTCTTGGTGACCGAGTCGTTGACGTTGATCGCCGGGAAGAGCAGCGTGCCGGCTTCCATCATCTGGTAGAGGCGGTGCACGCCGGTCGTGGTCTCCTCGGAGACGCCGCGCAGCTCCTCGGCGACGCGCGTCCATCGGCCGGGATTCTTCTCCTGCTGCTCGCGGATCAGGTCGAGGATCACCCCCCACTCCTCCGAATCCTCCTCGGGGTTGAAGGCGGGGATCGCACCGGACTTCTCGAACTCCGCGCCCTTGTGCACCAGCAGCGTCGCGTCGCCGCCATCGTCGAGCAGCAGGGTGGGGCCGGAGCCGTCGGGCCACATCAGCGCCTGCTCGGTGCACCACCAGTACTCCTCGAGGGTCTCGCCCTTCCAGGCGAAGACCGGCGTTCCTTGCGGGTTCTCCGGCGTACCCTCGGGGCCGACGACCACCGCCGCGGCGGCGTGGTCCTGCGTCGAGAAGATGTTGCAGGAGACCCAGCGCACGTCAGCGCCCAGCTCCGTCAGGGTTTCGATCAACACGGCGGTCTGCACCGTCATGTGCAGCGATCCCATGATCTTCGCGCCCGCCAGCGGCCTCTGCCCCCGGTGCTCCTCGCGCAGCGACATCAGCCCCGGCATCTCCTGCTCGGCGAGGCGGATCTCGTTGCGCCCGAAGTCGGCGAGCGAGAGACCGCGCACCTTGAAGTGCTCGCGCCCCGCCTCCTCGGCGGCGGCGAAGGGGTGCATGGTTTCAATCATCGTGCTCATGGCAATCTCCTATTACGGGTTTCGATAGATGAACTTCCGACGTATCCGTCACTCCGGCTTCCGCGCCGATGCGGCGAAGAGGGTGGGTCCTTTCGCCGTCGGGTCCGCAGGCAGCGCCCGGTAGCGCGGCGCCTCCAATCCCCCCTCCTCCGCCCACTGCGCGATCTGATGCTGCGTGAAGCCCAGCCAGACGTGTCCCATCTGCTGCCGGTACTCCTCCCGCTCGTGCGGCGTCATGTCGGCGATGAGGAGCCGGCCACCGCGCCGCAGCACCCGCGCCACCTCCGCGATCACCCGCGCCGGCTCGACCAGGTAGTGCAGCACCAGGAAGAGCACCGCGGCGTCGAGACTCCGGTCCTCAATCGGGAGCGAGGCGAGATCGCCGCCGCGCACCTCGACGTTCTCGAAGCCGGTCAGCCGAGCACGTGCCGCGTCGAGCATCGCGGGCGAATCGTCGACCGCGATCACCTGAGCTGCGAAGGGCGCCAGCGCTTCCGCGACGTGGCCGGTGCCGCATCCCAGATCACCCACCGTCCAGCCCTCCGGCAGCAGCCCCAGCAGCGCCTGCAGATCCGCACGGCGGCCGAAGAGATCGCCGCGCAGCCGGTCCCACTCGCCGGCCGCGGAGGAGAAGAACTCCTGCGCCTTGCTGCGACGCAGGCTGAGCACGCTCTGCAGCCGCTGCGCGTCCTGCAGCACCGCTCCGCTGCCGGAGATCTGCTCGCGCACCAGCTGCCAGAGCCGCCGCGCCGGCGCCTCCAGCCTTTCGGGCACCATCCGGTACCAGCGGCTGGTCCCCTCCGCGCGCGCCTGCACCCATCCCTCGTCCCCGAGCACCTTGAGATGCCGGCTGACGGTGGATTGCGGCAGCTGCAGCACGGCGCAGAGCTCGGATACCGTCAGCTCCTGCCGCTCCAGCAGGAGGAGCAGCCGGCTGCGCGTGGTGTCGGCGAGCGCCGACATCCGGTCGAAGATGCTGGGAAGTGTCACGTTCATTCCATCCTTATATCCGGATGGAATGTTACACATGATGGACCGGATGTCAAGAATGGCTTGGCGGGGTCTCTCGGGGCGTGTAGAGCGGGAGGAGAAGCCGCGCCTCGCAGCCAGTGCTGTCGGCGCGGTTCTCGAGCAGCAGGGTGCCGCCGTGCGCCTCGGCGATCTGGCGGCTGAGTGCCAGACCGATCCCGGAGCCCTGCGGCTTGGTGGTGAAGAAGGGGACGAAAAGGTTGGTCGTGTTGGCGAGGCCCGGCCCCTCGTCGTCCACCCATACCTCGACGTGGCCGTTCCGGGCCGCCCAGCCGACCTCGACGCCGCCGCCGGTCTCGAGCGATGCGTCCACCGCGTTGCGTACCAGGTTGATGAGCAGCTGGTCGAGCTGGTCGCCGTCGGCGGAGATGGTGATCTCCGGCCCACCGCGAACCGCGACCGGAAGTCGCGGCTCCAGCTCGGCCACCCGGCGCACCCACTCGCCGACGTCCATCGGCTGCCGGCGTGGGGGCGGGAGGCGGGCGAGGCGCGCGTAGCTGGACATGAAGCGGCCCAGGGCGCCCGAGCGGCCGGCGATCACCGCTAATCCCTGCCGCAGGTCGTCGTCCCAGTCCTCCGGCAGCGGATCGCGGCGCAGGATGTCCTGCAGACTGCCGGCGATCGACTGGATGGGAGCGAGGGAGTTGTTGATCTCGTGGCTGAGCACGCGAATGAGCCGCTGCCATGCCTGCCGCTCCTCTTCGCGTAGCGCCCGGCTGAGGTCGGAGAGCACCAGCAGCGCATGCGGCCGACCGCCCTGCCGGAAGACGTTGCGCCGCAGCTCCCAGCGTCCGCCGCCGCCGGGGAAGGTCGCCTCCAGCGTTCGCGCCGGTTCACCCCGGAGGCAGACGGCGAGGCCCAGGTCCTGCGCGCTGCGGCTCAGCAGGCGCGCCGCGGCCTGCCCCAGCAGCCGCTCGCCGGCGCGGTTCACCAGCCGCAGCCGCTCCTCGCCGTCGAAGGCGAAGATCGCGACGTCGATCTCCTCCATTACCGTGCGTAGCAGCGCCGTCGCCTCGAGCGCCCCCACACGCTGCTCGCGCAGCGTCTCGCTCAGCATGTTGACCTCGAGCAGCGCCAGGCCGAGCGGATCGTCGGGGCGGGCGCTGCCGGCGCGGATCGAGAAATCACCCTCCCTGAGCGCGGCCAGCAGGTTGGCGAGCGTCTGCAGGGGGCGGACGACGCGCTCACGAGTGCCCAGGGCGAATCCCCACCAGAGCGTGGTCAGCAGCAGGGTGAGCGTCCACTGCGCGCGCTCCGTGAAGTCCCCCGTCCAGAGCAGCACCAGCGCCACGGCCGTTCCTGGCAGCCCGGCCAGCAGCGCGAGCAGCAGAACGCGCCGGTCGTGACGCGCGGCCGAATGCCGGCGTTGCCGCGGGAGATGGTTCATGGATGGGGCAGTGGTCCCTCGCGGGAGGTGGCGGAAATCTCAGCACCGCGCGCTGCCGACGCTCCGAGAAAGAGCGTCACCGGAGGCGCGTTCCGCCATGAATCTGGGGACCCGGCAGGGGAGGTGTCCAGCAGTCGCTTCGCGCGGACGCTCACAGCCCGTGGTGTTGCAGCCTCCGGTAGAGAGCGCTACGGCTCAGGCCCAGCGCCTCGGCGGCACGGCTGACGTTCCCCTCGTGGCGGGCGAGCGCCTTGCGGATCAGCACGCGCTCGACCTCCTCGAGGGTGAGTTCATCGAGCGGCGCCGTTCCCTCCACGCGCGAGCGCAGGTTCAGATCCTCGGCGCGCACCTTCTCCCCCTGTGTCAGGAGGACGGCACGCTCGATGGTGTGCTCGAGCTCGCGCACGTTCCCGGGCCAGGCGTACTCCAGCATCGCCTCCATTGCCTCGGGCTCGAAGCCGGTGATCGGCTTACGGTACTGCTGCGCCTGCCGCCGCAGGAAGTGGGTGGCTAGCAGCGGGATGTCCTCACGCCGCTGACGCAGCGGCGGAAGGTGGACCTCGACGGTGTTGACGCGAAAGAGCAGATCCTCGCGGAAACGACCCTCGGCGACCGCCTGCCCCAGATCGGCGTTGGTGGCGGAGAGCACCCGCACATTCACCCGGCGCACCTTCGATGCGCCTACGCGCTGGAACTCCCCCGTCTGCAGGACGCGCAGCAGCTTCGCCTGCTGCTCGGTCGGCATGGTGCCGATCTCGTCTAGGAAGAGCGTGCCGCCGTCCGCCAGCTCGAACGCCCCGACGCGGTCAGTACGCGCATCGGTGAAGGCGCCCTTGACGTGCCCGAAGAGCTCGCTCTCGAAGATGCCCGGCGCGATGGCGCCGGCGTTGACCGTGATGAGCGGCTTGTTCGCGCGCGGGGAGGCGGCGTGCAGCCAGCGCGCCACCACCTCCTTGCCGGTGCCATGGTCGCCGGTGATGAGCACGTTCGCATCAGAGGGGCCGACACGCTCCATCAGCCGCAGCGCGGGCTGCATCGCGCGCGACTCGGCGATGATGTCAGGGAGGTCGCGCTTCTGCAGCCGCTGCGTCTGGTCCTCCAGCCGCTGCGTGCGGCGCAGCGCGCGGCCGAGCTCGACCTGCGTGCGCAGCGTCGCCAGCAGTCGTGCGTTGTCCCACGGCTTCTCGATGTAGTCGCGCGCCCCGCGCCGCATCGCCTCGACGACGCTCTCGACGCTTCCCCACGCCGTCATCACCACCACCGGGAGGGTCGCATCAACAGCCTGGATGCGGCTCAGCAGATCGAGGCCCTCACGCCCGGAGGTGGTGTCGCGCGCATAGTTGAGGTCGAGCAGCGCGGCATCGAAGTCGTGCGCCTGAAGGGCGGAGAGCACGCCGGCCGGCGAGGTGGCGGTCTCGACCCGGTACTCCTCGACCTTGAGAAGCAGCTTCAGGGCCTGCAGCACGTCCGGCTGGTCGTCGGCGATCAGAATATGCGGAGGGGCGTGGTCATACGTCGGCATCAGGAATATCGATGAAGGAGCGAGAGAGGGCGATTTCGCGAAAGCGCCCGCGCACTTCCATACTCGTACAGCGGCGCGGCCTTCAGGTCAACCCGGCGGCGAACAGCAACGGAGAAACAAGGCGTGAGAGTCGCGCATTTGCCTTCCGAATCGCTACGGCGGTGAATACCCGCGCGCTCAGGAGCGCGAGCATTCACCCGCCACGGCGGCGACCTGGTAGTCCAGGAAGTCCGGCGGCGACATGAGGGTGCGGCAGGATTCGGGCGCCGGCGCGGCGATCTCCGCCACTCGGCTTCCCATGCTGCCCGGGAAGAGCGGCCGCATGGAACAGCTGACGGTGGCGACGAAAGCAGCACCGGCGGCGATACCCACGACCAGGCCGAGGATCGCCAGCGTGAAGAGTGCGGCCTCGAGCACACCACGGGCAGCCGCGCGAAGGTCATACAGGAGTGGGTTCATTGGGCATCATTCCGGGTCGCGGGGAGACTTCCGTCGAGGATCTCTCAATGAACGGAACGTGCCAGGGCGGTCGATTCTGCCATCGTGAGACGGCGAAACGACTTGCGGGCGTTTCTGCGAGGGCGCTCGCGAGCCGAAGTGTCCGCCTGCGGGACTCACTGTTCCAAAAACGGACAGTGAAGCGGTGGCGCCGGGAAGAAAGGTCGCCAGCGGTGGCGGGGGCTCAGTAGCGGATGCCGTGCTCCACGTAGAACTTGAGGAGTGTGAGCGCTTCTCCCCAACCGGCGGCGCAGTCGAGAATCTGCCGGTGCCCGGCGGGTGTGTCCTCGTATCCGTACTCTCGCAACCGGATGACGGTGCCACCGTCCGCCGGCTCGAAGTCGACCTCGACGGTGGTGGGCTCTCCGCTGCGGTCGGGCCGCCACTGGAAGACGAAGCGCTCCGGCCGGCGCGCCTCGAGCACCGGGCCTCCATCTTCGTCCGTGATCTCGTCGGGTCCCCAGCCGCGCCAGCGAAAGCGGATCTCACCGCCGGGCCGCGCATCCACCGCCGCACCGGGGGTGAACCAGCCGTCGAGGCCGGCGGCGGTGGTCAGCGCATCATACACCCGCTCCGGCCCGGCGCGCACCAGGGTGGCGTGGTGGATCTCGGCAGGGAAGGGGAGCACCGGTGGCATACCGGCGCTACTGTTCGTCCACGATCCAGCCGTCGCGGAGCTGGATGGTGCGATCGCCGTAGGAGGCGTTCTCCTCCGAGTGCGTGACCTGGATCACGGTGACGCCGCTGTCGTTGAGCCTCTTGAGCGTGTGCATGATCATCCGCCCCTGGCTCGAGTGGAGGCTGCCCGTCGGCTCGTCGGCCAGGATCAGCTTCGGATCGGCGATGATCGCGCGCGCCACCGCCACGAGCTGCTGCTGGCCGCCGGAGAGCTGCGTCGGATAGAGATCCTTCTTTCCCACCATCTGGAAGCGGTCGAGCACCTCCGCCACGATCGCGGCGCGCTCGGACTTCTTCACGTCGCGGTAGGAGAGCGGAATCTCCAGGTTCTCGTAGACGGTGAGGTCATCGAGCAGGTAGTACTGCTGAAAGACGAAGCCGATGCTGCGCTTGTTCAGCTCGACCCGCTGCTTCGGCTTCAGACCGTGTACGGGCTGCCCGTTGAAGAAGTATTCGCCGAGCCAGTCGCCATCGAACATGCCAAGGATGTTGAGCAGCGTGGACTTTCCGGCGCCGGAGGGTCCCATGATGCTGATGAACTCGCCCTGGCGGACATCGAGGCTGACCTGCCGCAGCACGTAGGTCCTGCCCGCCTTGGTCTCGTAGAACTTCTCGATGTTGCGCAGCCCGATGAGGGGCGAGGTAGCGGGCGCATGTTCGTGGGCGACGGCGAACGCTGTGTTCATTTCGGGTTTCCGGCTGAAAGGAGACGATCGGGAGCGCGGGCGGAGCAGCGCGGATTGCCGCGATCAAGAGGAAACAGCGTGCCGCGGCTGAGATGCGCGCAAACTGTTACGATTACCATACTTAGCCGTGAGCATAGACGCACCGAATGTCCGGTTCCGGGACGGATTCGTCCCAGAACCGGACACTGAACGCGCGGCCGCTGGCTTGCGAACCGTTTCGAGGCTTCGCTCACTCGTTGCGAAGGGCGATCATCGGATCGACACGCGCGGCGCGCCGGGCCGGCAGATAGCTGGCGAGCAGCGCCACAGCGCCGAGCAGGAGCGGCACGGCGAGGAAGGTCGCCGGGTCGGTGGGGCTCACCTCGAAGAGCAGTGTGCGCAGGAGGCGCGTGGTGGCGAAGGCGCCGAGCAGGCCGATGCCGACGCCGATCAGGGTGAGGACGAGCCCCTGCCGCACGACCAGCGCGAGCACGTCGTGCTTACGTGCGCCGAGCGCCATCCGCACTCCGATCTCCTGCGTGCGCTGCCCGACCGCGTAGGCGAGCACCCCGTAGATCCCCACCGCCCCCAGCACCAGCGCGAGCGCGGCGAAGACCGCCAGCAGCAGCATGGTGAAGCGCGGCGTGGTGACGGCCTGGGAGATCACCTGCTCCATCGTGCGAATCTCGCTCACCGGCACGTCGGGGTCGACCGCCGCCAGCGCCGACCGCAGATTGGCGACGAGCGTGCCGGGATCCGTGGTCGTCCGCATCACCAGTGTCATCGCGGCAGTCGGCTCCTGCGCAAAGGGGCGGTAGATCTCCGACTCCGTCTCGGCCGCGAGACCCTGCTGCTTCACGTTACCCACGACGCCGACGACGGTGATCCACTGGTCGCGCCACCAGACCGGCTTGAAGCGCTTTCCGACCGCGTCCTCGCCCGGCCAGAATTCCCGCGCCATCGTCTCGTTGACGAGCGCAACCTTGGGCGTCCCCTCCCGGTCCGCCTCGGTGAGCGTCCGGCCGCGCAGGAGTGGGATTCCCACCACGCGCAGGTAGTCCGGCGTGACCCTGCGATCGAGGGTCGTCGGCGCGCTGGTGCCGACGACGTATGGATCACCCTCGACCTCGAAGGCGAACCCTGACCACTCCGAGACGAGCGGGAGATCGTTCGCCGCCGCCACGCCCTGAACTCCCGGCAGCGCCTGCGTGCGCTCGAGCAGCTCGGCGTAGAACGCCCGCTGCCGCTCAGCCTCGCTGTACAGGGCTGGCGGCGGCGTGATGCGCGCGGAGACGACGCTCTCGGCGCGGAAGCCGGGATCGACCCGCAGCAGCTCGGAGAAGCTGCGGATCAGGAGGCCCGCGCCGCTGACGAGCACGACAGCGAGCGCGATCTCGGCGGCCACGAGCGCCGCGGAGAGGCGGCGGTGACCGGAGCTGGCGCCGGTTCGGCCGCCCTGCTTCAGCTCCGAGTGCAGCTCCGTGCGGGAGGCGCGCAGCGCTGGCAGGAGCCCGAAGAGGATCCCCGTCAGGAGGGTGACGGCGAGCGTGAAGCCGAGCACCGGCAGATCGATGCCGATCTCCGCGAGCCGCGGCGTGTCCGGCGGGAGAGCGCTCACCAGCAGCTGCACGCCCCAGAAGGAGAGCAGCAGCCCCAGGCCGCCGCCGATCACCGCCAGCACCAGGCTCTCGGTGAGGAGCTGTCGCACCAGACGCCCGCGCCCGGCGCCGAGCGCGGTGCGGATCGCCACCTCCTTGCGCCGCGCCGCCGCCCGCGCGAGCAGCAGGTTCGCCACGTTGGCGCAGGCGATCAGCAGCACCAAGCCCACCGCTCCCAGCACCACGAGCAGCATGCGGCGTATGTCGCCGACCATCTCCTCACGCAGCTGAACCACGCGCTGGTCGGGGCGGTAGTCCGCGCCCGGCGTCCAGAGTGGATTCGCGTCGCGGAAACGCCCGGTGAAGGTTTGCATCTCGGCCAGCGCCTGCTCCGGCTCGACGCCGGGGCGGAGCCGCGCCACCACATTGCCGCCCCAGCCGCCCCAGAGCGCCACCGTCGAGGTGCGATCCATCGTGATCGGGATCCAGAGCTGCGTGCCCGCGGCGGGGAAGTGGAAGCGGGCGGGCATCACCCCCACCACGGTGCGCGGCTCACCATCCACCAGGGTCTCGCGTCCGAGCACCTGCGGGTCGGCGCCGAAGCGTTGCCGCCAGAGGCCGTGGCTGAGGATCACCACGCGGTCCTCCCCCGGCTGGTCCTCGCCGGGGAGGAAGGTGCGCCCCAGCAGCGGCGCAGCACCCAGCGTGGTAAAGAGATTCGTCGAGGCGGACGCTCCCGTCAGCCGCTCGGGCTCTCCGTCCCCGGAGAGATTGAAGCCCACGCCCTCGCGGTACATCGCCACATCCTGGAAGGCACGGTTCTCCTCGCGCAGGAGCAGGTACTCGCCGACCATCACGCCAGGCCGGACCGCAACCAGCCGCTCCGGCTCCGAGTAAGGGAGCGGGCGCAGCAGCACGGCGTTGACGACGCTGAAGATGGCTGTGTTCGCACCGATGCCGAGCGCCAGCGTGAGCACCGCCACCAGCGCGAAGCCGCGATTCTTGAGCAGCGTGCGCGCGGTGAAGCGCAGATCCTGAAGCAACATGTCCATTGCCCGGCTCCTATTCGGAACGAAGTGCGACCATCGGATCCACCCGCGAGGCGCGCAACGCGGGCAGGTAGGCGGCGAGCGCGGCGAGGCCGATCAGGAAGAGCGGGACGGCCGCCAGCGTGAGCGGATCCATCGGGCTCACTCCGTAGAGCAGGCTGCGCATCACCCGGGTGAGGGCGAGCGCCGCCAGCAGCCCTATTCCCACCCCGGCGGCGGCGAGCGCGAGCGCCTGGCCGACGACCATCCGCAGCACGTCCGTGCGCTGCGCGCCGAGCGCGACCCGCACCCCGATCTCCTGCGTACGCCTCGCCACGGAGTACGCCGTCACACCGTAGATCCCGAGCACCGCCAGCAGCAGCGCGGTGCCGCCGAACACCCCTAGAAGGAGCAGGCTGAAGCGGCGGTCCGAGAGCGAGTCGGAGAAGATCTGCTCCAGGGTGCGGAAGCGCGGGGGAACGTCAGGCTCGAGCTCGCGCACGATGCGGCGGGCGGAGGAGATCACCGCCGTCGGCTCAGCGGTGCCATACATCACATAGGTGAACCGGCTGGTCGAGGCCGGCCGCTGGCGGTAGTAGCCGTAGAGGGTAGGCTGCGGCTCCGCCGCCACGCCCTGCTCGCGCACGTCGCCTACGATGCCGACGATCGTAAAGGGCCGCAAATCGCCATCCATGTTGCCGAACTGGATGAGCTTGCCGATCGGCTCCTCGTCGGGCCAGCGGGTCCTCGCCAGCGATTCGCTGATCACAGCCACGTGCGGGGCATCCGGCGCGTCGCGATCCTCGAAGAGGCGGCCGCGCACCAGAGGGATGCGCATCGCGCCGAAGTAGCCCTCACTCGCGACCCGGTAGGCGGCCCCGCCGGTACGCGCCGGCTCGCTCATCAGCCGCCCGAAGTCCTCGTAGCTCGCGATTTCCGCGGGGTGGTTCTGGATGATGAAGGTGCCGCCGGAGTAGTTGCCGCCCGCCAGCGGGAGATCGTTCGCGCCGCCTGCCTGCTCGATCCCCGGGATGCTGCGCAGCCGCGCCAGCACCTCGTCATGGAAGCGGGTCAGGTGAGCGCTCGCGGCCTCGTCATCGCCCGGCGGGAGGGAGAGATCCATCGCGATCACACGCTCGGTGCGGAAGCCCAGATCCTGTGCGAGCAGCCGCAGGAAGCTGCGCGCGAGCAGGCCCGCGCCGACGAGCAGCAGCAACGTCAATGCTACCTGCGAGACGATCAGCGCGCTGCGCACCCGGCGGCTCGAGGCGCCGCCTGCGTGCGTGCGCTGGCCCTCCGCGAGCGACGCGCGCACCTCCCGGCGCGTGGCTCGCAGGGCCGTGAAGAGCCCCAGGGTCACCGCGACCGCGAGGGAGAGGGCCAGGCCGAAGGCGAGCACCTCCCAGCTCATCTGGACCTCCCCCACGCGCGGAAGATTGCCGGGCTCGAGGGCGAGTAGCAGTCGCATCCCCCACGCAGCCAGCAGCAGCCCGAGCGCGCCTCCCGCCAGCGAGAGCACCACCGCCTCGCTCAGGAACTGCCGGGCGAGTCGGCCTCTGCCTGCCCCGAGTGCCTGCCGCACCGCGATCTCCCGCTGCCGCGTAGTGGCGCGCGCCAGCAGCAGGTTGACAAGGTTGGCGCAGGCGATGAGCAGCAGGAGGCCCGACGCTCCCAGCAGGAGGAGCAGCATCGGCCGGGCGCGACCGACGATCTGCTGCTGGAGGGGGACCACTGCCGCGTCGACCATCCAGGTGTCCTGCCCGTACTGCTGCCGCAGCTCGCGCGCGATACCGCTCGCCTCCTGGCGCGCCTGGTCGAGAGTGACGCCGTCCCTCAGCCGCCCCAGAAGCATCCAGTTGTGCGCCGTCCGGCTGGGCAGCACCGGATACAGCTCGCGTGGCGCCCAGAGCTCCGCTCCGACGGGGTAGGCGAAGCCGGGCGGCATCACCCCCACCACCGAGTGCACCCGCCCCTCGAAGGTGAGCGTCCGGCCCTCCAGCTCGGGATCGCCGCCGAGGTAGCGCTGCCAGAAGGTGTGGCTCACCACCACCGCGGGCGAGCCCCCCTCCTGCTGCTCGTCGGGAAGAAAGGTGCGGCCGAGAATCGGCTGCACGCCCAGCACCGCGAAGAAGTCGCGTGAGATCCAGGACGCCGGTACGCGCGCCGGCTCACTGCCGCCGGAGACGGAGGTCACGCCGCCGCGGCCGACCTGCGCCAGTGCCTGGAAGCTGCGGCTCTGCGTCTGGAGATCCGCGAAATTCGGATCGGAGAAGCTCATGCGGCGGCCCTCCGTATCGACCTGCGAGAGCTGCACGATCCGCTCGGACTCCGGATAGGGCAGCGGCCGCAGGAGCACGCCGCTGATCACACTGAAGATCGCCGTCGTCGCGCCGATCCCCAGCGCGAGGGTGAGGACTGCCACCACGGAAAAGCCCGGGGAGCGGAGGATGGTGCGCACGGCATAGCGAAGATCCTGGAGCAGCCGGTCCATTATTTCTCCTGGGTGCCGGAATGGTGTTGCTCGAGGGACAGGGACACTGCGTGGTCCTACCTGCGTGGCCCTGCCGTCCGCGTTGTCGCATGTGGAGCAGCGGTCACACGACCCGCCTGGCGCAGCTCATCGCGGACGGATCCCGAGGCGCGCTACAAAGGGAAGGGTTATGCCGGGGCGGCATGAGGAGCGCAGGTGAATGATGAGCAATCACTTACCGCAATTGCGGGGGTGGTCTCCCGCTCCCGGATTGTCCGCATCTGGGATCGAGGCGTCCCGGAAGCGGACACATAGCACCGCGCCCGCTCGACACTTTTGGGCAGCCGACAAGGGTACGATGGATCCCAGCGGGAGGCCCCGCCTCATGGACCATTTCTCCCCGCTGACGTCCTCACTGCGTGCCTACCCGAGGCGGACCGAGTGGCGCTGTATGATCACCGGGAGACTTTCGAAGTCGAACTCTAGCCCGTAGACGGCGCCAGCTGCGGCGAGGCTACGCCCGTTCGTCGTGTGACCGCATGGCGGCGGGGTCTAAATCCATCGTGCGGCACCACCCCACATAGGCGAACGGCGAGATCTCCGAGGGCTTGATCTCGCTGCGGCCCCCCCAGAAGACGTTGGTGTAGCCCACCGGGATGCCGATCTCCTCGAGGTGGCGGTCGATCGCGGCCTTGTGCTCCAGCACCAGCGCTTTGTCGGTGCCGTGAGCGACGCCCATGATGTTGACGTTCCCGAACTCGGGTCCGCCCTCGCGCCAGTAGGCGTGGGTGAGGATGTGGTGGCGGCCGACCTCCCGGCCTGCTTCGATCTCCCGTCCCGGCGGCACCTGCCAGTGGAAGAGCGCATTGTAGCGCGTCACCCGTGTGCCGCCGACGGAGGGCTTGACGTGCTCGAGGAAGGTGGAGAAACGGCCGATCACGCCACGCTCCTGCAGCGCGCCGGCGACCTGCAGGAAGTCGTCGAGCGGCAGCTCGGCTTCCTCCGCGCGGGCGCGCCAGGGGTTCGGCTCGATCTCCTCCGGCTCGAACTCCCGCTTGATCGCGACCAGCACCCGCCACTCCAGCTCGCTGAGCTGCACGATCTCGGTGTCGAGCACCCGGCCCGGCTCCTCCGACTTGCTCCCGGGCTCCATTCCGCGCCGCCGCACATGGCCCACGCCGAGGGTGAAGAGGCGCTTCGCCGGCATCAGCCGGTACGCCTCCGCGCCAGTCTGCGAGCTCAGGAAATCGCAGTGCTTCTCCATCGAGAAGCCCTGCGGAACCTTGAGGGTGGTCCACAGCCGATAGTGCGAGCCGGGGGTCTCCGCATCGGTCGAGCGGATCACCACGTGACCCGAGAAGGGGTCCTGCTGGAACATGTAGTTGAAGGCGGCGTCGAGCTTCTCCGGCGGCACCCGCCACGCCACCAGCGCACCGGGCGCCAGATTGGTGGCCATCAGCGTCTGTCTCACCCGGCGGATAGTGCCGGCGGCGAGCATCGCGCGGATACGCTCGAGCACCGTCGGCAGCTCGACGCCCGAAAGGCGGCTGATCTCCTCGAAAGGATCGGCGAGGAAGCCCTGGATGCGATCCTCGGAGACGCTGAGGATCCGCGCGTTGACGGGATCCGTTATCTCGACCGGTACGGTATCTGTCGTCATGCTCCTGTAGGTGGACGTTCGGTGCGCCGGACAGTCAGTCAGGCGCCTTTACTCTTCACTCGTGTCTCCACCGGCATGCTTGCGCACCACGGTGGTGCGGAACGCGTCGGGCGGAGCGGTGGGTTTCACCCGCACCGACTTCGCGGGAATGCCGACGTTGACGTGCCAGGGCCGCACGTCGCGCGTGGCGACCGCCAGCGCGCCCACCATCGAGTTCTCTCCCACCCGTGTGCCTGCCAGGATGGTCGCGTGATAGGTGATGCGCACGTCGTCGGCGACGACGGTCGTGGCGTTCGTCACGTCCTTCTGGTCCACGATGGAGTGCGTGTGCGAGTAGACGTTCGCGTAATCGGAGATGGAGACGCGGTCACCGAGCACGATCCCGCCCCGGTCGTCGAGCAGCACGTTGCGGTGCACCACCACATCGTCGCCGACCTCGAGATTGTAGCCGAAAGAGAACTCCACGAAGTGGAAGCACTTGAAGTTACCCCCCACCCGCTTGAGGATGTACGGAGCGAGCAGGCGGCGGAAGCGCACCCCCAGATGCACGTTGCCGCCGAGCGCTGAGCGGTCGAACATCTGCCACATCCAGAGGAGCGGCTTGCGCGCCTGGAACTTCTCGTCGTCGACCTCGGCGTAGTATTCCGGCTCGAGCGTGACGTTGCGCGCGTCCATCTGCGCGAGCGCCACTCGCGCAGTGAGCGGCAGGCGCTCCGGGTCGGCGTCTACCAGCCCGGGATAGAAGATGCCGGTCAGGGTGCGGCGGCACAGCTCCCAGCGATCCGTTCCGCGATCGAGCGCCTCGCCGAGCTCGGAGAGCCACGCCTCGTACTGGTGAACCGCGGCCGCCGAGGGCTCTACCCCGCGCAGCGGAAGGATGGCCATGAATGGTCCTCAAGAGGTGGATGGTCAACGGGATATGTCGAGAAAGTAGAGCCGCGCCGGCGGCCCCGTCAAATGCGCGGCGTGCGCCGCCGGGAGTGGCAACGCCACGTTTCTGCCGGAGCGAAGCACTTGACACTCCGGCGGGGCGCATCTAAGTTGGCGCCCGTTGATAATGGTTCTCAATCGCGACAGCTGCCCGTTGAGGATGAAGATGCACGAGATTCGGCGATTCGGCAGTACCGCGTGGGCGGCTCTGGCGCTCTGCGTTCTTCCCGGTGCGCTTGCTGCCCAGGGCGGTGCGCTGCATGGCGAGGTGCTCGATGCACGAGCGGGAACCCCGATCGCCGGGGCGGAGGTGAGGGTGGTCGGGGCCGGGCTCGAGGCGCGCACGGACGCACAGGGGCGCTACGTCCTTGAAGCGGTGGAGGCCGGAGCACACGAGGTGGAGGCCTCGGTGCCTGGCTTCCGCTCTGCACGGCGCGCCACCGTGGTCTCCGAGTCGGCTGCTGCCGAGCTCGACTTCTACCTGCAACCCGCCGCCCTCCAGACGCCACAGATCGAGGTGATCGGCACACGGGCCGACGCGCTCGAGCGCATCCCCGGCTCCGCCGCGGCAATCACCCGGCAGCAGCTGTTGCAGCGGATTCCGCTCAGCGGGAACGAGGTCTTCCGCAGCGTGCCCGGTGTACATGTGCAGGAGGAGGAGGGGCTGGGGCTGCGGGCCAATATCGGCATCCGCGGACTGGATCCCGATCGCAGCCGCACGGTGCTGGTGCTGGAGGACGGCGTGCCGGTGGTGCTCGGGCCCTACGGCGAGCCGGAGATGTACTACACGCCGCCGATCGACCGGATGGCCCGGGTGGAGGTGGTGAAGGGGAGCGGTTCGATCCTCTTCGGACCCCAGACGGTGGGCGGCGTGATCAACTACGTCACCCCCGATCCTCCCGAGCGGCCGCAGGGCTCGCTGGATCTGCGCGGCGGCTCCGGCGGCTTCCTTTCGGCGCTCGCCAGCTACGGCGGCACCTGGGAGAACGCCGGCGCGACGGCGAGCCTGCTGCGCAAGCAGGCGGATGACGTCCGCGGCCTCTTCTTCGGGGTGACGGACTTCACGGGCAAGCTGACGTTCGCGCTGGGCGACCGCTCGGAGACGAGCGTCAAGCTCAGCGTCTACGACGAGGAGTCCAACTCCACCTACGTCGGCCTCACCGATGAGATGTTCCGTGCGGATCCCTCGCAGCACCCGGCGCCGGACGACCGGCTGCGGGTGCGCCGCTACGCCGCCTCCGCCACCCACAACCTGATCCTCGGCGCGGATGCCGTTCTGCGCACTACCGGCTACGCCTACAGCACGGTGCGCGACTGGCAGCGGCAGGATTTCCGCTACACCGGCGGCGGCAGCGCCATCGAGCTCCTCGGCACCACCGGGAACCGCAACCGCAGCTTCGACGTGGCGGGGATCGAGCCGCGTCTGCAGTGGAACCACCGCCTCTTCGGCACGGCGAGCGAGCTGGATGCAGGGGTGCGCGCCCACTATGAGCGGGCGCGCGACCAGCACATCAACGGCGGCACGGCCACCTCGCGAACCGGCGAGATTCGCGACGACGAGATCCGCAACGGCTACGCGCTCGCCGGCTATCTGCAGAACCGCTTCCAGCTCGGCGACCACTTCCGGCTTACGCCCGGGGTGCGGCTGGAGTCCTTCACCTACGACCGCAACATCCTGCGTACCCGCGTGCGCAGAGAGGACCCGGCGAACCCTGGCCGCACCACCTACCTGCCGGAGGATGTGGACATCCGCACCAGCGACGCGATATTCGAGGTGATCCCCGGCCTCGGCGCGAGCTGGCTGCACTCGCCCCGCGTGACCGTCTTTGCTGGCGCGCACCGCGGCTTCGCGCCGCCGCGCATCAAGGACGCCCTCGTCTACGAGGACTTGACGTTCGCGCCGGGCGCGGCGGTCGGCGATCCGGTCTCGCTGCAGCTCGACGCGGAGCGGAGCTGGAATTTCGAGGTGGGTACGCGCGCCGAGCCGCTCGCCGGCCTCTCGGTGGAGGCGACGGCGTTCCTGCTGGACTTCACCAACCAGATCATTCCGCCCTCGCTCTCCGCGGGATCGGTCGCGCAGGCGCAGCTCGCGAACCAGGGCGAGACGCGGCATACCGGGATCGAGAGCGGCGT
>JBPCIT010000031.1:0-14293 GCA_051006015.1 Longimicrobiaceae bacterium
AGCCAGCTCGCGCGGCGGGTAGGGGCGCTGCTCGCCCCCGATCGTCCGCGGGGTGTCCGCGTCTCTCCCCTGGCCGCATCGGCACTTGCTGCTCTCCTCGCCGCCGGTGTGGGCGCGTTCGCGCAGGATGCGCCCGTGCTAGCGCTGGTGCAGACCGGGCCCGCGCGAGTGGACGCGCCTCGCCTCGCGGCTTCCGGAGCGGCGCCAGTGCAGGTCGTACGGGCCGCGACGGATCGCTTCGGCGAGGACGCACACGAAGGTGAGTCACGCATCATCAAGGCGGAGGAGAGCCGCCCTGTCGATCCTGCGACTCCGCGCCGGTCCACGGTCTCCACCTCGAGGGAGGCGACGGGGCCGAGAGCCGCGCGCCCGGCGGAGCGGGAGCCGGTGCCGGAGGTTACGCCCGGCCACGCCGGAGTCACGCCATCCGTGGTGGTGACCTCCGTCCAGCCCGCGGCGCGAGTGGTCTCCCGCGGGGATCCGGTCGCCCTCCCCCGCGAGCGGCGGCGGGGCGTGCGGCTGGAGCTCACCGTGGGGCGCTCCCCCGGCTCGCTGGTGGAGAGTGCGGCGCGCGGCATCCCCAGCCCCGCCGCGCTGGGGCTGCCGGCGCACCCGACGGCGGGAGGGATCCGGTTCCGTGGGATCGGCGGCAGTGCGCCGCCGGCTCCGTACGCCGCGCCGCTCGGGCGCTGGTGAAATACAATGATGCGCACCACGAGGTCACAATGACGTCTCTTCTCGCCCGGTCCGGTGCGCGCCTCGAGGGGCGAGGGGACGACAATCCTGAGGAGGGATCATGCCGAAAGCCAGCAGCTTACTTCGACTCGGCGCGCTCGCCTGCGGGCTCGCGCTCGCCGGATGCGCGCCGACCTTCGGGCCGAATCTGCAGTACGGTTCCTCGCCCGGCATACGCCTCGGCATCACGTCGGCCAGCTGCGCGATGACGGGGACCGGGATCCCTGAGGCGCGCTTCAGCAGCTCCCTCGGATTCGAGGTGGCGCGACAGCAGATGAACGCGATCCAGGCGTACTTCTCACCGCTCAGGAACGACCCGACCGTGCAGATGCAGAGCTGGAAGCGCCTCGCGGCGGGTGGATGTTAGAGGGCTGATCCTCGTCCCCCGGGCCCCCTCTCCCAGGTGCGGGAGAGGGGGAGCACTCATCCCCGCACCACCCGCCCGACGCGCCGCAGCAGCAGCGCCAGCAGCACCGCCTGATAGCCGAGGCCGACAACGAGGTAGAGCCAGAGTCCCGGCTCCCCCGCCTGCGCCGCCCAGAGCGTCCGCGCCGGCCAGTAGGTGGGGAGCACTCCGAAGGCGAGCTGCCACTGCGAGTCGACGAAGTACGCGACCAGCGGCGGCATCAGCAGCACCCCCGAGACCTTGGTGAGCGCGAAGCCCTGCACCTTGTTGCCGGCGAAGGCAGCCAGGAAGAGCGCTGCGATCGGTGCGAGGGGCGCCGCCGCGAGAGCCGCGGCCAGCAGCGGCAGCGGCCCGGTCCCCGCCAGCCCCGCCAGCGGCAGCACCGCCGCGCTGACCAGCACGCTCAGCAGCAACGGCACGGCGATGCGGTAGGCGAGGTAGGCGCCGAGCGGCAGCGGCGTCACCTGCAGCGCGAGGAGCGTCTGGTCGTCCCGCTGGTCCAGCAGAAGGAAGCCGACCACCATCCCCACCAGCAGCGGCGGCAGCAGCAGCAGAGCGACGCTCATCAGCGGCGGGTAGTATTGCAGCAGATCCGCCCCAGAGAGCACCCCCAGCCGCGCCACCAGCACCGGAAGCAGCCAGCGCGCAGCCAGCGCCAGCAGCAGCGGCAGCAGAATCGTCCAGCGCAGCAGCGGATCGCGCTGTACGCTCCTGGCGTCGATCGGGCCGAGCGCCCGCAGTACCCTGGTCGCCTGCATCGAATCTCAGCTCCGGAAGCCCGGTTGATCGGAAAGAGTTAGATTGGGGCGCGCGTGGCGTACGCGGCAAGCTCCGCCGAGCGGGTCTGAGGTTCCCTTCATGCGGGCATTCTGGTCAACGGTCGATACGATGTCCTCATCTGCTGACGTAGTGATCTGCGGCGCCGGCATGGCGGGAATCGCCGCCGCCTACCACCTGACGGTGCGGCAGGGAGTTCGCGACGTTCTGCTGGTGGACGAGCGCGAGCCGATGACGCTCACCAGCGACAAGGGGACGCAGGCGTACCGCAACTGGTGGCCCGGTCCGGACGACGCGATGGTGCGGCTGATGAACCGCAGCATCGATCTGCTCGAGGAGCTGGCGGAGGAGAGCGGCAACCACTTCCGCCTCAACCGGCGCGGCTACGCCTTCCTGACTGCAGACCCTGACCGCATCCCGGAGATGCAGCGCACCGCTGCCGAGATCTCCGCGCTGGGAGCAGGACCGCTGCGCCTGCACCCGGGCCCCTCGCCTTATGCCCCTTCCCCATCCGAAGGCTTCCGCGGTGTGCCCGACGGCGCCGACCTGCTGCTGGACCGGGAGCTGATCCGCGAGCATTTCCCTTTCGTTGCCGGGGACGTGGTGGCGGTACTGCACGCCCGCCGCTGCGGCTGGCTGGACGCGCTGCGGCTGGGCCGCTGGCTGCTGGAGCGGGCGCAGGCGCATGGGGCTCGCCTGCTGCGGGATCGGGTGGTGGGGGTGCGCAGCGCAGGCGGCCGGGTAACGGGTGTGGAGCTGGAGGGGGGCGGCCGGATCGATACAGAAAGATTCGTGATCGCCGCGGGGCCACTGCTGCGCGAGGTCGGCATGATGCTGGGGGTGGAGCTGCCGGTCTTTACCGAGCTGCACGGCAAGATCGCCCTGCGGGACGAGCGGCGGATCGTCCCGCGCGAGGCGCCGCTGCTGATCTGGGACGATCCGCTCCACCTCCCCTGGACGGATGCCGAGCGGCGGGAGCTGGCAGCCCGCCCGGAGACGCGCTGGCTGCTCGACTCGTTCCCGGCGGGCGTGCACGTGCGGCCGCGTGAGGAGAACGGCGGCTCCTGCCCCTGGATCATCTGGACGTACGACATCCACCCGCAGGAGGCGGTCTGGCCGCCGGCCTTCGACCCCTTCTACCCGGAGGTGCTGGTGCGCGGCCTCTCCCGTGTGATTCCCGGCATCTCCGCGTACTTCGACCAGGGGAGCCGCGCCTTCGTGGATGGCGGCTACTACTGCAAGACGCGCGAGAACCGCCCGCTGATCGGCCCGCTACCCGTGGAGGGTACCTATGTGATCGGGGCGCTCTCCGGCTACGGCGTCATGGCCTCGCAGGCGGCGGGGGAGCTGCTCGCCGCGCACCTCACCGGCGCCTCGCTCCCGGACTACGCGCCCACCTTCCTGCTCGCCCGCTACGACGACCCCATGTATCGGCAGCTACTCGCAAAGCTGGACGCGACGGCGGGGCAGCTGTAGGCGGTCGGAATCGACGAGCCGGCTCGATGGGGCGAACTCCAGGGCGGGAGTCCGGGTGGGAACGCTTGATTCCTCGGGGGTATCACGGGCCATGTGCACCTTCTCCCCCGGCCGATCCCTCTTCCTGCTGATCCTGCTCATGGTGGGGTCCTGCGCGGTGATCCAGGAGGTCTCACCCCCTCCGGTGCCACCCGTGGGCGGCGGCTCGCCCGCGGAGCTCGTGGAGATCCAAGCGCAGGTCCACCAGCTGATCAACGAGCACCGCACCGCGCAGGGTCTGGCTCCCCTGGTCTTCAGCCCCGCGATCGCGGAGATCGCGCGCGGTCACAGCCAGGCGATGGCGGAGCAGCGGGAGCCGTTCGGCCACGGCGGCTTCGACGAGCGGGCGGAGGCGATCCGCAGAGTCGTCGCCTACCGCGCCCTCAGCGAGAACGTCGCCTGGAACAACCACAGCCGCTCAGCTACAGCGGAGGTGGCCGCTCGCGGCTGGATCCAGAGCAGCGGACACCGGCGCAACCTCGAGGGGCCGTACACTGTCACCGGGATCGGAGTCGTTCGTGACGCGCGCGGAGCCTTCCACTACACCCAGATCTTCGTGGCGAGGTAGGCTCCGGCAAGCCGCTCAGCGGACCTCCAGCAGCTCCACGTCGAAGTGCAGCGTCGAGTTCGGCGGGATGGGCCCTGTTCCCTGCTTGCCATATCCCAGCTCCGGTGGGATCACCAGCCTTCGCCGCCCGCCGACCTTCATCCCCGCCACCCCTTCGTCCCAGCCGCGGATTACCCTACCGGCACCCAGCGCGAACTCGAAGGGTTTGCCGCGGTCGCGGCTGCTGTCGAACTTGCGGCCGTTCTCCAGCGTGCCGGTGTAGTGGACCGCCACCTGATCTCCCGACTTCGCCGTCGCTCCGGTTCCCTCCACCTCGTCGCGGTACTGCAGCCCGGAGGGTGTGGTCGTCATCGCCTGATCGTTCACCTCTGGCTCCTTTGTCGAATAACCGAATACAGGGCGGCGTGCCGCCCGGGCGAAGCCAGAGCCGGTCGCAAGCGCCGTTCCGGGAGCCGCGCGGCTTCCCGACCCCGCAGGCGTTGCGTACATTGCCCCCGCTCCCGGTACCGATCCCGACGAACCTGCCATGACCATGACGCGAAGCACGCCAGCCCCCCCGGCGAATGAATTCGCTGCTAGAAGGGCACAAAGCCCACCTGCGTGGGCTTCAACTCCAGAGCGGTTACGGTTCAGTCCGCGAAGGCGGACTTCGTGCCGTTCCAGCCGCGGTTTCAACCGCCGGGCACGGGGCGGCGCAGTCCTGCTCCTGGCCGGCTGCGCCCTGCTCTCGGGCGCCTGCGCTCCTGCGGTGCTCGCGCCGGGCGCGGGAGCGGCGGGCTACGACGCCACCGCGCGCGCCGCCGACTCGGTCGCCGCGCTCGCCGTCTTCCGCTCGAACATCGCCACGATCCACCACCGCGACCGTCCGGCGTACCTGCGGCACTACCTGCAGAGCCCGCGGCTGGTGCGCGCCGGGCCGGCGGGGGTGCAGTACGGCTACGAGGGGCTCGCCGCCGGCGATCCCGACTCCTGGCCGGATACCCTGGTCGCGTCCCACTTCGAGGTGACGCCGCTGGCGCACGGGGTGGTGTATGGCGCCTATCGGTACCGGGTGGTGGACGGAGGAAGCCAGCGCGGCATCTCGGAGCGAGTCTTCGTGCGGCAGCCGGACGGGAGCTGGAGGGTGGCGGTCTCGACCGCCTTCCGCTCGCCGGGCGATCAGCCGGTGCCCGCGGTGGCGCTGACCGGCGCAACCATCATCGACGGCACCGGCGCGGCCCCACGCCGGGGCACCGTGGTGATGCGCGAGGGCAACATCGCCTGCGTCGGCGAGTGTGATCTCACCGGCGACGTGGAGGCGATCGACGCCACCGGGAAGTGGATCATCCCCGGCCTGGTGGACGCGCACGTACACTACTCGCAGACAGGGTGGGCGGACGGCCGCCCGGACGCGCTCGACCTGCGCGAGCGCTTTCCCTACGACTCGACCGTTGCCGCGCTCGAGGCGCACCCGGAGCGCTTCTTCCGCAGCTATCTCTGCTCCGGCGTTACGGCCACCTTCGACGTCGGCGGCTACGCCTGGACCTGGCAGCTGCGCGAGCGAGCGGAGCGCTCCACCGCCGCTCCGCACGTGGCCGCCGCGGGTCCGCTGCTCACCCCCTTCGCGCCGCCGCCGCTCCTCCTGCCAGGCACGCAGCAGTTCATCCGCATGGAGAGCGACTCGCTCACCCGCGCCGCTGCACGCTTCGTCACCGGCTGGAGCTCCGACGCGGTCAAGGTCTGGATGGTGGTGGGACCCTCCTCCGCCGACACCACCGCCTGGGTGCGCCGCCTGCAGATCGCGGGCGAGGAGGCCCGCCGCGCGGGCACACCGCTGATCGTGCATGCCACCAACCTCTGGGCGGCCAAGCACGCCCTCCGCGCGGGGGCGAAGCTGCTGGTGCACTCGGTCGAGGATCAGCCGGTGGATGAGGAGTTCCTGCGCCTCGCCCGGGAAGCGGGCACCTTCTACAACCCGACCCTGACCGTGCGCGAGGGCTATGTCGAGCTGCGCGAGCGCCGCTTCGACGCGAGCGATATCCCGCTGGAGTGCGTGGACCCGGACACCCGCCGCAAGGCCTTTCTCACCGATTCCATCGCCGGCGGGCGGGTGGATCCCGACTTCAACGATCGGATCGCCGCGGGCTACCGCACCATGCAGGAGAACCTGAGGCGGGTGCACGCAGCCGGCATTCCGGTCGTGCTGGGGAGCGACGCCGGCAACCCGCTCACCCTGCACGGGCCCGCCGTCTACCAGGAGATGGAGGCGATGGCGGAGGCGGGCCTCACCCCGATGGAGGTGCTCGTCGCCAGCACGCGCAACGCCGCCCGCGCGATGGGCCGCGAGGACTTCGGCACCCTGGAGGCGGGGAAGCTCGCCGATCTGGTGGTGCTCGACCGTGACCCGCTGGCCGACATCGCCAACGTGCGCAGCGTGGCACTGGTCGCGCGTGGTGGGGAGCTGTGGACGCGGCGGGAGCTGGAGTACCGGGAGTAGAGTACCGCGCCGACGCGGCCGAGAGCATGCCGGTCTGCCGCTCCTGAGCAGCCGGCCGGCACTCAGGACGTCGCCCGTCCGGCACGGCTCCGGGCAAGCTCCTACTGCCCTTCTTTCACCTCAATGATCTCGTCCGCGACGAGCCCGTGAGCCTCATGGTGCACCCGTTCGGCGGCCTCCTTGCTGGGTGCCCGGACGAGGCAGAATACCGTCCCTTCCTCCTCGTTGTACCAGTAGTGCAGGTACTCGACATCGTGCGCGCCCTGGGTCTCCAGGTCCTTCCGGTGCGCATCCGCGACGGCATCGGTCGTGAGGCCCTTGACGTTTTTGTGCACGTCCATGTAGAGCGGCATGTGCTTCTCCGTGGATGATGGTAAGAGGGTGAAAGAATGCCGCGTACGCGGCACACCCGCATTCTGAGCAACCACTCCGCTCCGGCCGGATCTACGGTCCGCGTGCCTCTCCCGTTCGGCGGGTGCGGAGTCTGCGTCGGCTCTTCCTATGGCGCCCTATCCTCGGCCTCGTCGGCGAACTCGCAGGAGACCTTCGGATTCCAGTCGGCGAACATGCCTGCCGGATTATGACGCCAGAGCCAGACGTGCAGGGCGAAGAGACCGAGCGCCTCGTTGCGGTGGAATTCCTGCCCCAGGAGCGTCGGCGGATCCTCACCCTCCCATGCAGCGATGGGAACGATGTACTCTACGCCGACCAGGCGGAGCCGCCCGTTCTTCTGCGGCTCGTACATAAGTAGCTCCGGCTCCAGCAGATCGACGGTTCCATCGATCAGGTCGGGGTTGCCGTAGTGGTAGCCCTGAGCGCCGAGCTCGCGGTGGTACCAGCAGGAGGTGATCCGCACCCCATAGCCTGCGTGCTCTGCCTTCTCGAAATTGTGGAACGGTGCAGTTGCACGCCGCAGCGCCGCCAGCTGCCGGTTGAACTCCGCAGTTCGGGGTTTGTCGATGCCGTGCGCGAACACCGCCGCGTCTGGGCTGAGTGGTGCGGGAGAGTGGTCGCACGCGGCGAGGGATAGGCCGAGCAGCGCTGCGGCGACGATCGGAGCGTGGTGGAAGCGAGTACGTGACATGCTGACCTCCTTTGGGTGAAATGGATTGCGGGAAGCTGGCGACGGTTTCCCTTGCTCCCAAGATGGGCGCGGGAGTATAATAGTGTTTGGGGATCGTCTGTTCCTCGCCCCGCCCTCGCCTCTTTATCGCCACGGCTATGTCGTTCCTCCTCAAGCTCTTCGGGGGTGCCTCGGTCGAGACCGCGTCCGGTCCGTTGACCGGCCGGGCTGTCCAGCGGCGGCGCCTGGCGCTCCTCGCTCTGCTCGCACTGGCGCGATCACGCGGGTTCAGCCGCGATAAGCTGATCGCTTACCTCTGGCCGGAAAGCGACGCGGAGCGGGGCCGGCATCTCCTCTCCGACTCCGTCTACCGAATCAATCAGGCGCTCGGTGGCTCTGCGATATCCGGCGCAGGCGACGAGTTGCGGCTCAGCCCGCAGGTGCTCCCCAGTGACGTGGGCGAGTTCGAGGAGGCGCTCGAGCGGGGAGAGTGGGAGCGTGCGGTAGACATCTACGCGGGACCCTTCCTCGATGGCTTCTATGTGCCCGAGGCTGCCAACTTCGAGCGCTGGATGGAGGGGGAGAGGGAGCGGCTCGCAGGGGAGTACACGAGAGCGCTGGAATCGCTTGCCAAGGAGGCGGAAGCCGCGGGGGATCGCTCCCGAGCTGTGGAATGGTGGCGCCGCCTCGCGGCCCACGACCCGTACAACTCCCGGGCGGCTCTACATCTGATGGAGGCGCTCGAGGCGGCGGGTGAACGTGCCCGTGCTCTCCAGCACTTCCGGGTGCTCGAGACACTCCTCCGGGAGGAGTTCGGTACCGAGCCGGACCCGCGGATACTCGCGATGGCCGAGCGGCTGCGCCAGGAGACACCGGTCAGCAAACCGGCTCCGGAAGAGGGTACCATGAGCGATAGGGAGGGTGAGGCCGAGACATTCCCCGCTCCGCAAGTACCGACTGCTCCTCCGGAGCTCCCGGCGCCCGGGTCGCGGCCACCGATTGAGACGTTGCGCCATGCAGCTCGGCGATGGAGACGCCCTCGGCGCCGGAGCATGGTCACGGCGCTGTTCTGTGTCGCGCTGATTGCCGGTGCGTGGGCAGTGTCGCGGAGCTATTCGCGCGCAGCAGCACCCGCGCCCACGCCTACCATTGCTGTTCTCCCCTTCCTCGACATGAGCCCGGGGAAGGACCAGGAGTACTTCAGCGATGGAATCACCGAAGAGCTGATCAACACCCTCATGCAGGTCGAGGGGCTGCGGGTGGCGGCTCGCACCTCCGTCTTCGGCTACAAGGACAAGAATGTGGATGTGCGCGAGGTCGGGGAGACGCTGGGTGTCGCCACCGTGCTGGAAGGAAGCATACGGAAATCGGGGAGCAAGCTCCGGATCACCGCTCAACTCGTCAGCACCGATGATGGCTATCATCTCTGGTCGGAGGCATACGAGCGGGAGATGGAGGATGTCTTCGCCATTCAGGAGGAGATCTCCAGAGCGATCGTCACCATCCTCAAGGGGAAGCTTGTGGACAGAGGGGACATCGCCCTTGCCGAGAGTTCCACCGATGATCCCGAGGCGTACAACCTCTATCTGCAGGGGCGCTACTTCTGGCACACACGAACCGAGGAAGGGCTCAGGAAAGCAGCCGAGTACTTCGGTCGCGCCGTCGAGAGAGCCCCTGACTATGCTCGTGCGTATGTGGGATTGGCGGATGCGTACGCGGTGCTCGGATTCTATGACTACCTTCCGCCGCGGGAGGCGTTTCCGCGGGCGAACGCAGCGGCAAAGCGAGCGCTGGAGCTCGATGGGTCTCTCGCCGCCGCTCACGCCACGCTGGGATACGTCGCGCTCTACTACGAATGGAACGCGGCGGCTGCGGAAGCGGAGTTCCAGCGCTCGATCGCGCTCGATCCGAGCTATTCGAAGGCGCACCAGTGGTACGCGAATCTCCTGACGGCGATGGGACGCTTCGATCAGGCTGCTCGGGAGATGCGGCAGGCCCAGGAGCTGGATCCTCTCTCCCTCGTCGCCAACGCCGCTCTGGGATGGGTCCTTTACTACGCGGGCCAGTACGAGCGAGCGATCGAGCAGTGTGGGAGAACGCTCGAGCTCGACTCGAGCTTCGAGCTGGCTTACCTGTGGAGCGGGCTCGCGCTGGAGCAGTTGGGCAGGATGGACGAGGCGCGTGAAATGCTCGAGCATGCGAACACCCTCTCGCGTGGGAGCGCGATCTCCCTCGCGGCGCTGGCACGCACTCACGCGCTGTCGGGCCGGCGAAATGAGGCGGTGAGCCTGCTGGAGCAGCTCGAGAACAGAGGCCAGAAGGGGTATGTCCCGCCCTTCGAGGTAGCGAAGGTTTATGTGGCTTTGGGTGAGAGAGGAAAAGGGATCGAGTGGCTGGAAAAGGCGTACGAGCAGCGCTCCCACTCCATGGTCTTCCTCAAGGTAGATCCGCAACTCGCCGTCCTACGCCTCGACCCGCATTTCGCACAACTGGTCAAGAAGGTGGGCTGGTGATGTCAATCCGAGCCAGGGTAAGGGCGCGAGCGGCCGGAGCCCACGCTGGATCAACACGCAGACAGCTATCGTGAGGCGACCGGTGGCTGCTCGCGACAGGAGCTGACCGGAGGGGCCACCATCGAGCAGGGTAGCGCTGCGGGGCAGGGGCCTCATCGCTGGAACGCGGTCACGAGTCCGGCGGAAGATGAGAAGAGCCGCGTAAGCGGGGCTGGCGGAGGTTGTTCGCTGGGGGTTACTCCACCGCCCGTTCCTGTGAGCACCCGAATTCCCATACCGCCAGTCGGTCCTCTATGATGCCACGCCTCCAGCACACGTTCCGGATCATGCTTCTGCTGCTCCTCCTCGCCAGCGCGGGCGCCGCCGCCGCGCAGGAGCACTCGCTGGCCGGACCTTAATCCTTTACGGTCCTCTGCGTGCGGCGCGCAACTCCTGCTCCACACGCTCGGCAAGAAACATCTTGAGCAACGACTGATACGGCACGTCGCGCTTGTTGGCCAGCAGCTTCAGCTCCTCGAGCAGCAGCTCAGGCAGGCGGAGCGAGATCGTTCGGGTCGAGGGCTTCAGATTCGGCAGGACCGCTCGCCGCGCCCGCGACCAATCGATGTGCTCCGCGGCATCGTGCTCCGCCCAGAACTCTCGCTCTTCGTCCTCGGAGCTGAAGCGGGGAATTTCCTTGCTCATAAGCTGCCATACACCTTTCGTTCCTTGCGGCTCATCTCCCGCGCCGAGATGGTGCGGATCAGTGTGCCACGCAGAGTAAAGACCACAAAGAGCAGCCTGCCAGCGTCTGTCTGCCCCAGCACGTAAAAGCGCGGCTCCTCCTGTGAGTGCGCTGGATCAGCAGCGGCGATCAGCGGCTGATTGAAGAATACCTGCTCGCATTCCGCCGCACTGACCTGATGCTTGATCCAGCTCTTCTCCACGTTGCCCGCATCCCACTGGAACCCTGTGGCCTGGGCGAGAAGTTCGTATGGATCCATGCACTCACGTATATGCTCAAGGTATACACCACGTCAAGCGAGGTGGTGCTGGGTCGAGTGCACAATCCAGAGTTCAGCCCGAACAGCTCTCCAACCCGCAAGAGGCCGCTCTGGCGCACGCTCCTCGATGAGCCGTACAATACCGCCCGATCAATCCAGCAACCCGTATCCTGCACCGATCATGATGCTCGATAGGAAGCCATTCGTGCGCCCTGCTACCCTGCCGCTTCTGCTCCTGCTCACCATGCTCACCGCCGGCGCCACTGCCGCGCAGGAGCGTGTGCGCGAGCTGCCCATCATCCCGCCACCTGGCGGCTGCCGCTCGGAGATGGATGGGCGGCTGGCCTTCGGGCTCTGCCCCGACAGCACCTTCGACTTCTACGCCTCGGGAGAGTACCGCCCCGGCGTGCCGCGGCCGGAGGAGGTGCTCGGCTACCCGATCGGGAGCTGGCACACCACCTACGGGCGGATGGAGCGCTTCATCGACACGCTGGCGCGCGCGGTGCCGGAGCGCGTCCGCATCTTCCCCTACGGCCGCAGCGTCGAGCAGCAGACGCTCTACCTGCTGGCGATCTCCAGCGAGCAGAACATCGCGCGGCTCGAGGAGATCCGCGCCAGCACGCAGCGCCTCGCCGATCCGCGGCAGACCGGCGCCGGCGAGGCGCAGCAGCTCATCTCGCGCCTGCCCACCACCGTCTGGCTGAACAGCGCCAACGACGGCAACGAGAGCGCCGCCTTCGAGGCGGTGATCCAGCTCGCCTACCAGCTTGCCGCGGGGGAGGACGCGCGCACCCGCGCGATACGGGAGGGGTCGCTGATCCTGATCAACATGGCGCACAACCCGGAGAGCCACGAGCGGCACGTCGCCTGGTACAACGCCTTCGTGATGGGAGACCCTGACCCGCGCGCGCTGGAGCACCGTCCGCCCTGGGGGATGAGCACCAACAACAACCACTACCAGTTCGACCTGAACCGGGACGCGCTGGGCCTTACACAGACCGAGTCGCGCGCGGTGGCGGCCGAGATGCAGCGCTGGCGCCCGCAGGTCTTCGTGGATCTGCACGGCCAGACGACGCAGTACTTCTTCCCGCCCGCCGCCGATCCGATCAGCCCGCTCTACCCGCCACAGCTCGAGCGGTGGCTGGAGGTTTTCGGGCGCGGCAACGCCGCCGCCTTCGACCAGCACGGCTGGAGCTACTACACGCGCGACGTCTTCGACCTCTTCTATCCCGGCTACTGGGACACCTACCCCTCGCTGCACGGCGCCACCGGGATGACCTACGAGACCGACGGCGGCGGCACCAAGGGGGTACGCTGGCGGCGCGACGACGGGACGATCCTCACCTTCGCTGACGGTATCGCCCACCACTTCGTCGCCTCACTGGCCACCATCGAGACGGCGGTGCAGAACCGCGAGGCGCGGCTGCGGGACTTCCACGACTACTTCGCGAGCGCCGTCGCCGAGGGGCGGCGGGGAACGCTGCGCACGGTGGTGCTGCTGCCCGGCAATGATCCCGAGCGCGCGGCGCGCCTGGCCACCACCCTGCTGCGGCACGGCGTCGAGGTGCGGCGGGTCACGCGCGCCGGCAGCGTCAGCGGCACCGACTATCTGACGGGCGCGCGGGGCCGCCGCGAGGTACCGATGGGCGCCTACCTGGTGGATCTGGCGCAGCCGAACGGCCGCATCGCGCGCACACTGCTCGCCCCTGAGGTGGCGCTGCCGCAGCGATTCGTCGAGCAGGAGCTGGCCCGCTTCGCGCAGAACGTGCGGCGGGCGGAATCAGAGCGGGAGCGCGAGGCCTTCTACGACGTCACCGCCTGGAGCCTCCCGCTCGCCGGTGGGGTGAGCGCCCTCTGGAGCGGGGATGGCGCCAGCCTGGGGAGCGAACCTCTCACCCTGCCGCAGGGACTCGAGCAGGCGCCCGGCGGCTGGGCAAGCGAGGTGGCGTGGCTGCAGCCCGGCGGGGTGAGCGGACGCGCGCAGAGCGCCTACGTCTGGGCGCCGGGGAGCGCGGGCGGCACCCGGCTGCTCTCCCGGCTGCTGGACGAGGGCTTCAACGTTGCCGTGGTCGAGCGTGGAATGGTGGTGGGAGATACCGCCTTCCCGCGCGGCAGCTACATCGCACGCATAGAGCGCAACCGCCCCGAGCTGCACGAGCGCATCGACGCGCTTGCCAGGGAGGCGGGGGTGCGGGTGCACGCCGCCGCCACCGCCTTTCCCGAGCGCGGTGCGACGGGGATCGGCTCCGAGGCCACCCGTACCCTGCGCGCGCCGCGCATCGCGGTGGTCGCGGGGGAGGGGGTGAGCCCCACCTCCTACGGCGCGCTCTGGTTCCACTTCGAGCGGCGCATCGGCAAGCCCTTTACCGCGCTGCGCACGGACGACCTGACGATGGTCTCGCTGGACGACTTCGACGTGCTCATCCTCCCCGACGGCCGCGGCTACCGGCAGCGTCTGGGGGAGCGGGGAGCCGAGCGGCTGCGCGAGTGGGCGGAGCGCGGCGGCACCCTGATCGGCTACGCGGGCGGCGCCACCTATCTGATGGAGCAGGAGATCGGCTCGCACGCGGCGCCGGACACCGCCGCGCTCCCCTCCGACACCGTCATGGCGATCCTGCGCGCGGTCGACGCACGAGCGCCGCGGGGAACGCAGCTTCCCATCTCCAGCCCCGAGGCGCGCCCGGACGCTCCGCTCATCGTGCCCGGCGCCTTTCTGCGCGGGTGGATGGATCTCACCCACTGGCTCACCTTCGGCTACGGGGCGGATGAGCTGCCGCTGCTGGCGCAGTCGCTTCCGCTGCGACCCTCGACCGCCGGTGCCAATCCGGTGATCTACGCCACCGGAGGCGACCTGCGGCTGAGCGGCTTCGTCTGGCCGGACAACACGCAGCGCCACTACGCCGGCCGTCCCTACGCCACGGTGGACGGAGTGGGGCAGGGCAGGCTGATCCTGCTCGCCGAGGACCCGCTCTTCCGCGGCGTCTTCGACGCCCCGGCGGGGCTGCTGATGAACGCGATCTTACTGGGAGCGGCAGGAAGGTAGGTGGAAATTTACGCTGTGGTGTGGCGGCGCTCCCGCCGCGGGTAGGGCGGTCAGTTCCTGCGAGTGAAGACCTGGATGGCGCCCAGCCCGTGATCCAGCCCCCAGCGCTGGGTGGCCTCCAGGCCGTCGAGGAACCGGATCGAGGAGACGGAGCGGGTCGAGATCTGGCGCAGCGACTCCGGCCCACCCACGAGCGAGTCATCCAGGTACACCT
>JBPCIT010000032.1:0-2950 GCA_051006015.1 Longimicrobiaceae bacterium
AGCGTCTCCGGATCGCCGGTGAGCCCATCGACCCGCGCTCCGAATCCCCGGACGTACTCCGCGAGCGCCTCGGGAGTGTCGCGCTCCGGATCCACCGTGACGAGCAGGATCTGCACATCCTCCGCCCGGCGCCCGAGAGTCTCGAGGGCTCGGTCGAGGCGGGTGAGGGTGAGCGGACAGACGTCTGGGCAGTTGACGAAGCCGAAGAAGAGAAGCACCGGCCTACCCTGGTAGTCGCTCAGCGAGGCGGAGCGGCCGGTGTGGTTCACCAGGGTGAACTGCGGCGCGGGCTCCGGCGGCTCGTAGGCGGTGCCGTGGAAGACCGGAGCGCCGCCAGCGACGCCGGTGCGCAGCAGGACGAGCAGAAACGCACCGACGAGCAGGAGGAGCACGCCTGCCACCAGCACAGGCCGCGGAATCGGCAGTGGTGTGGAATCGCGAGGCGACTGCGTCATCGGTAGCAACAAGAAAGTGAGTGCCGCGGGCGCCGCTTTGCGGCGACGACCATGCGAATGTGCGCGCAAAATCTACCGGGAGCGCGCCGCGAGCGCTATTCCGTTCGTTCGGCCGGCCTCCCGCGCAGGCAACCGTGGTGGCCCGAACGGTGCGATGGTGCGGCGCACGCATCGGCAGGGGAGATCGGCCTCAGCGCACGGAGGGAGGGAGATGGAGCTGTCGGATCTGGAGAGGATCGTATCGGACGCCAGCCGCGACCGTGACCGGCTGAAGGAGCCCGAGGTCCAGCAGGCGGTCGAGGCCACTATCGGCCTGCTGGATAGCGGCGAGATCCGCGTGGCGGAGAAGGTCGCCGGCCGCTGGCAGACCCACGCCTGGATCAAGGAGGCGATCCTCCTCTACTTCGCGATGCGGCCGCTCGAGCCGCTGGACGCGGGAGACCTCAGCTATTACGACAAGATCCGCACCAAGACTCGTCTCCGCGAGCAGGGTATCCGCGTAGTGCCGCCCGGCGTGGCGCGCTATGGTTCCTTTCTCGAGCCCGGCTGTGTGCTGATGCCCGGCTACGTGAACATCGGCGCCTACGTCGGCGCGGGCACCATGGTGGACACCTGGGCGACCGTCGGCTCCTGCGCGCAGATCGGCGCGGGTGTGCACCTCTCCGGAGGCGTCGGGATCGGCGGGGTGCTCGAACCCCCGACCGCCACCCCGGTGATCATCGAGGACGGCGCCTTCATCGGCTCGCGCTGCATCGTGGTGGAGGGGGTGATGGTGGAGGAGGAGGCGGTGCTCGGTGCCAGCGTGGTGCTCACCGCCTCCACCCCCATCATCGATGTGACGGGGGACGAGCCGCGCATCTCGAAGGGGCGGATTCCCGCGCGCTCGGTGGTCATCCCCGGCACGCAGCCGAAGGAGTTTCCCGCCGGCACCTTCCACGTCCCCTGCGCCCTCATCATCGGAGAGCGCAAGGAGTCCACTGACCGCAAGACCTCACTGAACGAGGTGCTGCGGACCTTCGACGTGCAGGTTTGAGCTCCGGCCACACCAGCGGACAGGCAATCGTGGATCCAGCATCTCAGCCCGGCAGCATCGCGGAAGAGCTCGCCAAGCTCACCCTCGAGCTCTGTGCCATCCCCAGCGAGACGGGAAACGAGAAGGCGATCGCCGACCTGATCGAGGCTCGCTGCCGCGCGACGGCGGGAGCGGAAGCGGTGCACCGGATCGGCGATTCCGTCGTCTGCGACCCCTTCGCTGCGCAGCCGGAGGAGCGCGCGGATCTACCCGCCATCGCGCTCATCGGGCATCTCGACACCGTCAGGTGCGCGGAGGATCAGCCGCTCGAGATTCGCGACGGGCGGGTCTACGGCTGCGGCGCGACCGACATGAAGGCGGGGGTGGCGACGATGCTGGCGCTGCTGGAGCGCTGGCCGCAGCTAGAGAACGCCCGCCCCGTCTGGATCTTCTATCATGGCGAGGAGGGGCCGGACGAGGGGAACGGGCTGGAGCCGGTGCTCGCGAGCGGCGTGCTTCCTCCGCTGGATTTCGCCTTCGTGCTGGAGCCGACGGATCAGGCGCTGCAGCTCGGGTGCATGGGGACGCTGCACGCGCGGGTGACGGTGCGTGGCCGCCGCGCCCACAGCGCACGCCCCTGGCAGGGGGAGAACGCCCTCTACCGCGCGATCCCGCTGCTGCAGCGGCTGGCAGATCTGGAGCGGCGCGAGGTGCGCTTCGGCGAGCTGGTCTTCTACGAGGTGCTCGTCGCCACGCAGGCGAGCACCGTCAACTCCAAGAACGTGGTGCCCGACGCGCTGGCGCTGAACCTGAACTACCGCTTCGCGCCGGGGCGATCGGTCGCGCAAGCGGAGGCGGAGGTCCGGGAGCTGGTGGCAGGGGAAGGGGAGGTGGAGATCCTCGACGCCGCTCCTTCAGGGGAGGTGTATCTGGACCACCCGCTCATCGAGCCGTGGCGTCAGCGGGAGGGGATTTCCCTGCAGCCCAAGCAGGCGTGGACGGATGTGGCGCGGCTCACCGCCCGCGGCATCCCGGCGGTGAACTTCGGCCCTGGCGAAACCGCGCAGGCGCACCAGGCGCGGGAGTGGTGCTCGATGGAGTCGCTCGAGCGGATCTACGGCGCGCTCTGGCGCTACTTCACGGCCTGATGCCGAATCCGCGAAAGCAGTTCTCGTTCCCGCCGCTGCGGGCCCCCTCCCCCAGCCCCTCCCCCGAACTCGAGGGAGGGGAGCACTGCAGATCCTGCCGTAGCACCAGATTTGAGGTTTGGCACGAGACAGTTCCCCCTCTCCCAGAATTGGGAGAGGGGGTGAGGGGGTGAGGGCCGCCGTGCCCGCCTACGTAGTGCGCCGCACCACCGGGATGCGCACCCGGGTGTTCTCCCACTCGAGGATCATGTGGGCCTGGTTCTGCCCGCCTGGCTCCGCACGAATGGTGAAGGTCTCCACGGGGGAGTCGGTGCGCTCGCTGCGCACCGTTCCGC
>JBPCIT010000033.1:0-4267 GCA_051006015.1 Longimicrobiaceae bacterium
GATCCCAACGTTTTTGTGATCCCTCGGGAGGAGCTTCTGCCGGACTTCGCCGAGCGGCCTGTCGACCCCGTCACCGAGCCGGTACCTCCCCGCCCGGCCGCCACCGTGGTGCTGCTGCGAGAAGACCCGGCGGCCGGTGCGCCGGAGGTGCTGCTGCTGCGCCGCCACCGCCGCAGCGGCTTCGCGGCCGATGCCTGGGTCTTTCCCGGGGGAGTAGTGGATGAGGCGGACATGGACCCCGCACTCCCCGTGCTCTGCGACGGCCCCGAACCTGATGCCTGGGCGGAGCGGCTGGGCGTGCGCGATCCCGACGAGGCGTTCGGCTACGTGATGGCGGCGCTGCGCGAGGCCTTCGAGGAGACGGGGATCCTGCTCGCGCGCGAGGGGATCGGTGCCGACGAGGAGCGCGACGCGGCGGCGGCGCGTGGAGCCGTGGACGAGTTCCGGGACGCGGTGCTGGCGGGGGAGGTCACCTTACGCGAGATCGCTGCGCAGCGCGGGCTGCGCTACGCCACCGACCAGCTCCTCTACCTCGCGCACTGGATCACCCCCACGGCGGAGCCGCGGCGCTACGACACCCGCTTCTTCCTCGCTCCCCTGCCCCACGGGCAGGAGTACGCGCTGCACGAGCCGGAGCTGGTCGAGGCGCGCTGGCTCTCCCCCGCCGAGGCCGTCGACCGCTTCCACACCGGCGAGCTGAAGATGCTCCCTCCCACCGTCCACACCCTGCGGCGCCTGGCGGAGTTCCGCTCCCTCGCCGCGCTGCGCGACGCACTCACGGAGGCCCCGGTACCCACTTTTCTCCCCCGCATGCGCCGGACTCCGGAGGGCGTCGTGATCGAAGTGGTGGAAGACAGGAACGAGGAAAGAGGAATGAGGAAAGAGAGGTGAAGACTGCCTCCTCTCCCGCCTGGGGGCGACGCCCGGTCCACATCTCGAGCCGCCGGTCACCGGGGGTATAAAACCCCGGCAAGGTGTCGTCCGGTGCACGCTTGCGCGCAGCGCAGCACCACCGCCCGGCAGGAAGCTTCCACAGGGTATCGTCCCCTGGCGCGGCGGCTCTCCGTCACGGATATTGCGGGAACACATGGACGCCTGCCGTCCCTGGCCTGTTCTCTCTTTTCTCCTGCTGGCTGATTATGAGATCACGTCCCGCTACGCTCGGCGCGCTGCGCGAGTCCGGCTACCGCTCCCGCTCCGTCAAGACCGAGGTGCGCGAGAACCTCATCGCCCGGCTGCGCGAAGGAGAGGCGATCTTCCCCGGCATCGTCGGCTACGAGGATACGGTGCTCCCCTCGCTGATCAACGCGGTGCTCGCGCGGCACAACTTCATCCTGCTGGGGCTGCGCGGGCAGGCTAAGAGCCGCATCCTGCGCCAGCTCGTCGAGCTGCTCGACCCGGAGATCCCGGTGCTCGCCGGCTCGGAGGTCAACGACGACCCGCTCGCGCCCATCTCGAAGCACGGCCGCCAGCTCCTCGAGGAGGCGGGGGACGACGCGCCCATCGCCTGGATCCCCCGCGAGATGCGCTACGTCGAGAAGCTCGCCACCCCGGATGTAACCGTGGCCGACCTGATCGGCGACATGGATCCCATCCGCGCGGCGCGCGGCGGGCACCTGCTCTCCGACGAGCTGACCATCCACTTCGGCCTGCTGCCGCGCGCTAACCGCGGCGTCTTCGCGATCAACGAGCTACCCGACCTCTCGGGCAAGGTGCAGGTGGCGCTCTTCAACGTCATGCAGGAGGGCGACATCCAGATCAAGGGCTACCCGGTGCGGCTGCCGCTCGACGTGATGCTCGTCTTCAGTGCCAACCCGGAGGACTACACGGCGCGCGGCAAGATCATCACCCCGCTCAAGGACCGCATCGGCGCGGAGATCCCGACTCACTACCCGCGCAGCACGGAGGAGGGGATCGCCATCACCCGGCAGGAGGCGTGGACGGAGCGCGACGGCCGCTCGGTGGACGTCCCGCCCTTCATCGCCGAGCTGATCGAGCGCGTGGCCTTCCTGGCGCGCGACGACAAGCGCATCGACCGGCGCAGCGGCGTCTCGCAGCGCATGCCGATCTCGGTGATGGAGACCGCCCTCTCGAACGCCGAGCGGCGGGCGCTGGTCACCGGCGAGGAGCGGATCGTGCCGCGGGTGGCGGACGTCTACGCCGCGCTCCCCGCCATCACCGGCAAGATGGAGCTCGAGTACGAGGGGGAGATGCAGGGGGCGGAGGCGATCGGCCGCGACCTGATCGCCGCCGCCGCGCGCGAGATCTTCGACCGCCACTGGGACCCCGACGACCTGGAGGAGGTCATCGGCTACTTCGATGGCGGCGGCGTGCTGCAGATCTCCGACACCGCCGGCGCCGACGTCTCCTGGCAGGGGCTGCGCCGGGTTCCGGGGATGCTCGAGGCGCTGCGCGGGACGGAGCTGTACGACGGAGACGACGACACCATGAGTGTCGCCGGAGCGGAGCTGCTGCTCGAGGGGCTGGCCGGCCACCGCCGCATCTCGCGCGCCGAGAGCGGCGCCTTCGCGCGCGCCCGCCCCGAGCGGCCCCGCAAGGGGCAGGGCGGCGCCGGGGGGATGGGGGGCGGGCCCTTCGGGAAGGACATTTTCGGGTAGGCGACAGAAAGCTCCGAGCATTTTCGGCCTCCGCCTTCGCGGGCACTGAGCACGCGCCGCGGCGGAGGCCGTGCTATGAGGTCCGCCCCACCAGCCCTTCCCTTGCTACCGTTCCCAGCGACATCCCCGCGAACACCCCCGCCAGGCAGGTGAGCACGCTCCCCAGCGAGTAGAGCGCGGCGAGGCCGTACAGCCGCTCCTGCAGGAGCACCAGCGTCTCGAAGTCGAAGGTGCTGAAGGTGGTGAAGCCGCCGCAGAGGCCGACGGTGAGCAGCGCCCGCGCCTCGGACGAGGCGGCGGGGCTCGGGAGCACCCGCATCAGGAAACCGAGCAGCAGCGAGCCGCTGACGTTGATGACGAAGGTGCCCCAGGGGAACCCCGGTCCCGCCCAGGTGGTCACCCACCCCCCGATGGCGAAGCGGGCGAGGGCGCCCAGCGCACCCCCGAGCGCCACGTACAGGTGGATCAAGCGGGAGCGGTCATGGGGAGCGGTTCCCCGGCAGCACGGTGACGTTCACGAAGGGGATGACCCGCTCCATGCGGGCGGCTACCTCGCGGGTGACGGAGGCGCGCACGGCGGATTCCAGCTCCTGGCTATTGCGGGTGCCGGCGGTGTCCTCGACGACGACCTCGATCAGCAGCGCCTCATGGTCGCGCGGCTCGATCTCGCGCCGGGTGAAGCCAGCCGTCGATGCGATCAGCCGTGCTTCGGGAATGGTCGCGACCGCATCCCGGACGAGGTGCAGCGCCTGCCGGGAAAGGTCCGCCTTGAGGAAGCGCGGCTCCTGCCCCATCTGCCACCACACCATCCCGGCCGTCGCCAGTAGCACCAGAGCGGCGAGCACCGTCCGCCACATCCTCTTTCCGCGCCCTACGCTGGGATCGGCGGGGTGCACGCCGTAGACCATCAGCGCCAGCCAGCCGCCCACGCCGATCGCCACGAACTGCAGCAGCAGCAGGAATCCCATCAGCGCCGTGTAGTCCCAGCGGCCCAGCGGGATCGAGAGCCCCAGCACCGCGGCGGGCGGAGCGAGCGCCGCGGCGACCATGAAGCCCGCCGCCGTGCCGCTGACCAGGCTGTCGCGTTCGGATTTGACCTGCGTCACCGCGCCCGCCGCGCCCGCGGCCAGCGCCACCAGCACCGACCAGGAGGAGAGGCTGGTGATCTGCTCCATCATCGGGGTGGAGATGTCCAGCGCGTACGCGGCTCCGAGAGCGAGCGCGGCGCCCGCCTGCACCGCCAGCGAGATCAGGAAGCGCAGCCCGCCGCGCCCGAACATCCGCACGTCGCCGATCGCCAGGGCGATCACCGAGACGATGGCGGGCGCGCCCATCGGGTTGATCAGCATCGCAGCCACCAGCAGGTAGCTGACATCGAAGATCACCCCGTAGGCGCCGATCAGCCCGGCGAGCGCGGAGTAGAGCAGGATCCCCTTCCAGGAGCCGATGCTCTGCAGCGAGCCGAGCACCAGCTCGATGGTGGAGAGGGAAGAGACATCCGTGACGCTCTCCTCGATCTCCTCCAGCGGCGTCTGCAGAGGCAGCGTACCGAGGGGGAGCAGGACGAACTGCGCTTGCTCCACCTCCTTACGTACCGCCTCCACGAAGCGACCTACGTTGCTATTCGGCAGGTTGAGAAAGACGAGCGT
>JBPCIT010000034.1:0-14798 GCA_051006015.1 Longimicrobiaceae bacterium
CACGGCCTTTGCCGCGCGCTGCAGGGTGTCGAGCTGGACCCGATTGTTCTCCGGATCGAGCAGGAGCCGCTCGTGCGCGAGGCCGTCGCGGCCTATTCCCGCGGCTCTACCGGGGCAGCAACGGCTAAGATATCCTCTCGGAGATCTTCCATCCTTCGCGCCACGGCTGTACCCGGCCCTCCTGCCGCCAGCGGCGGAAGCGTTCGCGCATCGTGGCAAAAGCACCACGATCCCACAGGACCATCCCGTCCTCGAGTGCCTCCAGGAGAAGCGGGTGGTAATCTCGCAACATCTGCTGCCACTCGGAGCGGCTATAGGGAAACACCTCCACGTCGAGCGCTTCCTGCGGCGAGAACACGGCCATGCGGTCGAGCAGCCGCAAGCCGTCCTCTCCCGCCAGACCGAGCAAGAGGTCGTAGTCGCTCCTGGGCGACCAGTCTCCGCGCGCGCGGGAGCCGAACAGCACGATGAACTCCAGTTCGCGCTCGTGCGCCTGCAGCAGCCCGTCCACGAAGTGGTGGAGGGCCTGCAGGTCAGGGCGGCTTGATGAGCTTTGTCGCAAACGCGATCACCTCCTCAGCAGCCGCGAGCGCCTGCTGAGCATCGGCGTCGAAGAACTGGTCCGCAGGCGCGCCTTACGGAGAGGCATCCGAATACCGCGTCGGGATGTAGTAGCGGTTCAGGTGGGCGCACGCTCGTTGGATCGCCGCGTCTACGGTCGCGTGCTGCTCGACCGCCTGCAACAGCAGGTTCAGATTGTGGCCGAATTGAGGGGTCCGGAAGTGTTCACAGATCGCCTTCAGCGCCTTCTCGGCCGCTTATTGGCAGGTGAAGCAACACCAGGACCAGTGCTCCCCTTTCAGCAAATCGCCCGCAGCGCGCCATTCGGCTTGCGCCTGGCGAAGCCAATCTTTGCTCCGTTGCGTCATCCGCCAGTCCTTGCGCGCCGTGCGAATGTCGTCTCGATCCTCGAACCTGCATCCAGAGGTTGACTCCCACGACACGCTGCACCCTGCGGAAACCTTCATGCCGCAAGGTAGGCAGGTGATCGGGGATCGGCAATGGACTGCCCCGTGGAGGCATGACGAAACGGCCCGAGAGGGTGAATGCATAGGGGATGCCCTGATCAGGTGCAGCGAGCGCGGGGGCGGCGGATCGGATCCATCGCCCCCGCGGTGCGTCAGTGCCCGGTTCGCCGCCATCGGCGGGCGCAGCCATCGCCCGGTGCTCACCTCGCTTCTGGCGGCGTACAATTGTCCGCCACTGTCCAGAATCCATACGATGGATGGCGCAACATCGGACCCCCGCCTCCACTCGCGATCCTGAGGCGCATGCGGCTAGGCAACGCGAGCTCTGTCAAGAATCCAGTCAGCCGGAGCAGAAGGCGGGCAATCTTCAAACGCTTGCGTGACATCTACTTACGTGTTGGTACGCAACTTCCATGGGGCTACGTAGAAGCAGCGGCCTCTGGGGCACGCCCGCGCAACCATTTTGCGACCCTAGCAGCGGAGAGGAACACATATGGCGATCACGAGAACGTACGAGGAAGTGCTCGACCTCATCGTAGCGGTCACCAGCCCCCAGCGGCTGCTGCGCTTTCACCTCTCCATGCCGGCACGGGTGCGGATGGCTGAGCTGGTTGCGCTGGCGGAGAGAGGAGAGATGAGCGCCGAGAGTGCCGCCGAGCTGGAGCTGTATCTGGACCTCCAGCAGACGTTCGCCGACGCCAGGACGCGCGCAAGACAGCAGCTCCTCGCCCTGGGGACAGAGACCGCGTAAGGCGCTCCACAGCTGTGCACGAGCGGGGAGGCGAACCACAACACATCGGGGGCGGCGGAGATAATCTCCGCCACCCCCGCGCTGCTGTAAGGCGGAGCGCCCTCAGAGCTCTTCGGGTTCCTGCTTCTTCCAGCCGAGCCGCTCCGCCGCGTGCTCCAGCACCTCGCGGGCGTTGGCGTAGGAGATGATCTCCAGCGCCTCCGTGAGCGGTACCCAGCGGCAGGCGGTGATTCCCTCGTCGGCCTGCGGGGCGGTCTCGCCGCTGGGGGATTCGATCAGGTAGAAGTGGCAGTACTTATGGATGAGGCGGCCGCGGGCGCGGAAGAACCAGTCGATGGTCGGCAGGCGGGGGCCGAGCACCAGGTGGGCGAGGCCCGTCTCCTCCTCCACCTCGCGCAGGGCGGCGGCGTCGGGCGTCTCGCCATCCTCGAGGTGGCCCTTGGGGAAGCCCCACTGCCGGTAGCCGTCGCGGATCAGCAGGACGTGCGGGATCTCTCCCCGCCAGCGCACGATGACGCCGCCGGCGCTCGTCTCGATGCGCGCCACGCCGCTACTGTGCACCCTACCCCGCGGCGGCTTAGGCACCGCTCAGCCTCTCGACGATCTGTACGGCGTTGGTGGCGGCCCCCTTGCGCAGGTTGTCGGCGACCACCCAGAGATGGAGTATCCGCGGCAGGACCGGGTCGGCGCGCAGCCGTCCGACGAACACCTCGTCCCGCCCCGCGGCCTCCTGCGGGGTGGGGAAGTCCTCGGCCGCCCGCGCCACGCGGACACCGGGGAAGGCGGCCAGCGCCTCGCGCGCCGCTTCCGGGAACAGCTCGCGCTCCGTCTCGATCATCACCTGTACCGAGTGGCCCACGTCCACGGGCACCCGTACGCAGGTGGCGGCGACGGGCAGCTCCGGCAGGGAGAGGATCTTACGGGTCTCCTGGATCATCTTCTGCTCCTCTCCACTCCATCCCTCCGCGTCGAAGTCGCCGATCCGGGGCACCACATTGCCCGCGATGGGGCGGGCGAAGGGGGAGTCGATGCCTCCTTGCTCCACCAGCTCGCGGCGGAGCGTCTCCCGGCCCTGCTCGCCCGCGCCGCTGACCGACTGGAAGGTCGTCGCGACCACGCGGGTGAGCCCCGCGGCCTCGTGCAGCGGGGCGAGCGCCATCACCATCTGGATGGTCGAGCAATTCGGGTTGGCGATGAGGCCCTTCGGCCTGTGGTCGATCTCGCTCCCGTTGATCTCCGGAACGACCAGCGGCACCTCTGGGTCCATCCGCCAGGCGGAGGAGTTGTCCACCACGATCGCCCCCTCCTCGGCGGCGCGCGGCCCCCACTCGCGCGAGCGCTCGGCGCCCGCGGAGAAGAGGGCCACATCCACACCGCGGAAGCTCCCCGGCTCGGGGGCGCTCACCCTCCACTCGCGTCCGCCCCAGGTCACCGCCGCGCCCGCGGAGCGTGGGGAGGCGAGCAGCGTCAGGCGGTCGACCGGAAGCGCGCGCTCGGCGAGCACCGTCAGCATGGTGCGCCCCACCGCGCCGGTGGCTCCCAGGAGAGCTAGATGCATGCGCCTGCGACTCCGACCGGCTGCGGTGCCGCGTCCCCGCCGGGGAGGGCGCCGCCGCTCTCGAGCTCGAGTGCGAAGGCGGCGTGCAGCGCCCGCAGCGCGTCGTCCTCGCGCGGCGCCGGGACGAGGAGGGTGATGGAGATCGAGGAGGTCGAGACGGCGTGTACCTCGACGCCGGCCTCGAGCAGCGCGCGAAAGGCGCGCGCGTAGACGCCCGGCAGGTTGTGCATCCCGCTGCCCACCAGCACGACACGGGAAAGGCCCGTCAGGACGTCGATCGCCGCTCCGCCCAGCTCCCGCGTCACCTGCTCGCAGAGGGAGCGCGCCTGCGGCAGCGTCTCCTCGGCGACCGTGAGCTGTAGCTGTGCGCGGCCGTCGGCGTCGTGTGCCTCGCTGATCATGTCCACGCTCACGCCACCCTCGGCGAGACGCACCAGCAGCTCGGTGGGGGTGCGCATTCCCGGCGGCAGCCCGCGCAGCACCAGCTTGGCCTGCCCGCGTGTCGAGGCGATTCCGGTGAGAGCGAGCCCTTCCATCCGCCCTGGGGTTCGGGTGATGAGCGTACCGTTGCGCTTACCGGCCTCGTTCTCCTCCGGCCGCAGGGAGGAGAGGACGCGGATCAGGACGTTGTACCTGGCGCCGATCTCTACCGCCCGCGGGTGCATGACCTGTGCCCCCGCGGCGGCCAGCTCGATCATCTCGGCGTAGTCGATCTCGGGGATGATCCGCGCCTCCGGGACACGGCGCGGATCGGCAGTGAACACTCCCTCGACATCGGTGAAGATCTCGCAGCGCTCGGCCTGCAGCGCGGCGGCGAGCGCCACCGCGGTGGTGTCGGAGCCGCCCCGTCCCAATGTGGTGATCTCGCGCATGCGGCTGACGCCCTGAAAGCCGGCGACGATCACGACCCGCCCCCGCTCCAGCTCCTCGCGGATCCGGCCGACGCGTACCTCCGCGATGCGCGCCGCCGTATGCGTCTCGTCGGTGATGATCGCCGCCTGACTGCCGGTGAAGGAGAGAGCGTCCTCCCCCAGCTCGCGGATGGCCATCGCCAGCAGCGCCATCGAGATGCGCTCGCCGGCGGTGAGCAGCATGTCGAGCTCGCGCGGGTGTCGCCGGCCGGCCTGCTCGCTCCCCGTGACCTCGGCAGCCAGCGCGAGCAGCTCGTCCGTAGCGTGGCCCATCGCCGAGACGACCACCACCAGCTCGCTGCCCGCCCGGCGCGCCGCCACCACCCGCCGCGCCACCGAGCGGATGCGCTCCGGGCTGCCGACGGAGGTGCCGCCGTACTTCTGGACGATCAGCATGGGAGCGGGTTTAGAAGACCCCCACCCGCACGTTGCGCAGGTAACGCGACGGGTTCGCCTGGACGTCGGCCATCAGGCGGCGCAGCGAAGCGATGGAGGCCTGCATCTCCTCGTACAGGGCCGGGTCCTCCATCAGGCGGCCGAGCGTGCCGTCGCCATTCTCCAGCCGCTCGGCGGCGCGCTGCAGGGTGGCCATGGCGACCCGTGCCTCGGCGACGGCGGGACCGACCTCCGCGACTGTGGGCTCGAGACTCCCGATAACGACGCGCACCTCGTCGGAGAGCCGGCCGATCGCCGTGAGCGTCGTGTCCGCGCGCGCGACCAGCACCGGGATTCCGCCGGTGGCCTCCTGGAACTGGAGGCTCATCTGGCGGAGCGTCTCGCTCGCCTGGCTGACGTTCTGCAGGATCTGCTGCACCTCCCCCTCGGAGAGGGTGGTCTCGACCTGGCGCGCTACCCGATCGACGGTGGCGGTCGCGGTGCGGATGTTCTCCGATGCGGCCACAGCGGTGCCGGCCAGCTGATTGAAGGTGGCGGTCTGCTGCTCGACGAAGCCGGTGAGCTGTGCGCTGATCTCCTGCACGTTCTCCACCGTCTGCCGCAGCTTGATCGCCGTCTCCTCGGTGAAGGCGAGCTGGAAGCGGTCGCTGAAGGTCTCCACGTCCCCGGCGATGCGCGCGGCCACCGCGGTGAGCTCCGAGATGTCCGGAAGCGCGGCGCCGGGGAGGATGTCGGGACGCGAGGCGATCCGTGCGAAGTCGAGCTCCGTCGAGGTCCGCTCCGAGACCAGCGAGGCCATCCAGTCGCCGAAGAGCGACTGCGGCGAGAGCACCACGGCAACGTCCGGGGGCAGCTGGACGTCGGGAGCGATCTGCAGCCCCACGAGAACGCCATTGCCCTCCGGCACCAGCGCGATCGAGGAGATCCGGCCTATCGACACGCCGCGGTACATCACCGGGTTGCCGGGTCTGAGCTGCCCCACCTGCGAGAAGACCGCGGTGATCTCGCGCTCCTCCCGCCCGAAGGGCTTGCCGCTGAGCCAGTAGGCTCCCGCGACGAGCACGATGATGCTGAGCACCACCACGATGCCTACGATCACCTCATTCTTGAACCTCATTCGCTCCTCCGATGCGAAATCATGACCTTGGCTCCTGCTTCAACCCTTGCCATTGCGTCCCTGCTCGACCAGCTCCGGCCGGCCCTCTACGAAGCCCCGGACGATGGGGTTCTCCGTGTTGCGGATCTCATCCGGCGAACCCACCTCCAGCACCCTTCCATCGTACAGCATCGCGATACAGTCGCTGACGCGGTACGCGCTGCCCATGTCGTGCGTGATCACCAGACTTGTGACGTTCAGCTCCTCCTTCATCTTGACGATCAGAGTGTCGATCACGGTCGTCGTGACCGGATCCAGACCGCTGGTCGGCTCGTCGTAGAGGAGGTACTTGGGACGGAAGGCGATGGCGCGAGCCAGTCCGGCCCGTTTCTTCTGCCCGCCGGAGAGCTCCGCCGGGTAGCGGTTCTCGAATCCCTCGAGCTCGACCAGCGCGAGCGACTCGGCGATCCGCTCCCGGATCTGCTCGTCGGACATTCCGCCCAGCTTGATGAGACCCATGCTCAGATTCTCGGCGATCGTCATCGAGTCGAAGAGCGCCGCGAACTGGAAGACGTAGCCCACCTGCCGGCGCAGCTCGTACAGCTGCTCGCGCGAGAGCGCGGGCACATCCTGATCGTCCACTCGCACCGTTCCCGAGTCCGGCTTGAGCAGTCCCACGATGTGCTTCAGCGCGACCGACTTGCCGGCGCCGGAGAAGCCCACCAGAGCCGTGGTGGACCTGTCTTCAACCTTCAGCGTGAACCCCTGCAGGATCTTCTTGGGACCGAAGGCCTTATGTACGTCGATGAGTTCGATGCTCACAGCAGCACCACTGCCCAGAAGGCGTCCAGCACCAGGATCAGCATGCTCGAGATGACCACTGCGCGCGTCGTCGAGATCCCCACACCTTCGGCGCCGCCTTCGGTCGTGAAGCCCTGGAAGCAGCCGATCAACGTGACCACGATGCCGAACGAGGTGGCCTTGATCAGAGAGTAGGTGAGATCGAAGGGGACGTAGAAGACGCGCACCCCCCGCACGAACTCCGCGCTGGACATCTGGAGCATGTTGATCGCCGTGATCCAGCCCGACGCGATGCCGATCACGTTGACGAAGATCACGATGACCGGGAACATCAGCGTCCCCGCCAGAACCCGCGGCACTACCAGATACGCAGCCGGGTTGTAGGCCAGCGTCTCCAGGGCGTCGATCTGCTCGGAGACGCGCATGGTGCCCAGCTCGGCCGCGATGTTGGCGCCCACCCGGCCGGAGAGCGCCAGCCCCATGAGGACCGGGCCGAGCTCCAGGATCATCGTCTTGCCGACCAGCGCGCCCACCAGATAGAGGGGCATGGCGCCGGTGAAGGTGTAGGAGGCCTGCAGCGCCAGCACGATCCCGGTGAAGGATGCCAGGAAGACCGCGATGGGAAGCGAGTCCACCCCCAGCCGCCGCATCTGCGGGATGAGCAGCGGCCCCCAGGTGCGCACGTCCAGCAGCGCGCTGGCGCTCTCCATCACGAACTGCCCGAAACGCCCGAAGCCGGCGAAGACGTTCAGGGCGGTGGAGCCGACCGTCGCGAGCGGCCGGGCTCCGGCGGGTGGCAGCCTCATGCGCGGTCCTCCCCTCCGAGAAGCGCCGGCCACCCCTGCGGCGCGAGGCGGATCCCGGTGAAGAAGCGGCCGAACTCGCCGTAGAGCGCGCTCGCCTCGTCGTAACGCATCTCGGTGACGATGCGCTTCAGCTCGAGCGGATCGCGCGCGAAGAGGGTGACGCCCCACTCCCAGTCGTCCAGCCCGATGGAGCCGGTGATGACCTGCAGGATGCGTCCCGCGAAGCGCCGTCCCGTCAGTCCGTGCTCGCGCATCAGCCGGCTGCGCTCCTCGATGGGGAGCGCGTACTAGTTCTGCCCCTGCGCGCACCGCTTGCTCATCGGGTAGAAGGAGAGGTAGGGCATCCCCTCCGGAAGCTCGGGGTAGAGGCGCGCCGCCAGGTAGGGGGTGCGGCGCTCCGCCTCGACCCGCTCGGCGAGGGTCCGCGTGAAGCTCTCCGAGCCGGGCTCCGTCTCCCGCGCGACCTCGGTGGTGGCGTGGTAGAGACCGGCCTCGGTGACGGAGAGGTAATCGTAGTTGAGACGCAGCAGCGCCCCCAGGCGCGAGCGTCGCAGCCGCAGCTGGATGTCGGAGAGCTCCTCGAGGGAGGGACGCAGGTGGACGAAGAGCAGATCGGCGCCCCCGCCTACCAGCCGGAAGGGAGCGCTCCAGCCCCCCTCGCCGGGCGCGGCCAGCTCGCGGAAGATCCCCTCCGCCTCGCCGGCGAGGGAGCGGCGCGCCTCGGAACCCAGCTGATCGAGAGCGGGCCAATCCACGAGAAACGCTTGATGCAGGGCATACCAGCCTTCCAGAGTGGCCGGCGGCAGAGCAGACATGGTCTCCATACGTGTATGTTACGGTACCCGCTGCGCAGGCACGAAAGAATCCTGGCGGCACCGGTGGGTTGAGCGGTGCCAAATTTGCTAGCTAGCCCCAGCAATTGCAACGGGGGCAAGAAGATCCGGCGGCAGTGCTTACCCCGGCGTCCCGGCACAAGGTCCGGGAGACGGGGTACTCTGTCGCTCTGGTGTAACCGTTGCACTGGCTGACGGATAGCTGGTATATTGCCGGTTCAGCTCACAGCAGCGAACGCCGGTACTCTCTATCTCTTCGGGGGTAAATTATGTCCGTAACCCAAGCACACCCGCTGATCATTCAGGGGGGAATGGGAGTCGGTGTGTCGGATTGGGTGCTCGCCAAGGCGGTCTGCCTGCGAGGTCAGCTCGGGGTCGTCTCCGGCACGGCGCTGGATTCGCTCTTCGTGCGGCGCCTGCAGGACGGCGACATCGGCGGGCACATGCGGCGCGCGATGGAGCACTTCCCCATCCCCGAGGTGAGCGCGGAGGTGCTGCGGCGCTACTTCCTTCCGGAGGGGCGCCCGGAGGGCACGCCCTACAAGCTGGTCCCCATGTACAAGCAGGTGGTGAGCAAGGTACGTAACCAGCTCACCATGCTCGCCAACTTCGTCGAGGTCTACCTGGCGAAGGAGGGGCACGACAACCCGGTGGGCATCAACCTGCTCACCAAGGTGCAGATGCCGAATCTGCCCTCCCTCTACGGGGCGATGCTTGCCGGGGTGGACTACGTGTTGATGGGCGCGGGGATCCCGAAGGAGATCCCGGGGGTGCTCGACAATCTCGCCGAGCACAAGCCCGCCTCGATCAAGCTCGACGTCGAGGGGCTGGAGCGGGGGGAGACGGAGTACCTGACCTTCGATCCCCGCGAGCACTGGGACCAGCTGCCGCCGCCGCTGAAACGCCCCTGCTTTCTTCCCATCATCGCCTCCAACTCGCTGGCCACGATGCTGGCGCGCAAGGCGAACGGGCGGGTGGATGGCTTCATCATCGAGGGCCCCACGGCCGGAGGTCACAACGCTCCGCCGCGCGGCGACCAGCAGTACAACGAGCGTGGCGAGCCGCTCTACGGCGAGCGTGACGTGGTGGACCTCGACAAGATGCGCGAGCTGGGGCTGCCCTTCTGGGTGGCCGGTGGCGCTGGCGCGCCCGGGAGGCTGCTGGAGGTGCTGGCGGCCGGCGGCGCGGGGATCCAGGTGGGGACGCTCTTCGCCTACACGGAGGAATCCGGGCTGACGCGGGAGAACAAGCGGCAGGTGCTCGAGCAGGCGCGCGACGGGGAGATCGACGTGCTCACCGATCCGCGTGCCTCCCCCACCGGCTTCCCCTTCAAGGTCGTGCAGCTCGGCAACTCGGTCGCGGATGAGGCCGTCTACCAGGCGCGAGAGCGCGTCTGCGATCTGGGCTATCTGCGCACCGCGTACAAGGAGGAGAACGGCCGCGTCAACTACCGCTGTCCCGCCGAACCGGTGGACACCTACGTGAAGAAGAAGGGCGAGGTGGAGGAGACGGTGGGCCGCAAGTGCCTCTGCAATGCCCTGATGGCCGACGTCGGCTACGGCCAGCTCCGCAGCGACGGGGAGGCGGAGAAGCCCCTCCTGACCAGCGGCGACGACCTGAAGAACATCCTGCGCTTCACGCAGGGACGCATCGAGTACACGGCCGCGGATGTGCTCGACTACCTCCTTTCCGGGGTTCAGGAGTTACCGGTGCATTCCGCCGTCTCCGCTGCGTCGGCCGAACGCGCATCGGTAGGCTGAGCCGCGTCCGTCGCGGGTTCTTCGGGACGATACGAGGATGAGCTCGCCACCGATCCGTATCCTGCTGGTGGACGACCACGCGGTGCTTCGCGCGGGGCTGCGCGCGCTGCTCGAGGTGGAGGAGGGGATGACAGTCGTCGGCGAGGCGGGCACCGGAGAGGCCGGCATCCAGATGGCTGCGGGCACCCGCCCCGACGTGGTGATCATGGACCTCTCGATGCCGGGAATGGGCGGGCTCGAGGCGACACGCCAGATCATCGCGCAGAACCCCGCGACGCGGGTGCTGGTGCTCACCATGCACGGCGAGGAGGAGCATCTGCTGCCGGTGCTCGATGCGGGCGGCTCCGGGTACGTCAACAAGCGCAGCGCCGACGAGGAGCTGATCGAGGCGATTCGCACTGTCGCACGCGGCGAGGTCTTCCTCTACCCCAGCGCGGCCAAGCTGCTGCTGCAGGGCTTCAAGGGGAAGGAGAAGGGGCAGGATGAGCCGCTGCAGAAGCTCACCGAACGCGAGCGCGAGGTGCTCGGCTACACCGTCGAGGGATACAGCTCGACGGAGATCGGCAAGAAGCTCTTCATCTCCCCCAAGACGGTGGACACCTACCGCTCGCGCATCATGGAGAAGCTCGGCCTGCACCACCGCAGCGAGCTGGTACGCTTCGCCCTGCAGCAGGGTCTCCTGAAGCCGTGAGCACGTCTCCCCTCCGGGAGGCTCACTCGAGGACACTGGCAACAGGAAGGATCGTTTGGCACGTCGTGTTGTCGTTACCGGCATCGGCATGGTCACCGCGCTGGGCCACTCGGCCGAGGAGAGCTGGGAGGGGATCGTCGCGGGACGCTCGGGCGTCGGGCCGCTCACCCGCTGCGGCCTCGGCGACCTGCCGCCCGAGGTGGGGATCGCAGCGGAGGTCAAGAACTTCTCCTTCGAGGGGGTGCTCGACGCCAAGGAGGCGCGGCGCTCGGACAGGTTCATCCAGTACGCCATGGTGGCCGCGGACGAGGCGCTGCGCAACGCGGGGCTCGACGGACTGCGGCCGGTTCCCGACCCCGAGGAGACCGGGGTGATCATCGGTTCGGGGATCGGGGGGATCCCGATGATCATGGACACCGCGTCCACCATCTTCGCTCGTGGCATGCTGCGCGTCTCCCCCTTCTTCATTCCCGGGAGCATCATCAACCTGGCGGCGGGGCAGGTGGCGATGCGCCTCGGCGCGATGGGGCCGAACTACTCCACCGTCTCCGCCTGCGCCTCGAGCAACCACGCCATCGGTGATGCCTTCCACGCCATCCAGCGTGGGGACGCGCAGATGATGGTCACGGGGGGAACGGAGGCGGCGCTCACGCCCATCTCCTTCGCGGGCTATCACGCGGCGCGCGCGCTGGTGACGCGCTACGACTCGCCGGAGACGGCGTCGCGCCCCTTCGACGCGCGGCGCAACGGCTTCGTGCACGGCGAGGGCGCGGCGATCCTGGTACTCGAGGAGCTGGAGAGCGCCCGAGACCGCGGCGCCCGTATCCTGGCGGAGGTGATCGGCTTCGGGATGAGCGCCGACGCGCACCATGTGGTCGCTCCGCTCGAGGACGGCGCCGGCGCGGCGCTGGCGATGCGGCGCGCGCTGCGCAGCGCCGGAATAGAGCCGGAGAGGGTGGACTACATCAACGCCCACGCTACCGGCACCCCGATCGGGGATGTGGCCGAGACGCGTGCGATCCGCTCCGTGTTCGGAGCGCATGCCGACCGGCTCCCCGTCTCCTCGACCAAGTCGATGCTCGGCCACGCGCTCGGCGCCACCGCGGCGATCGAGGCCGCGCTCTGCGTGCTGGCGCTGCGCAACGGCATCATCCCGCCCACCATCAACCTCACCGAGCCGGATCCCCTCTGCGACCTCGACTACGTACCCTGGGAGGCGCGGCGCGTCGACCTCGAGGTGGTGATGTCGAACTCATTCGGCTTCGGCGGTGCCAACACCTCGCTGGCACTCCGCCGCTGGGACGAGTCGGACGATCAGGGAAGAGACCACGCCGGCTCCCGCTGAGCATGACAGATACGCGAGCGGCACGGGGCGATATGCTGCGGCTGCGGAGCGCAACGAGCACGAACTGAGCGGGACCATCCCGCCGTTGTATGCAGAAACCCCGGATGGCGTGCATGTGCCATCCGGGGTTTCTCGCGGGGCACCCTCCGAGGGCGCCCCGCTACGTGGAAGCGAGCAGGCTAGCTGTTCTGCTCGTCCTGCTGGCCCTGACCACCCTGCTGCCCCTGATTCTGCTGCTGGCGCTGGCCTCGCTGGCTGCCGCGCCCGGCGGCCTGCATCCCACCACCCGAGCTCTGCCCGCCGCCACCACTGCCGGTCAGCTGTGGCTCGGCCGGCTGCGAGATCTGCCCGAGCGTCCGCGCAACGCGGCGCTTGCGATCCGGCTGCCGCTGAGCGAAGTCCACCGCCACGTCAGCCTGCGCCACGATTCCCACCAGGCGTCCCTCTCGATCGGTGATCGGGACGCGGCGGACCTGCTCGCGCTCCATAACCTCGAGCACGTCGCGCATGGTGTCGTTCTTGTTGCAGGTCTCCACCTCACCGGTCATGACGTCGGAGACCTTGGTGCTGTTGGCGTCCTTGCCCTCGGCGACCGCGCGGATGGCGATGTCACGGTCCGTGACTACGCCCTTGAGGCGCCGGCTCTCCTGGCTCTCAACCACCGGGATGATGCCCACGTCGAGGTCGCGCATCTTCTTAGCCACCTCGGCGAGTGTCGTATCGGGGGTCACGGTCTCCGGGTTCTCGGTCATGATCTCGGAGACGCGCACCGAGCTGGACTCGTCGCCTTCCTGCTCGCCGCCCCATCCACCGCCGCCGTAGCTACCCTGGTCCATGTAGTCGGTGTAGCCGCCGTAGCCGCCCTGGTAGCCAGTGCCGCCATAGCCGCCACCGCCGAAGCTCCCGCCGCCGTACCCGCCCCGAGAGCCACCACCGCCATATCCGCCGCCACCACCCATACCACCACCGCCGTAGCCACCCTGAGAGCCGCCACCATACCCACCGCCGCCGTAGCTACCCTGGGAGCCGCCGCCAAAGCCGCTCTGGTAGCCACCGCCGCCATAGCCACCCTGGGAGCCACCGCCATAGCTGCCACCGCCGAAGCCGCTCTGGGAGCCGCCACCATACCCACCCTGGGAGCCGCCGCGACCCCACTCATCGGATTCGCGTCCGAAGCCGCCCTGGCCGCCGCGTCCACCACCATAGCCGCCACCGAACTCCTGATCCCAGTCACCCTGCTCCCCGTATCCACCTCCGAAGCCTTCGCTACCGCCGCCGAAGCCACCCCGGCTCCCGCCGCCGTAGCCGCCGCGGCCGCCGGTTCCGCGGCTCTGCCCGCCAAAGCGGCCCGTGCTCTCCGTACCGCTCCAGCGGTCGCTGCCAAAGTCTTGCCCGTAACGTGCCATGATCGTTCCTCCTCAGGTTGGATTCCGAATTCGCCGACGGCCGCTTTCGTACTGCCATGGCCGCGGAACGCTGTCAGCCCCTTGCGGGGCAGGAAGTATACAGGGATGCAAGATACACACCCCTGCCGACCGGCAATCCGGTCACCGCGCGGAACGCATACGCTGGTGCAACAGCACGATGAGGAACCCCAGAACGAAGATGGCGGCGAAGCCGAACCACTGCACCGCGTACCCCAGGTGTGACCCCTCGTCGAGGGTGGGCAATGGCAGCCGGAATGGGGGCTGGCGGAGAGCGGGATCGGGAAGCTGCTGCACGTACACGGGAAGCAGAGGATACGCGGCGCGCGCGCGTAGCGAGGCCAGATCCAGCCGCCGCACGGTGAGCACCGAGCCGCCGGAGGTCCGGACCATCAGGGGCGTCTCACCCTCGGTCGGCGCTGGGACGATCTGTAGTAGCCCCTCGACCTGCTGGATGCCCGGCTCGCTGAACGGGCTCGGGTCGAGGGTGGCGGCATCCGGCGAGGCCACCCAGCCACGATTGACCAGCACCGCTGCCTCGCTGCCGGCGATCCTCAGCGGCGTCACCAGATGTACTCCGGGACTTCCTCCACGAGAGCGGCCGCGCAGGACGAGCTCTCCCGCCGGATCGTACACGCCTTCGACCCGCACGCGGCGGTTCAGGTACGCCAGCGGATCGCGCTCGATCTCCTGCAGCAGTCGCGCGTCGAGATCGAGGGCAGGCAGAACGAGCGCCTGCTCGGCCTGTGCGTTACGCGCCCGCCGCTGCTCGAGGCGGTCGAGCTGCCAGAACCCCAACCGGATGCAGACCACCGCCACCCCGAGCACCAGCAGCGCGGCGAGTACCCCACCCATCCTGCCCCACCCGGTGCGAGGTGCGGCCCCGGCGTTCGTGGGGCTGTCGGCGCCGCGCACCTCCCGCCGCGCACCGCGTGCTTTCATCCCCTCCACGGCTCGTCGTCGTCCTCCTGCCAGGAGTCGGCGAGAAACTCCTCCTCCGCGCGTCGTGCCTGCTCCATGTCCAGCGGCTCGTCATCCTCCGCGAGGGAGGCGCGCCAGGGCTCCTCCTCGACCGTCTCGTACCGGCGGCGGCGGGCGATCATCAGAAGCGCGCCGACGACCAGCAGAATCGCCAGCATCATCCAGAACATCACCACTCCCGGGGTGCTCAGGTAAAGGAACGTCCTCTCGCAACGCTCCCGCCTCCCAGAATACCGGTGCCTCGGGAGCGGAGCAACCCCACACGCGCCTGGGAAAGCCGCTATTGTGCCGGGAAACACAGCGGGGGGGGGGGGAGGGGGGGGGGGGCTATCCACCACCCCCCCCCCCCCCCCCCCCCCCCCACCCCCCCCCACGAAGCATACCCCCCACAACCAACGAATACCCAACAAGAAAAGG
>JBPCIT010000035.1:0-27080 GCA_051006015.1 Longimicrobiaceae bacterium
GTGGCACCCGAGGCGGAGCGAGCCGGCGGCCGCTTACTTGAAGACGATCCCACCCTGCGTCGGCGTCGGAGCGAAGCGGCCGCTGGTGGTGCCGTCGCCCACCACGCCGGAGTAGTTGTTCCCCCATAGGCGGCGCCCGCCGTCGAGATCGCCATCGAGTGCTGCCCGCCAGCATCGAGGGCGGCGAAGCTCACCCCCCCGGGCATCTGCACCGGGACCGGTGCGTACGCGTTACTCAGGGAGCCATTGCCCAGCTTGCCATACGCGCCATTGCCCCAGGCGTAGGCAGCGCCCGAGGTGGCGAGCGCCACGGTATGGATCGCGCCCGCGCTGATGGCGGAGAACCGCACTCCCGGCGGCATCAGCACCGCCACCGGTGTGCCGCGGTCCACATCGGTGCCGTCGCCCAGCTGACCGTACCCGTTGTACCCCCAGGCGTAGGCGGCGCCCTCGGTGGAGAGCGCCACCGAAAAGCTGCCCGCCCCGACCCGCGCGAAGCTCACGCCCTGCAGCATCTGCACCGCCACCGGGTCGAGACTGTTCGTCCCGGTGCCGTCACCCAGCTCACCAGACCCATTGCTCCCCCACGCGTAGGCAGCGCCGGTCGCGGAGAGTGCCACCGTGTGGTAGTCGCCCGCGGCGATGGCGACGAAGCTCACGCCGGAGGGCATCCGTACAGGCACCGGAACCAGCTGCCGCCGGGTCTCGCCGTCGCCTATCAGCCCGCCCCAGGTGTAGGCAGCACCCGTGGTCGAGAGCGCCACCGTATGGTGAGCGCCCGCGGAAATGGCGACGAATTGCACCCCTGGCGGCATCTGCACCGCCACCGGGGCGAGGCGGTTGATCCGGGTGCCGTCGCCGAGCGGGCCGCGGGCGTTGGAGCCCCAGCAATAGGCGACGCCGGTGACGCTGATGCCGCAGCTATGACTGCCACCGGCGGTGATCGTCCCCTCCACGATCTCCACATCTTCCGCGATGGCGAGCCGCGGCGTCTCGGAGGTCGCCTGGACGGTGGGCAGCTCTCGTTCCGCGCAGCCGCCGACGAGCAGCAGAGCCAGCAGGTGCAGGGCGCGGGATTCGGGACGGAACCGAAGACGAAGCATGGCGGCCTCCGTGGGTGGAGAGTGAAGCCGGCGGGCGGGCCGGGAGGAGAGGAAGGCCTGCGTCTGGCAAGATACCTGAGCGCTGCGGGGTGTCAAGCGAGTTTCGCGGCCTCACCGATCCGCTGGCGCGGCCGCAGCAGGACCGGCGTGTAGATGGCCGCCTGGAGCAGCAGCGCGACGGGGCTGCGGCTCAAGCACGACCACCGGCACGAGGACGGCACCCCGGACACGAACACCGACTACGGCGGAGAGACGACCGCGGGTACGGCCGCGCGACAGGAGTTCCCGGTCGACGAGCAGAGCATCCGCGCGGTGCCCGCCCGGGCAACACAGCACTGGTACATCGAGCTGCATGCCGCCAGACACTTCGTCCACGGAATGCTGCGCGACCCCAGCGAGCTGCGCTACCGGATGTGGAGTTCAACCTCACCCGTCCCGCCTCCGCCGCAGCACCCGCCCGGGCACGGAACTCGCGCCCCTTCCCGGGAGTCGGTAGGCCCCAAATCGCAAGCGGATCACATGGTGGAGGACATACTTTCGTGAGCCAGATCGTCCTGCTCGGCGACTCGATCTTCGACAATGCCGCCTACGTCGCGGGGGGGCCGGACGTGGTGGCGCAGCTGCGCGAGCGCCTTCCCGCCGGCTGGAGCGCTGAGCTGCGCGCGATCGATGGCGCCGTCACGCGCAACGTGCAGAGCCAGCTTCGCCGGGCACCGCCGGAGGATGCGTACCTGGTGGTTAGCGTGGGCGGGAACGACGCCCTCGGCCACGTGGAGATCCTCAACCGGGGCGCGCGCTCCTTTGCCGAGGTGCTCGCCCAGCTGGCGGAGATCGGCGAGCACTTCGAGCGCGAGTACCGGGCGATGCTGCGCACCCTGCTCGAGCAGCGGCGGCCGACGGCGCTCTGCACCATCTACTATCCGCGCTTCCCCGACCCGGTCGTGCAGCGGCTGGCGGTCACCGCGTTGACGGTGTTCAACGACGCCATCCTGCGCGCCGCCTTCGAGGCGGGTCTGCCGCTGCTGGACCTGCGGCTGATCTGCGACGAGGACGCGGACTACGCCAACCCCATCGAGCCCTCCTCGCACGGGGGCGCCAAGATCGCCGGGGCGATCGCGCGTGTGGTCGCCGAGCACGATTTCTCGCGCGGACGCACCGAGGTGTTCACCCGCTGACACCCTTCAGGAGCAGTGAGAGCATGAGCGATGCGGAACACGAGGTACGCAACGTCCTCGAAGCGAGAGCACGCCTGGGCGAGGGTCCGGTCTGGGACGAGATGACACAGACGCTCTTCTGGGTGGACATTTACAACCACCGCGTCCACCAGTTCTTCCCGGAGCGCGAGAGCAGCCGGAGCTTCGACGTCGGCGAGGTGGTCGGCAGCCTCGCGGTCATCGATCCGCAGACGCTGCTGCTGGCGCTGCGCCACCAGCTTGCCCGCCTCGACCTGGCCACCGGCGAGGTCGAACGCCTCATCACAGTGGAGGAAGGCAAGCCGCGAAATCGTCTCAACGACGGCAAGTGCGATTCGCGCGGCCGCTTCTGGATCGGCTCCATGTCGCGGGAGGAGGGGGAGGCGGCGCTCTACCGCTACGATCCCGGTGGCAGCCTGCACGTCATGGAGACGGGGCTGACGATCTCCAACGGACTGGGCTGGAGCCCGGACGGGAAGACCTTCTATCTCACCGACTCGCCGGAGAAGACGATCTACGCCTACGACTTCGATGCCGCCACCGGCGAGATCAGCGGGCGGCGGGTGCTCGTGGACCTGTCGGGCGAGTCCTCCGTGCCCGACGGCCTCTCGGTGGATGGGGAGGGGCATATCTGGTCCGCACAATGGGACGGCTGGTGCGTGATCCGCTTCGCGCCCGATGGCCGCGAGGTGCTGCGGGTTCCCATGCCCGTGAAGCGACCGACGAGCTGCGCCTTCGGAGGCACGGAGCGCACGCAGCTCTACGTCACCTCCGCCTCCATCGACATGAGCGAGGAGCAGATCGAGGAGAACGTCAGCGCCGGCGACCTCTTCTGCCTGGAGGCTCGGGTGGCCGGGCTGGCCTTCCATCACTTCGGGGGATGAGTACCGCGACGGGATCACGCTGGGCATCCTTTCCGAGCTGAGCTTCGCCTACGCGAAGAAACTGGGTGCCCCGAAGCTCAACCCCGAGCCGGGGCCGCCCTCCGGGTACGAGGAGACGGGCTTCGTCACTCGCGAGGTGCCAGGCGTGGGGATCAGCGTCACCAGCTCGAACGCACCCAACCACACCTACGAGATGCTCGCCGACGCCTTCACCGACGGCGGCCACACCGGCTTCCTGCTGGACGCCAAGGTCATGGCCGCCGTACTTTACGACTTCCTGACCAATCCACGCCTGCGCGAGGCGGTGAAAGAGGAGCATCGCACCCTGGCCTCGCTCCTCCAGCGCTACCACGCCGCGCTGCGGGAAGCGTACAGCCAGGAGGTCGGCACCACCCCGACGGGCCGATGAAGCAACCCAGCTGTCCTCTGGGAAGTTCGCAGCAGTCCACTCTGCCCCGAGGCGGCAGCACGGACTGCAGGCGGCCCCGAGCCGCCCCGCGGAAGTCCCGTTCCACTCATCCCGAAAATAGAGGGATCATGCGAAGAAGAAGCTCCGGTCTGGGCCTGGTGGCGCTGGCGGCCACGCTGCTCTTGTGGGGGGGATCGGCGGCGCGGCTCGCCGCCCAGATTGAGCGCAACCTGCCCACACAGGAGATGGTGTTCGACACGGCGATGTACGGCAGCATGAAGTGGCGAAATCTCGGCCCCATGCGCGGTGGCCGCTCGATCGGCGTGGCAGGCAGCACGGCGCGGCCGCTCGAGTACTACTTCAGCGCCACCGGCGGTGGGCTGTGGAAGACGACGGATGCCGGAACGACCTGGAACCCGGTGACGGACGGGCAGATCGGCAGCGCCTCGGTAGGTCCGGTCGCCGTCTGCGAGGCGAACCCGGATGTCGTCTACATCGGCACGGGGGAGACGCAGCTGCGCGGCAACATCCAGCCGGGCGACGGCCTCTACAAGTCCACCGACGCCGGCAAGGATTGGACGCACCTCGGCCTGCGCGAGTCGCGCAACTTCGCCAGGGTGCGCATCCACCCCACCGACTGCAACCTGGTCTACGCCGCGGCCTTCGGGCAGTACGGCGCGCCCAACCCGGAGCGCGGCATCTACCGCTCGAGGGACGGGGGCCAGAACTGGGAGCGGGTGCTCTTCCGCAACGACAGCACCGGCGGGGTGGACATCTCCATCGACCCGCAGAACCCACAGGTGATCTACGCCACGCTCTGGGAGGCGTGGCGGGTGCCCTGGGGAATGTCCAGCGGCGGCCCGGGAAGCGGCCTCTTCAAGAGCACCGACGGCGGCACCAACTGGACGGAACTCACCCGCAATCCGGGGCTGCCGCAGAACCAGCTGATCGGCAAGATCGGCGTCTCGGTGTCGCCGGCGGACCCGAATCGCGTCTACGCCATCATCGAGGCGGACTCGGGCGGTGTCTTCCGCTCCGACGACGCGGGGGCGACCTGGACTCGCACCAACACCGAGCGCAAGCTGCGCCAGCGGGCCTTCTACTACACCCGCATCAACGCGGACACGCAGGAGAAGGACCGGGTCTACGTGCTGAACGTCGGCTTCTTCCGCTCGGATGACGGGGGGGAGAAGTTCGACACCATCATCCGCGTGCCGCACAGCGACAACCACGACCTCTGGATCGCCCCCAACGACAACCAGCGGATGGTCCAGGGGAACGACGGCGGCGGCAACGTCTCCTTCAACGGCGGCAAGAGCTGGACGGAGCAGGACTACTCGACGGCGCAGATCTACCGCGTCGCCACCACCAACCACCGGCCCTACTTCGTTTGCGGGGGGCAGCAGGACAACACCACCGTCTGCGTGCCGAGCAAGGGATGGAGCCACCTGATCGCCGGTGGCGGCGGCAACCGGCAGCTCTTCTTCGCGGCGGGCGGCTGCGAGAGCGGCTACGTGGCGCCGCACCCGACGAACCTCGACATCTTCTACGCCGGCTGCTACGGCGGCTCGCTGGACCGCTTCGACCGCTCGACGGGGCAGGAGCGGGCGGTCAACGTCTGGCCCGAGAACCCCATGGGACAATCCGCATCGGATCTGCGCGAGCGGGTGCAGTGGACCTTCCCCATCCTCTTCTCGCCGCACGATCCGAACGTGCTCTACACCGCCTCGCAGCACCTCTGGCGCTCGACCAACGAGGGGCAGAGCTGGGAGCGGATCTCCGGCGACCTGACGCGCGCCGACCCGAGAACGCTGGGACCCTCGGGCGGCCTGATCACCCGCGACCAGACGGGGGTGGAGACCTTTGCGACCATCTTCACGGTGGCGCCCTCGCCGCACGACGCCAACCTGATCTGGACCGGCTCGGACGACGGGCTGGTGCACCTCACCCGCGACGGCGGCCGCAGCTGGCAGAACGTGACGCCGACGGACGCCCCGGAGTTCCTGAAGATCACCACCGTCGAGGCCTCGCCGCACCGCCCGGGGGCGGCCTACATGGTGGGCAACCGCTTCCTGCTGGAGGACTTCGCCCCTTACGTCTACCACACGGAGGATTTCGGGCAGACCTGGACCCGGATCACCCGCGGCATCCCGCAGGACGAGTTCGTCCGCTCGATCCGCGAGGACCTGCAGCGTCCCGGACTGCTCTTCATCGGCACCGAGAAGGGGGTGCGCGTCTCCTGGGACAACGGCCGGAGCTGGCAGTCGCTCTCGCTAAACCTGCCGGTGGTGCAGGTCTCCGATCTGACCGTCAAGGACGATGACCTGGTGATCTCGACGCACGGCCGCGGCTTCTACGTGCTGGACGACATCACCCCGCTGCGGCAGTTCACCGCGCAGATCGTCCGCTCGCGGGCACACCTTTATGATCCGGTCGACCTGGTGCGCGGGATCGACCAGGGGGTGACGGTCACCTACCGGCTGCAGCGGCCGGTGCGCAACCTCAAGATCGAGTTTCTCGATGCGCAGGGGCAGGTGATCCGCACCTTCACCCCCGAGCCGGACACCGCGCGTCGCGGTGAGGCCGCAGAGCCCGGCGAGGAGGCGGAGTTCGGGCCGCCGCGCGCGCCGCGCCACGCGCCCAACCGCGCGGGGATGAACCGCTTCGTCTGGAACCTGCGCTATCCGGGACCGACGAGCTTCCCCGGCATCATCATGTGGGCGGCGGACACCACCGCGGGGCCGAAGGCCCCCCCGGGCAGCTACCAGGTACGCCTTACCGCGGACGGGCGAACGCAGACTAAGAGCTTTCAGGTGCGCATCGATCCGCGGCTCACCGGCCTCGATGCGGCCGACCTGCAGGCGCAGTTCGACATGGCGATGCGCATCCGCAACCGGGTGAGCGAGGCCAACGAGGCGGTGCTGCTGATCCGCGGGATCAAGCAGCAGATCGACGAGCGCATCCAGCGCGCGAACGACCCCGAGGTCGCCACCGCGGGCGAGGCGCTGGAGACGCGCCTCAGCGCGGTCGAGGAGGAGATCTACCAGGTCCGGCTGCAGAGCAACCAGGACCCGCTCAACTACCCGATCAAGCTGAACAACAAGCTGGCCGCGCTGATGGGCCACATCGCGTCCGCCGAGGCCCGCCCGACCGACCAGTCGGTGCAGGTCTTCAACGAGCTCTCCGGCCAGCTCGATCAGCAGCTCACCCAGCTGAACCAGACGCTCGATCAGGATCTGGCGCAGTTCAACGAGCAGCTCCGCGCCCGCCGCCTGCCCGCGGTGACCCGCACCCCACTGCAGGTGGAGGGGCAGGGGCAGCAAAGGCGGCGGGGACGGTAGAGCCCTCACCCCCAGTTGGGCACCACCCCCCCCCCCTTCGTGGGTCCCTCCCCCTCTCCCGCATGCGGGAGAGGGGGTTGGGGGGTGAGGGTCCCCATCTCGAGAGAAACCAGCATGCTAGCAACGCGAACACTCGCCCTGGCCTTCACCCTCCTCGCTACCACGGCAGGCGCAGCGAGCGCCCAGACGCCGACGCGCGTCACCGCCGGCCCGCAGAAGCTGTTTCATCCCGCCTGCCCCGGCTTCCAGCCAAACCTCATGTTCGATTGCTACCACAACTACGCCGAAGTGACCACCTTTCTGCAGGAGGCGGCGCGGCGGCATCCGCAGCTCGCGCGGCTGGAGTCCATCGGCAAGAGCTACGAGGGACGCGACCTGTGGGTGATCACCATCACCGACTTCGGCACCGGCGACCCGCTGCACAAGCCGGCGATCTGGGTGGACGCTGGGATCGATGCGGACGAGGTGGTCGCGATCGAAGCAGCACTCGGGCTGGTGCACCGGCTGCTCACCTCGGACGATCCGCAGGTGGCCGCGCTGCGTCGCACGCGCACCTTCTACATCGCCCCCTCGGTCATACCCGACGTCTCCGAGCTGCACCACACCACGCACATCCGCCCGCGCGACACCACCATGCGCCCCTGGGACGACGACGGGGACGGTCTGCTGGACGAGGACGGTCCCGACGACCTGGATGGCGACGGCCAGGCGCTGCAAATGCGCAAGGAGGATCCGGAGGGAGAGTGGGTCAAGGACGAGCGGGATGAACGGCTGATGCGCCAGCGGCGACCGGGGGACGAGGGTCCCTTCTACACGCTCTATCCGGAGGCGCTCGACAACGACGGCGATGGCAAGTACGGCGAGGACCCGGTGGGCGGCATCGACCCCAACCGCAACTATCCCGGCAACTGGAGCCTCGAGCAGAGCGGTAGCGGCCCCTTTCCCGGCTCGGAGCGCGAGCTGCGCGCGATGCTGGACTTCGTCCTCGACCACCCCAACATCGCCGCCTCGCAGCACCTGCACTCGAGCGGCGGCGTGATCCTGCGCCCGCCCTCGGTCCCCGACCTGAAGCTCCCCGCGGGTGACGAGCGGCTGTACGTCGCGCTCTCGCGTCGCGGCCTGGAGATCACCGGCTACAACCTCGCCACCCCGGTCTACGACTGGAACTGGCCGCGCGGCTCGCGCAACACCAAGCTCGGTCAGGTCTGGCGCGACCGGGAGGGAAAGCTGCAGGTCGGAGGGGAGATCGCCTCCGGCGGCGGCTACGTGGACATGCCGGACGACGATCCCCCCGGCGAGTCGGCGTACCCCGCCTATGGCGGCTCGATCGACGGAATGTACCTGCTCTTCGGGGTGCTCGCCTTCGCGAACGAGATCTACCAGATGGGGCAGGACACCAACGGCAACGGCATCGTCGAGCCCATCGAGCAGCTCGCCTACAACGACCGGGCGCTGAGGGGCGCGGCCTTCAAGCCGTGGACGCCCTTCGACCATCGGCAGCTCGGGCGGGTGGAGATCGGCGGCTGGCGCAAGTTCGGCCACAACAACCCGCTCCCCGCCGAGCTGCCCCGCGAGGTCGAGCGCAACGTGGACTTCGTGCTGATGCAGGCCGCCCATACTCAGCTCCTGGAGATCGCCGGAGTCGAGGCCGAAAGCCTCGGCGGCGACGTGTACCGGGTGCGCGCCCGAGTGCGCAACGCCGGTTACGTCCCCACCGAGCTGGAGATGCGTCAGCTCCAGGGGAGAGCGGTGCCGGTGCGGGTGACCCTCGCGGCCGGTGAGGGAGTCGAGCTGCTCTCCGAGCAGGCGCGGCAGGAGCTGGGCACCCTCGCTGGCCATCAGGAGAAGCGCATCGAATGGCTGGTGCGCGCGCCGTCGGGGGGTGCGGTAACCGTGATCGCGGCACATCCGAAGGCGGGGACAACCACGGCGCGGGTGGCTCTGAACACGACTCCCTCTCGCTGACCTGCTCCCGCTCCGGCTATGTGTTCCCCACATCACCCGGCTCCGCCGGTTGCCGGGGGTATGAAACCCCCGGCAGGAAACTGCGGGCGTCCTCCGGACGCGCTCCGTGGCGGCTTTCCGCCCGCGAGGGCGGCTGCAGTTCCCTGCCGGGTCGTTTATCGGCCCGGCAGTCCCGGCAAGCTGTCCGCTCGCATCACCATCCTCCTGCTGCCTCTCGCCACATGGGTCGGCGCTGCGGAAGCCGCCGCGCAGGCGCGTCCCGACACCCTGGCTCGCGACAGCATTGTGATACCGCTGCGTGAGGTGAGGGTGCAGGTGGCGCGTCCGCTCGCGACGGCCGGTGGGGCGAGCGCGGTGCTCGTCGCCATCGACTCGCTGCGGCTGGCGCCGGCGCCGACGCTCGAGCAGGTGATGCGCGAGCTGCCCTTCGTGCAGGTGAGCGAGAACTCGCGTGGGGAGGCGCAGCTCTCACTGCGTGGCTCGGAGGCGCGGCAGGTGGCGGTGCTGGTGGACGGAGTGCCACTCTCCCTTGGCTGGGACCACCGCGCCGACCTCTCGGTGGTGCCTGTCGCGGGCGCGCAGAGCGTGCTGCTGGTGCGCGGGCTCTCCTCCGTGCTGCACGGACCCAACGTGCTGGGCGGCGTGGTGGAGGTGGGCGTCTCGCAGGGCACCTTCCCGCTCGAAGACCCGGAGCCGCTGCGGGTGCGCGCGGGGATCGATCACCTGGGGGGGCATGCAGTCGGCCTGATAGGCGCGGCGCCGCTGCCGCTGTCAGCGGGGCAGCTGCTCGTGCGCGCGGGGGTGGGCCATCGCTCACGCCCCGGCGTCGCCCTCTCCGCGCAGGTCGAGGAGGCCGGCGCCAGGGGAGGGCGGCTGCGCGAGAACAGTGACCTCGAGCAGGGCGACGCCTTCCTTGCCCTGCGCTACCACGGTGAGGCGGGGGACTGGCTCTCGCTCTCGGCTTCCGGCTACCGCGCCGAGCGCGGGGTGCCGCCCGAGCTGCACCTTGCCGAGCCGCGCTTCTGGCGCTACCCCGAGGCGCGGCGGATGCTGGCAGTGGTCTCCGGCGGCACCGGTCAGCGCGCCACCGTGCTCGGCCGCGGCGACCTGGAAGCGAGCCTGGGAATCGACCTCGCCCACACGGAGATCGACGCCTACGCCGGCCGCGACTTCCAGCAGGTGACCGGCGGCGAGCGCGCGGATGACCGCACCCTCACCCTGCGGCTGCTCGGTGACCACACACTGCTGCGGCGTGGGGAGCTGCGCGGGGCAGCTACGCTAGCGGAGGTGAGGCACGATGAGCGCCTCGACCCCGGCGGTGCGGCCACCTACCGCCAGCGCCTGTGGAGCCTGGGGTCGGAGGTGGCATGGCCGCTCTCACCGGAGGCGCGCGGCGGCTGGCTCTCCGACGCGCGCCTCAGCGGCGGGGTGGCTCTTGACGGCGCGGACACACCGGAGACGGGCGGCAAGCTGCCGCTCGACCGTCTCTGGGCGACCGGAGGGCGGCTGGGATTCAGCACGCTGGCCGCGGAGGGAGCGGTTCTGCTTCACCTGACCGTCAGTCGCCGGGCGCGCTTTCCCTCGCTGCGCGAGCTGTACTCCGGGGCACTGGGTCGGTTCGTTCCCAATCCGGAGCTGCGCCCCGAGCGCCTCGTCGCGGGGGAGGCGGGGATAACTATCCACGCCCGCGCCCTCGAGTTCCAGGCGGTTGCCTTTCACCACGTTCTCACCGACGCAATCGTGCGGGCGAGCGTCGAAGGAGGCCGCTTCCGGCGTGAGAACCGCGACCGGATCCGCAGCAGGGGCCTCGAGCTGCTCGGGGGATGGAGCGGGTGGGGCGCTTCGCTGGAGGGTGAGCTGACCCTGCAGCGCGTACGCGTGCACGATCCCGATGCACTGGGGGAGGCCCACCGCGCGGAGTACCAGCCGGAGGTCGCCGGGGGGCTGGATCTCGCGGCACCGCTCGCACTTGGAGTGCGGGGCGTGGCCGGGGTCGATTACGTGGGGCGTCAATGGTGCGTGCACCCCGACCTGCGGCGCGATGTGGCGCTCGATCCGGGTACGCGGCTCGACCTGCGGCTCGAGCGCGTCTGGCGGTTGCAAGGCACCGATGCGCGGCGCCTCCTGCGCGCTCTCGGAACGGTGCTGGCGCTCGACAACGCCGCCGACGCGAGGATCTACGACCAGGGCGGGCTGCCACAGCCCGGCCGGACGTTGCGGCTACAGCTCGAGCTGCGCTGAGGCGCCGCGCACGGAGCAGTGGCGGTGGACGGAGGGCTGTAGGGGGTATTCCCTACCCAGCGGCGGCGGCGTGTAGGGAGCATCCCTACATCCCGTCCTCCATCTCCCTCCAATCCCGCTTGACAACAGCGAATGAGGGACGTATCTCTAGAGTGGCTTCAACAATAGGAACATAGCATCACGAGAAGGGGTGCACCTTTCGCTCCCTCTTCCGTGCCTTCGCATCTTCACCGCAGGAGATGCTTCTCCATGAGGTGCCGGTCGCCGAGATCCGCTTTGGAGCGTCCCGTTCCGGTATCACGTTTGAACTGTTGGCCGGTGCTCGTGCCGGCGCTTTCCGGGGTGCCTCACCTACACCCCACTCTCTTCCTCATCCGGGAGGTCTGTATGCGATCTTCATCAAGTTCGGGCAAGTCATCGGGTCGGAGGTGGGCCGGCCGGCCCATCGCCTGGAGACTCTGGGCGCTCGCCCCGCTGCTCCTGGGCCTGGGTGCTGCGCCCTCCGCGCAGGCGCAGACCGGCTCCATCCGCGGCACGGTGGTGGCCGAGGGGACGAACCAGCCGCTGGCGGGCGTGCAGATCTTCGTGCTCAACACGCGGATCGGCACGCTGACCAACCAGAACGGTGCGTTCCTGCTGATCAATGTCCCGGCCGGGCAGGCCGAGGTCCGCGCCCAGCTCATCGGGTACGGCACCACGGGACAGACGGTGACCGTGCAGGAGGGAGGAACGGCCATGGTCGCCTTCCGCCTGGGCCAGTCGGCCATCGCCCTCGACGAGGTGGTGGTCACCGGCGCCGGTGTGGCGACCGAGAAGCGCCGGCTGGGCAACACGGTGGGCACCATCGGCGCCGCGCAGCTCGAGAACAAGCCGATCACCACCTTCTCCGAGGCGCTCGCCGGACGTGAGCCCGGGGTCACCGCGCTGCCAGGCGGCGGTCTGACCGGCGAGGGCGCCAGCATCCGCATCCGCGGCACCAACAGCCTGTCACAGTCCAATGAGCCCATCATCTACCTGAATGGTGTGCGGATCGACCGGGGCGGCGGCCGTGGCTACATCGGCACCGGCGGTGGCGGTCTTCCCTCCCGGCTGGACGACATCGATCCGACCTCGATCGAGCGGATCGAGATCCTCAAGGGTGCGGCGGCCGCGACCCTCTACGGCTCCGAGGCCTCCGGCGGCGTGATCCAGATCTTCACCAAGCGGGGCAACACGGGCGATCCGCGCTGGGAGGTTCAGGTCGAGCAGGGCTTCCTCAATTACCCGGATGTTTTCCCGCCCAACGCGGGCTTCGTGACGACACAGGCCGAGGCGGACCGGCTGACCCAGTTCTATGGTATGCAGGTGCAGCCGTATCAGGTCTTCACGCGTGACTTCATCACCCCCCTCTTCGAGACCGGTTACACCTCGAGCTACTCGGGCTCGGTGAGCGGTGGGAGCGAGGCGGTGACCTACTACGCCAGCGGGCGCTACCAGTTCGAGGACGGCCCGATTGGCGCCAAGGACATTGCGCTCGCCAGCGACGTGGCCCGCAGAGGCCAGGGCACGATAAACGTGACGGCCTTCCCCGCCGAGGGGCTGCAGGTCCGGGTGAACTCGATGTACTCGCGCTCGATCAACAACACGATCAACAACAACAACAACATCTACGCGCCCTTCACGCTGGCGATGTTCGGCCAGCCGCAGCGGGCGAGCTGCGTGACGCCGCGTGGCTCGTCGGAGCCGATCGGCAACGGCCAGTGCAGCGGCCCCGGCAACGTGCGCGGTGAGGCGGCCTTCGCGACCGTGCGCGAGACGCTGCAGCGCTCCATCGAGCAGGATACCGACAACTTCGCCGGCAGCCTGGGGGCGAACTACCGGGTGGCGGAGAACGTCGCGCTGGACGCGACCTTCGGGGTGAACTTCGTCAACCAGCGCGACATCCTGTTCTATCCGTTCGGGTACGACGTGGATCGCTTCACGTCGAACAACATCCAGGGCAACAAGGACGTTTCGGACCGGAACTTCCGGCAGCTCTCCCTCGACAGCAAGATGTCCTGGGACACCGAATTCGGTGAGCAGCTCACCTCCCAACTCGTGCTCGGCGCACAGGGCTTCATGGAGCGGGTGAACAACATCGGCGCCTTCGGCCGTGACTTCCCCGGACCCGGCTTCGGCGTCGCCGAGGCGGGCTCCGTGCAGACGGTGGGTGAGTTCTTCTCCTCGGTGGTGAACGCCGGATTCTACGCGCAGGAGCAGATCGGGTATCGCGACTTCATCTTCGGTACCGTGGGCGCCCGCTACGACTACAACAGCGCCTTCGGCGAGAGCGCGGGCGGTGCCTTCTATCCGAAGATCAGTCTCTCGGTGATGCCGAGCAGCCTGCCGGGTTGGAACCGCGACATGATCTCGACGCTGCGGTTCCGCACGGCCCTCGGTCGGGCCGGCATGCAGCCGGGCGCCTTTGACAAGCTCACCACCTTCCAATCGATTCGCGCCGAGTCTGGTGCGGGGATCCGGCCGCTGAACCTCGGCAACCAGAACCTGCGGCCGGAAGTCTCGACCGAGTGGGAGGTCGGTGCTGAGCTGGCCGTGCTGCAGGACCGACTCGCTTTCGAGGGCACCTACTGGAACCGCACTGTGACGGACGCGCTGATCAGTCGACAGTTCCCGGTGAGCGGTGGCTTCCTCAATACGCAGCTCGACAATATCGGGCGCCTGGAAGGACAGGGACTGGAGCTGGGGATCAAGGGGACGGCCGTGCAGCGCCGGAACGTGAGCGTCAACCTCTTCGCGAACGCCTCCTACCTGCACGAGAAGATCGCCGATTTGGGAGGCGCACCCGCGCTCAAGGTGGGCGGCTCCTACACCCGCTACCGCAACTGGATCCGGGAGGGCAACGCGCCGGGAGCGTTCTACGGTCCCAAGGTGCTGGACGTGCAGTACCCCATCGACATCAACGGCGACTGCCAGCCCAACAGCCGCGAGGAGCTGCTGGCCTACTTCGCCACGCCGCGGCCCAACGTGACGACGACGGCGCCCTTCCGGGTGCTGGTGCAGAACGGTGATCCGCGCCCCTGTGGCAGCGGCGAAGACTTCCTGGGTCTGTACCTGGGCAAGCCCACGCCTGACTGGCAGGGCTCCTTCGGCGGAGACGTAAGCCTCGGGCAGAACCTGACGCTCTCCACGCTCTTCGAGTGGAAGGCGGGCAACTTCCAGGTGCACAACCTGACCTACGGCTTCCGCACCGCGCACCCCGCGCTGGGCGGCAACCTGCCGGGTGCGGTGCAGGCCCGGGCCACCATGGCCGATCCCAACGCCACGGCCGAGCAGCGGCTGGAGGCGGCCAGACAGTGGGTGACGCAGTACGTCTCGCTCTCTCCCTATGACGGCCTGAACGAGATCGAGGATGCCGATTTCGTCCGTCTGCGCGAGGTGGGGCTCACCTACAATCTGTCGCGCGATCTTGCGCAGCGCGTGGGAGCAAGTAGCCTGGCCATCAATCTGAGCGGCAGAAACCTCGCGCTGTGGACCAAGTACGGCGGCACCGACCCGGAGGTCAACCTGTCGGGCCGGCAGACCACTGGCGGTCTGGCTGACATGGCGATGGGGTTGGATGCCTTCGGTTTCCCGCTGCCGCGCCGCTACACCATCTCCGTACGAGCGGGCTTCTAACCTGCACCTTCCCGTGCGCCGGGAGCACCTGCTTCCGGCGCACGGGTCGGCACTTACTCTTCGAGGATTGAGCATATGATCTTCAAAAATAAGACGGAATCCGGCGGAGGCAGGCGACGAGCAGCCGCCCTGCTTCTGGCGGCCACTATTGGTCTGGGTGGCTGCGGCAACATCCTGGACGTCGAGAACCCGAACAACCTGGTCGAGGAGGAGCTGGCGAATGCGACGGCCGCGCGCGCTCTCGTCAATGGGGCGGGCGGCACGGTCGCCCGTGCCCTGGGCGCGATGCTCGGGATCTACTCGACGGCCAGCGACGAGGTGACGTGGATCGGATCGCGGGACGCCTGGCGTGAGCTGGACCAGGGTTTCATCGACAACCCCCGCAACGAGTTCACCGACGATGCGTTCCGCTACATCGCGCAGGCCCGCTGGACGGCGGACGAGGCGGTGAAGCGTCTCGAAGCGTTCGACGCCGACGGGAGACTGAGTGACCGCAGCGAGCTCGCTCGCGCGTACATCTTTGCCTCGATCATCTACATCTCGATCGCGGACCAGTTCGATGACTTCGTGATAGCCTCCGACAAGCGCGACCCTGCACCGCCGGTGGGGACGGCGAACATGGTGCGCCTGTACGACACGGCCATCGGCTACCTGGACAAGGGACTAGTGATTGCCCAGGCCACCAACTCGGCGGAGCTCCAGCGGCAGGTGCTCGGTCTGCGCGCGCGGGCGAAGTTCTCGAAGGGGGTCTGGAGCAAGCTGAACCCGAAGGGCCAGACCCCGGCAGACCCGCTGATCAACGATCCGGGCGCGGTCGCGGATGCGCAGGCCGCGCTCGCGCTGATGCCCGCCGATTACAAGTTCGTCCTGACGCTGACAAATGACGATCTCGCCTATGCGGGCGAGGTCAGCCTGGCGTATCTGCTCAACCAGCGGCTCGAGCTGGCGGTCTCTCCCATGTACGGCAGGCAAGGCACCCGGGCCAGCCCTGCCCCGCGGGAGGTCACGCTGAACGATCCGATTACCGGGCAGGCGGATCCGGTGCTCACCGCCGCGATGACGGAGCTCGCCGGCGGCTTCATCAATCAGCCCATCACGGTCGTCTCGGCGCGCGAGATGCGGCTGATCCTCGCCGAGGCGGCGCTAGCGCGCGGGGACATGGCGGAGTTCACCACCCAGATCAACGCAGTTCGCCAGCTCAACAACCTGACGCCCTACTCGGGTCAGGTCTCCGCGCTGGAGCTGCTGAAGCACTCGCGGCGGGTGAATCTTTTCGTGCAGGGCCGCCGCCTGGCGGACATGTACCGCTTCGGCGGACGGTCGCCCGTCTGGGTGGCCACCTCCGACGCCATGCGGGCTCCAGGCACCCTGTTCCCGGTGACCTGCATCGAGATCCGGGGCCATCCGCAGGACTTCCCGGGCATCACCTGCTGAGAGTGTAGGTGGGCTGAAGTTCACGAAAGAGCGCCCGGAGCCAGCTGGCTCCGGGCGCTCTCATTGTTCGGTCATGCGAAAGCGAAAGCCGCTCAGGGCTGTTCCCCGTTTCCCGGGCCGCCCGTCCCCCCCGAGCCCCCACTCCAGTTGATCACCTGCACGATGGCGAAGGCAAAGATCGCGGTACCCGTGACGCCACCGACCAGCGCCGCGGTGCGGCGGTTGGTGCGCAGCCGGTGCTGGAAGGACTCGACGAACGCTTCCCTGTAGAGGGGCTCCCGCGTGGCCAGGGTATCCTGCATCTGCTCGGGGACCGGGGAATCGCGTCCCGCCGCGATCGCCAGGGCGGCGCCCGCCCCGATCGGACCCGCCACCATCCCGCCAAGCAGCCCACCCAGCATGTACGGAAACGCGCCGATGCGGTTCGCCTCCTGCGCGCCGTAGTAGCTGCCGCGCGAGCGCAGCAGGGAATCGCTCACCACCTCCGTACGTCCTGCCGGCCGCGTCTCGGCAACCGGTCTCTCTTCGGGCCGCGAGCGCAGGTGGATGGACCATGGGCCGGTTGCACTCACGTCGTAGAGGTAGCGCCCCGCACGCGGGACGCGCACCGCCTTCGAGCCGCGGAACGCCCCTGTCGCGGCGGCCAGATTGTCGATCAGCTCGCCCTGCTCGTCCAGCAGCCGAACGCTGAACGCCCCCTCCCCCTCGTGCTCGAGCTCGAAGGTCGCCAGGCCGGCTGGCAAGGTGAAGAGATCCGTCGCCTGCTGGCCGGTGCCGCTGGCGTTCTGCGCCAGCGCGGTGCCCGCGCAGGTCGCGGCGAGCACCCCCGCTATGACGAACGAACAAAGCCGCTGCATAGATACCTCCCGTGATTGGATTGCAGTAACAGACAAGATAGGGGTGCGCAATGGCCCCTTCAAGCCACGCGGGCGGCCCTTGGCCCCGTTGCGCGGAGCCAAACCGAGGTACTAATCTCCCTCCGCTTCTTCAACGAGTGGTCATTCCTCATTCTTTCAGCCGACGCCCGATGCCATTCAATCCCCGCCGCGCCGCGGCATGGTTCCCGGTCCTGCTCCTCCTTCTCCTGCACTGCCCGATCGCCGCCCAGCAGCCCACGCTCGCGCTGGTGGGCGGACGGGTGATCGACGGCTACGGTGGTCCGCCCATCGAGGACGGCGTGGTGCTGATCTCCGGCGAGCGCATCGTGGCGGTGGGCCCGCGCAGAGAGGTGGCGGTCCCCTCCGGTACCCGGATCATCAGCACGGAGGGGATGACGGTGCTGCCGGGCCTCTTCGACATGCACGTCCACCTGATGCTGCTGGGGCATGGCGACTACGAGCGCTGGCAGTCGCTCTACGGCTCGCGGATGGTGGATCTGGTGATGCCCACCGCCGCGCGCCAGCTGTTGATGGCCGGCGTGACCTCGGCGCGCGACCTGGGCGCGGTGCCGGAGGAGATCCTGGCGGTGAAGCGGCGGATCGACGCGGGAGAGATCCCGGGCCCGCGGCTCTTCGTGGCGGGGGCGTTCATCCAGCATGCGCCCTACCAGGAGTACGAGACCCGCTACCGCTGGGGAGTGAACGGGCCCGAGGACGCGCGGCGCAAGGTGCAGCGGCTGGTGGACGCCGGCGCGCAGATGATCAAGCTGATCGACCAGGACCAGATGACGGAGGCCGAGGTCGCCGCGGTGGTGCAGGCCGCGCGGCGCAACCGCGTGCCCATCGTCGCCCACGCTCACCGCGAGGAGGAGATCCGCATCGGCCTGCGGCACGGCGTCGACAACTTCGAGCACACGGGCCTCGGCACCGCGCCGCGCTACCCGGAGGACATCGTCGAGGGGCTGCGGCGCCGCAACGCCTCCCTCTACTGGACGCCGACGATCTCGCCGCTCTTCGTGATGCGCTACACCGCGGAGGAGTTCCCCGAGCGGCTCGACGATCCGGCCTGGCAGGAGGGGATGCCGGCGGAGCTGGCGGCGGAGATCCGCGAGTCGCTGCGCAGCATCCCCCACCTCCCCTACTACGCGCTCTTCCCGGCGCGCATTCCGCACCTGCCGACCAAGTTCCAGCAGCTGCGCGAGTCGGGGGTGCAGCTGATGATCGGCACCGACGCGGGCATCCCCTCGATCTTCCACAACGACGCGACCTGGCGGGAGATGGCGCTCTGGGTGAAGCTGGGCGTGCCGCCGATGCAGGTGATCCAGGCAGCGACCCTCTGGCCGGCGCGCTTCCTCGGGGTCCAGCAGGAGCTGGGAACGCTCGCCCCCGGCCGACTCGCCGACGTGATCGCGGTGCGTGGCGACCCGCTGACCAACATGGAGGTGCTGCGCGACGTGCAGGTGGTGGTCAAGGGGGGCCAGCGGATCAAGTAGGGCAGGGTGGAAGCTGAGGAGCGAGCCGGCGCCGTGCTCTCGCTCGATGCGCTGATCGCCGACCTCGCGGCACCGCCGCGCGCCGAGGTGCTGCTCGAGGGCTTCGTGCCGCCGCCGCGCTTCGCGGAGAAGCGCTTCGAGAACTATCTCCCCGACCCCCGGCATCCCTCCCAGGAGGAGGCGCTCGCCCAGCTGCAGGGGCTGGCGGAGGAGCTGCGCCGCGGCGCGGACGGAGGCCTGCTCGGGCGCCTGCGCAGTGCGCTCGGCCAGGGGGCGCGCGGGCGCGGCATCTATCTCGATGGCGGGTTCGGGGTGGGCAAGACCCACCTGCTCGCTGCGCTCTGGCACGCGGCGCCCGCCCCGAAGAGCTACCTGAGCTTCGACGAGCTGGTCTACAGCATCGGGCTGCTCGGCGTGAACGGTGCACGCGAGGCGTTCCGCGGCCAGCGGCTCATCGCGGTGGACGAGTGGGAGCTCGACGATCCCGGCAACCTCAAGCTGGCGCTCGCCTGGCTGCGCGGGGCGCTCGGCGAGGGGAGCGCGGTGGCGGTGACCTCGAACACCATCCCCGACGAGCTGGGGCGCGGGCGCTTCTCGCAAAAGGATTTCCAGGCGGAGATCGAGGAGCTGGCCGGCGCCTTCCAGGTGCTCCGCGTCGCCGGGGAGGACTTCCGCCACCGCCACTTCCAGGCGGACGCCGGCCGCGAGTACCTCCTCGACCGCCAGACGCTCGAGCAGCGGGCGCGCGCGGCGGGAGAGAGTGCGCTGCTCGTCGCCTTCGCAGAGCTGCTCGCCGGTCTCGGCCGGATGCACCCCATCCGCTATGCGGGCCTGATCGAGGAGATCGATTCGCTCTGGGTGGCGGGGCTGGCGCGCATCGAGAACCTGCCGGATGCGCTGCGCTGGGTACACTTCATCGACAAGCTCTACGATGACGCCGTCCCGCTCGCCGCCAGCGGGGAGATCGCCCTGGCCGAGCTCTTCCCGGAGAGCTTCCTCAGCGGCCCCTTCGCCAAGAAGTTCGGCCGCTGCCTCTCACGGATGGAGGAGCTGCTGGGAGAAGTGAGTGCGTGAGTGCGGCACTACCCCCCTCCGCTCCACCCCAGTACGTGAGTACGAGAGTAGCAGCCGTTCACTTTCGTACTCACGTACTCACGTACTCTCGCACTTTTTTCAGACCCGCGGCCCGGCGAAGCGGCGATAGAGGAAGAGCAGGAGCAGCGCACCGATGATAGAGCCGATCCAGCCCACGGGATCGGTGCCCCGCCCGCCGAAGATGAAGCCCGCCAGGTAGCCGCCGACGACCGAGCCGGCTACACCGAGCAGGATGGTCATCAGAAAGCCCATCGGGTCGCGGCCCGGCATGAGAAAGCGGGCGATGAAGCCGATGATGGCGCCGAAGATGATCCAGCCGATGATCGTGGTCATGGTGATCCCCCGAGAAAATTCGTGACAGAGGTTGATCCCGCTCAGGTGGAGCGGGGCTCTGCGCAAGTGCAAGAGGGATGCCGACTTCGAGCGCGCAGGAGGCACGGTGAGAGCGTCCCGCGCGTCGGGTGATCAGGGGAAGGGTTTCACTCCGGGGGATTGACCGGGCCGCGCAGGCGCTTGGTCTCGGAGCGGCGCTTCTTCGCCTGCAGCCGCCGCTCGCGCGAGGCGCGGGTGGGCTTCGTCTTCTTGCGCGGCTTGGGGACGTGCAGCGCCTGGCGCACCAGCTCCTGCAGGCGTTCGGTCACCGTCTCGCGGTTCTGGTGCTGGCTGCGGCTCCCGCTCTCGGTCAGGTGCAGCACGCCCTCCCCGTCGATCCGGTTGGCGAGCTTCTCGAGGATGCGGCTGCGCTGCTCCTCCGTCAGCCCCGGAGAGCCGGCGACGTTCCAGGTCAGCTCGACCTTGGTGGAGGAGGTGTTCACATGCTGACCCCCCGGTCCCCCGGAGCGCGTGGCGCGGAAGTCCAGCTCGCTGCGGGGGATCCAGAGGGAGTCGTCGATCGGCAGAACGGTCTCGTCCGTCATCCGCGGCGCCGGGCGCTCAGGGGGTGATGATCCGCATCAGCTCGATGTCGAAGATCAGCGTGGCGTTCGGCGGAATGGACCCCGATCCCTGCGCCCCGTAGGCGAGTGCCGGCGGGATGATCAGCCGGCGCATCCCGCCGACCCGCAGGCCCGGCAGCCCCTGGTGCCACCCCTGGATCACATTGCCGGTGCCCACCTGAAAGGTGAAGGGTCCGCGGCCGCCCTGGCGCGAGGTATCGAAGCGGGTGCCATCCTCGAGCCAGCCGGAGTAGTGGACGCTCACCGAATGGCCGGTCTCCGCCGCCGCTCCTGCTCCGACTCGCACGTCGATGTACTTCAGCCCGGAGGGGAGGGTGATCGTATCCCCCAGGACCTGCGGCGGACCCGTAACCGCGGAGGAGTCATTGCACGCGGTGGCGACCAGCAGCGAAGCGAGCAGACCGAGCCAGACCAGATGTTTCATCATCTTCAGCATCTCTGTTGGGTTGTTTTCGGATACGGGAACGTTCAATATACGCCGACGACGCCCCGGCAACCAACTTACTCTCCGGCAGAGGAGCGTGCATGCAGCCCCGTCATTTTCACCTGATCGGCATCGCCGGCACCGCGATGGCCTCGCTCGCCGGGCTGCTGAAGAGCGCGGGGCACACCGTCACCGGATCGGACGAGAACGTCTATCCGCCGATGTCGAATCTGTTGCAGGAGCTGGAGGTCCCTTACGCCGAGGGATACCGGCCGGAGAATCTGCGGCCGCGCCCGGAGATGGTGGTGGTCGGCAACGCCATCTCGCGAGGCAATCCGGAGCTGGAGGTGGTGCTGAACCGGAAGCTCCCCTACACCTCCGCGGCGGCGGTGATCAAGGAGGAGTTCATCCGCGGGCGCCACTCGCTGGCGGTGGCGGGCACGCACGGCAAGACGACGACGACCTCGCTCCTCGCCTGGGTGCTGGAGAGCGCGGGGCTGAACCCCTCCTTCCTGATCGGCGGGGTGGCGGAGAACTTCGGCACTTCCTTTCGCCTGACGGACTCGAAGTACTTCGTGATCGAGGCGGACGAGTACGACACCGCCTACTTCGACAAGGGTCCGAAGATGTGGCACTACCTGCCGGACACGGCGGTGGTGAACAACGTCGAGTTCGACCACGCCGACATCTACCGCGACGAGATCGCCTACCGCTGGGCCTTCGAGCGCTTCATCAATCTGGTTCCTGGCAACGGCACGCTGGTGGCCGGCTGGGATTCGCCGATCGTACGGGAGCTGGCGCCGAAATCCTTCGCGCCCGTCGAAACTTTCGGTTACGTCCACGCGGCGGACGCGCCGGCAGAGGGGGAGCACCCGCGCTGGCAGGCCCTCAGCGTCAGCTTCGAGACCGACTACACGCGCTTCACGGTGCTGCACGATGGCGAGCTGTGGGGCGAGGTGGAGACGCCACTCGCCGGCGCATTCAACGTGCGCAACGCTCTGGCGGCGATCGCCGCGGCCGAATCGGTGGGGGCGGAGCCGGAGGGGGTGCGCGAGGGGCTGCGCACCTTCCGCAGCGTGCGGCGGCGGATGGAGGTGCGCGGCGAGGCGCGCGGGATCACCGTGATCGATGACTTCGCGCACCACCCCACCGCGGTGCGCGAGACGATCGACGCGGCGCGGCAGCGCTACACCGGACGACCCGTCGTGGCGGTCTTCGAGCCGCGCAGCTACACGGCGCAGCGGCGCGAGTTCGAGGAGGAGTACGTCCGCGCGCTCGGCGCCGCGGACCGGATCATCCTGGCGGGCCTCTTCCACCCGGAGCGTTACGCGGCTGGCACCGGCATCGATCCCGAGCGCATGGTGGAGGCCTGGCGGGCGCAGGAAAGGGAGGCGGAGTACATCCCCTTGGTGGATGAGATCGTGCGCCACCTCGCGCCGCGGCTGCGGGGCGACGAGGTCGTGCTCATCATGTCCAACGGCGGCTTCGGCGGGATCCACGGAAAGCTGCTGGAGGCGCTGCGACAGGATGAGAGGGCAGCGTCCCCGTGATCCACCCGCCGCTCCGCTGATCCTCACGCCGGCACCCCGGCTTCAGCCGCAGCCTACCCCCTCCGGTCGGGTCGGACTTTTGCGTCCCATCTTCGGCAAGGAGCCGGCTATCCGCTGAGGGAGATCGCCGGCAGCGGAGGTGGATCTGTGCCGCTCCGCCGACTGGCCGGCGCAATCCGGCGGCCAACTACCGTCAACACATCGGGAGGGGTTATGTCCCAGGTAGGAGAGCTGTTACGCACGAAGAGCACGGAGCTGGTGACCGTCGAGCCGGACGCCGACATCGGCACAGCCGTCCGCCTCCTCCAGCGCCACGACATCGGCGGGCTTCCGGTCGTCGAGCCGGATGGACAGCTCGTCGGTTTCATCGGCGAGCGGGATGTGATCCGCGCGCTGGACCGCAGCATCGACACCGTGCGGGGCCTGCCGGTCTCGAGCTTCATGCAGGCGCCGCCGACCTGCTCCGCCGCCGACTCGCTGCACGAGGTGATGTCGCGCATGACGCGCGAGCGTCACCGCCACCTGGTGGTGCTCGAGGGGGGGCGGCTGGCCGGCATCCTCTCGATCGGCGACCTCGTCAAGCACCGTCTCGACCAGCTGGAGCTGGAGACCGGCGTGCTGCGCGACTACGTCGTCGCCAACCGCGCCCGCATGTAGGCCGCGGCCGGGGTGCGCGTGCTCCGCGCCGGGCCGATGCTCGGCGATGATGCGGGCGTCAACGGAGAGGCGCGGCTCGCGCGCTCCTCCGGTGACGCCGCGCTGCTGAATCGCGAGATTTCGCGTACCTGACGTTTTCCTGTCTCCTGCATCGGGCCCATCCCGAAGTGGCGGCCCTCCCCCACCATGTCCTCATCCTCCTCGGCGGGGATCGCGCTGCTGCTCGCAGCTCTCCTCGCTACACCGCTCGCCAGCCAGGCGCCGGACCGCGCGCTGCAGCTCGGCGATTCCTCCTTTGCGATTATCGATAGCCCCGACCCCGCCTTCGATCTGGTCCCCGGCGGGGAGCGCACCGTCGCACTCTGGCTGCGTTACACGCAGCCGCAGTATCACGCGAAGATCCTGAGCAAGGTGCGCCGGGGCACCGCCGCCGAGGGTGGGGAGGTCGCGGACCGTGGCTGGATCATCTTCGTCCATCAGCACACGGGCACACTGGGCGCCTGGGTCAAGCCCGGCCCCGACCCCGGGGGATCCACCTGGACCATACGCGGCACCGCCGGGCTCCGCCCGATCGGAGACGGACGCTGGCACCACGTCGCCCTGGTGCAGCGCGACACGCTGCTCTCCGCCTATGTGGATGGCAAGCTGGACTTCGAGTTCACGGTCCCGCGCTGGGCGGATGCCCGGGCCCCGGGTGAGCCGCTCCGGCTGGGGTGGGACAGCTATTCCGTGATCCACTTCGTGGGCGAGATGGACGAGCTCACCCTCTGGTCCCGTGCCCTGTCGCCGCGAGAGATCCGCCGGCTGATGTACCGGGCGCCGGTCCCGAATGCGCCAGGGCTGACCGCCTACTGGCCATTCGACGGCGGCAAAGACGGGCAGGTGCTGTACGCGGGGCCGAACGGCTACCACGGGCGAGCCTACGAGAGCGGGCATGCGGCTTCCACCCGCCCGCTCGGGCCGCCCTTCCGGGAAAGGTGGGAGTTCTACGCGCTCGCGGTGCTACTGGGAGCGGCGGCGCTGTACGGGCTGATGCGGCTGTACGCGCGACGCATCGAGCGCCAGAAGCGCACCCTGGAGCGCCTGGTCGCTGAGCGGACGGAGGAATTGCGGCAGTCCCACGCGGAGACGCAGCGGGCGCTCGATACGATGGCCGCGCAGGCGACGCGGCTGCGCGGGCTGGACGAGGCGAAGAATCGCTTCTTCGCCAACGTCAGCCACGAGTTCCGCACGCCGCTGACCCTGATCGTCGGTCCCCTGGAGGGGTTGCTCGCCGGGCGGTACGGCCCGCTGGGCGCCGGCGTGCGCGGCCAGCACGAGCTGATGCTGCGCAACGGACGGCGCCTGCTGCGCATGGTCAACCAGATCCTTGACCTGGCCAAGCTGGAGTCGAGCGACCTCACGCTCGATGTGCGTCCCCGCGACCTGGTCGCCTTCGTGCGCGAGGCGACCCTCGCCTTCGCCCCGCTCGCGGAGCGTAGCCAGATCCGCGTCGCCTTCCACAGTAAGGTGGAGGAACTGGTTGTCGCCGTCGACGCCGAGCAGCTGGAGAAGGTGCTGCTCAACCTGCTCTCCAACGCGCTCAAGTTCACCGAAGCCGACGGCGAGGTCGAGGTAACCGTGCGCGCGGAGGGCGCGAGCGCCTGCGTGGTGGTGCGCGACACGGGCGTAGGGATTCCGCCCGGGGCGTTGCCCCACGTCTTCGAGCGCTTCTTCCAGGCGGACAGTGCATCCACCCGCCGTCACGAGGGCACCGGCATCGGGCTGGCGCTGGCGCGGGAGCTGGTCGAGCTGCACGGCGGCCAGATCCATGCCGAGAGCACCCCCGGCGCCGGGAGCACCTTCACCGTGACGCTCCCCCTGCAGGCGCCCGCCACCGCGACCCCCATCGCGGCCGGGGCCCCGGGAGACGCCACGCTGGGGGAGCGGATACCCTGGCCCGTGCCAGTCTTCGCCGGGGAGGACGGTCGCCAGGAGGAGACGGAGCCGGAGGAGGAAGAGGACCGCACCACGGTGCTGGTGGTTGACGACAACTCCGACGTTCGGGCCTACATCCGCTCGGTGCTCGCCCCAGCGTACCGGGTGCTCGAGGCGGCGGACGGCGTGGCCGGGCTCGACCTGGCGCGCCAGGCGCTGCCGGACCTCGTGGTGGCGGACGTGATGATGCCCGGGATGGATGGGCTCGACCTGGTGCCGGCGCTCAAGGAGAGCGCGGAGACGGACGGCATCCCGGTGCTGCTCCTGACCGCGCGCGCCACCTCCGTGGATCAGGTCGAGGGGCTGCGCAGCGGCGCCGAGGTGTATCTCCCGAAGCCTTTCGACCCGGCGGTGCTGGAGGCGCAGGTCGCCTCGCTGCTGGAGCAGCGCCGCCGTCTGCGGGCGCGCCTGCAGAGCGGTGAGCTGCCGCTGCCGGAGCCCTCTCCGTCTCTTCAATCCACCCTGGCCAGCGACCTGCGTGCCGCCTTCGAGCCGCACCTCGGCGACCCGGACTTCAGCCCCGAGGCGCTGGCCGCCGCCGCCAGGCTCAGCTACCAGCAGCTCTACCGGCGCCTGGCCGCCGAGCTGCAGGCCACCCCCAGCCAGTTCATCCGCACTGTGCGCGTCGAGCGTGCCGCGGGCCTGCTGCGCGAGGGCACCGGGAGCATCACCGAGGTGGCCTACTCGGTGGGCTTCAACTCCCTCTCCTACTTCAACCGCGCCTTCCGCGAGCGCTTCGGCGTCCCCCCCTCCGAGTACCTGACGGCCGCCCGGTAGCGCGTCCGGAGGGGCCAGGCAAAGCCAGGGTGGCTTCAGCGCAGCCAGTTCTCGAGCGGCAACTCCGTGATCCGTGAGAACTCGCGCTCGTTGTCGGTAACGAGGGTGTACCCGAGCGCCAGCGCCTGGGCGGCGATGAGCAGGTCGTTGCCGCCGATCGGTTGACCCGCCTGCTCCAGGCGCGCACGGAGCATCCCGTACAGCGCGTCGGCGGGCGCTTCGAGCGGCAGGACGTCCAACGCAGCGAGTACGACCTCTACCTGCCGCGTAAGCCGCTCCGATGCCTTTTTCGCAGCGCCGTAGCGAAGCTCGGCGGCTACGATGAGGCTCGTGCACACCTCGGCTTCGCCGACCTCCTCGATCCGCCGTGCGACCGCTCCCTGCGGGCTCCGCACCAGGTCGGAAACGATGTTGGTGTCGAGCAGATAGCGCATCAGAGGTCCACCGGATCGGCCGGGGGGTCCGGGATGGGCGGAAACTCCTCGTCCAGCGGCTGAAGATCCGCGAGTACCGCGAGCAAGCACCGGCGCGGTACCGCTTCGAGGATCAGGCGTTCGCCATCCCTGCGCAGGATCGCTTCGTCGCCGGGAAGCTCGAACTCGCGCGGAATCCGCACCGCCTGGTTCCGCCCGTTCCTGAACAGCTTGACGCGTCGCTCTGCGTCCACGGCATCCCTCCCTCTCGTGGCATATGCGTGAGCCTATGCCATTGTGTCCCTGGTGTCAAGGTGGCCGCCGGTGCCGCCGGTGCCGCCGGTGCCGCCGCTTCCAGCCCGGCCGGATCTGCGTCCTCCACAAAGGGGAGCGTCCCCCGGACCCCCTCCCCTCCCCCCGCTCCGCACCCGCTCCCATCCCTCGCTGAACCATCTGTTTTCGGCGCTTCCGCACCTGCGTTCCTGCCAACGAGTTGCGCGGTCGATGTAAAATACGTGCAAGCGCCTGCAAACATTGAGGTAGTGCCCCCGCCGCCCCCCCCGCTACACTGCTCCTCGCCCGCACCGTTCGGTCCCGCCTCCTTCGACCCGCGCCCGCAGATGCCCGAGCCCCCGC
>JBPCIT010000036.1:0-12295 GCA_051006015.1 Longimicrobiaceae bacterium
GTTCTGTGCCGGAGGTGGCCCTCACCGCGACTCACCCTTCAACGCAGACTCCCGCGTGGTGGGGCGGCCGGCGTTTCGGCACCCTCGCTGAAGGGCGTGTTCGCCGAGAGCGGCGTCGGCTCCGCCCGGCGGTGCGCGTCCCGCTCGAAGAGCGTCAGCCCCGGCGTCCCCTGCGGATCCACCCCCAGCCCGATGCGCGTTTCGCCCAGACGGTCCGCGAAGACCAGGGTGGAGGACCAGCCCTTTGAAGGTGCTAAGCAAAGTGCAGGTGGTATGCAGGTTTCCGCCCGGTGACGCGATCGTCGCAGGTGCCCCGGGAATGTCATGAACCACCCGATTCGTAGCCACGACGGCTACATTTCTCGAAGAATCGACGCTGTTCCACGAGCGGAAATCGCACGTAACCGGTTGGGACAATGAGCGTTACGGAGTTTGTCCCTTGCACCTTCAAAGGGCTGGGTGGAGGACTCATCCGGTGAGAGGCCGAGAACGGCGCGTGTCTTCCCGCTGCGGTTTGCGAAGACCAGGGTGGACGTCTCGTCCGAGAGCAGCCCCAGCACCGCCCGGGAGCGACCCTCCCGGTCAGTGAAGCTCAGCCCGGGTGAGCCGTCGGGGAGGAGCGTCATCTTCAGGCGTTCGCGGCCGTCGCGGTCCTGCAGGATGACACGCGAGGAGCCATCGTTGTGCACCCCCATCAGACCGCGGATGTGACCGTCGGCGTCGCGCAGCACGAAGCGGCGCGCCTGCACCACCTCGGCCACCCGTCCCTCGCGCGCCTGCATCATCACCAGCATCACGGAGGTGATCACGAGCATCGTCGCGACCCCGATCATCATCATCAGTCCGTTGCGCTTGAGCAGCCGGTTCTCGCGCTCGAGGATGACGTCGGCGAAGCCCTCGCGGATGCGCGTGCGGTTGATCCGGAAGTGGCGGATCGTCTGCGCCTCGGCCTGCGCGCGGCACTGCTCGAGCGGCACCGGCGCGCAGCCGACGTACTGGCTGCCGAGGAACGCCTCCTGCGCGCGGACGCGCCCCGCGGCGGTGAGGTCGAAGCGGTACTTGGCGCGTCCGCTGCCGCTGGTGCCGCGCACCTCGACGAGCCGCCGCTGCTGCAGGCCGTTGAGCTGCTCGTCCACCAGCAGGAAGGGGAGCCCGATCGCATCGGTGATCTGCGCCCCGGTGCGCGGCCCCTGCGCGTAGAGGATCTTGAGCAGCAGGTCGGCCACGAAGCCGGCGGAGAGCCCGGTGTCGGCCAGCGTCTCCGGCGGCGATGGCGGGGACACGCGCGGCGGCGCGGGCGGTGCGCCGTTGGGCGGCAGGGTGGGATCGCTCAGGAGGGTAGCCATCTTACTTATTCGCCATCGATTCCATGACCTGGATCGCCGCGGGGCCGAGGATCACCACGAAGAGGGAGGGGAAGATGCAGAGCACCAGCGGGAAGAGCATCTTGATGGCAGTCTTGGCGGCGGCCTCCTCTGCCCGCTGGCGCCGCTTGGTGCGCAGCGTGTCGGACTCGACGCGCAGCGCCTGCGCGATCGAGGTGCCGAAGCGGTCCGTCTGGATGAGCATGGTGGTGAGTGCGCGCAGGTCGTCCACGCCGGTGCGCTCTCCCAGGTTGCGCAGTGCCTCCTCGCGGGGGCGGCCGGCGCGGATCTCCAGGTTCACCATCGCCAGCTCCTTGGCCATCTCGGTGCTGATGTGGCGGACCTCGTCGGAGACGCGCACGATCGCCTGGTTCAGGCCCAACCCCGTCTCGACGCAGGTGACCATCATGTCGAGAGCGTCCGGCAGCGCCAGGCGGATCTCCTTCTGCCGCCGCTTCAGCTTGCGGTCCAGGACGAAGGAGGGCGCCACCCACCCCATGATGGCGAGCCAGAGCGCCAGCAGCATCCCCATGTTGCCGGTGAAGGGGGAGGCGAGCATCGCGCCCGAGCCGAGCGACATCGGCAGGAAGAGCCGCAGCCCCCAGAAGATGGCGCCGGCATGCAGCCCCTGATAGCCCGCCTGCGCGAGCCGCTTGCGCAGCTCCGGTAGATTCGAGCGCTCCTTGCCCACTCGCTCGCCCAGCTCCTGGAGGATTCCTTCCCAGCGCTCGCGTCGCGACTGCCGGTCGCGGCGGTTCGTGGCGCTGAAGGGGCTCTGGCCGAGGTACTGGATCTCCGCCAGCCGGCGCGCGACCAGCGAGGAGCGTGAGGGGATGAGCTGCGCGACCAGCACGGTCACCAGCGTCACCGTGCAGGCGACCAGGGTGGCGATGAGGTAGATCAACACGTGCGCCCCCTCAGAACTCGATGGTGGTGATGCGTCGGATCCAGAGGAACCCGAGCGTCTGCATGACGAGCGCGACCCCGACCATCATCCGCCCCATTGGGTGGGTGAAGCAAGATGAGCGGCGAAGGTTTGGATCGACCGGATGACTTCATTCGGTGCGTCGTCGCTCGGCCCGGAGTGAAGGCATATGGCATACCCGATGGGCCACATCTTGGAACTTCAATCCTGGCAACGAGTTGCGAAGATCGACGCGAATGGCGCGGCGGCTCGTTTTCGTCGAAAAAGTTGGACGGGATAGTGGCGGAGCGGGCAAAAACCCGCATGAATGCTGGAGATCGGCGTGGGGCTGTCGGGATTGTGGACGCTGTTCAGAACGGCTACAGCACTTCCGGCATCCATTCAGCCGCCCGGAACCGGGCTACCGAAGGCGGAGAAACCCGCTGCAGGAGAGCATGGTCGTGGGCAGAGCTTCGGGGTGCTTCGGATCCTCCGCCGAGAAGCATGGGTATGTAGAAAACACGCGCGCGTGCGGCACGGCTCGTGCATTTCTTCAGGCTCAGTACCGCAGTGGAGGGCCCGCCGCGTAGTACCCATCCAACACCCTGGAGCCACCGACTCGTGGGAGACGCGACCGCCAGCAGGACCTCCGAGCCACGGCGTTCGCCGAAGGGTCCACATCCCCTGTGGGCGCTCACGGCCACGACCGTTGCCGGGCTGGTCCTCTTCGCGCTGCTCGGCTCGCACCTCCAGCAAATGCAGCACGTCTTCCGCTACTTCGAGGAGGAGAATCTCCCGCTCGAGCGGCTGATCGAGCGGAGCCGGCACCTGCGTGAGATCCAGCTGCGCGCCGCCAGGGTGGCCGTGGAGAGGGGAGATCCCCGCGGGGAGGCGAGCTACCGGAACGATGCGGGCGAGCTGAAGCCGGTGCTCGAGGAGATCGGCCGCCGCGCCGCGGCGGTGGACTCGGCCGGCGCGGCGCAGCTCGGGGCGGCCGCGGAGCAGCTCACCACGCTCGAGGAGCGGGCTTTCACCCTGGTTCGTCGCGGACAGCGCAGGGCCGCCACCGCTCTCCTGGATGGCGAGGAGCACGCCGAGCAGCAGCAGCGGTACGTCGAGGCGACTGCGAGCCTCGACCTTGCCTTGCGGCGGCAGATGGAGGATGCGACCCAGCGCTTCCGCCAGCATCTGAGCTCGGCCGGCGTGGTCGTGCTGGGCGGCGCGATGGTGCTGTTCGCCCTCTGGCTCATCTCGCTGGCGCTGGTCCGCCGCTACTTCGCCGCGCAGCGGCGGGTCACCGAGACGCTGCAGGCCTCGCACGCCGAGCAGCAGCAGCGGGTCACCGAACGGACCGCGGGGCTGGCACGGCTCAATCGCGAGCTGCACGTCGCGCAGCGGCAGGCGCTGGAGACGGCCACGCGCATGCAGACGGTGGCGCACGCTGCCGCCGAGTTCACCGCCGCCCACACCGTCGAGGCGCTCGAACGTGTCGCCCGCGATGCCTGCGCGCGGGTGATCTCCTTCGACAGCTTCGCGCTCAACCTCTACGACGAGCGTAGCCAGACGCTGCTGGCGGCGGGGCTCGCCACGGAGCCGCGGGCGGGCGCACATGGCGTAGGCGTGAGGGATGACCGCCGTTCGCTGCTGGCGCTGCACGCCGGCCGTCCCGCGGTGTCGGACGATCTGCCTATGGCCGCCGGGAAAGGTGCGGAGTCAGTCATCCGCTCCCCCATCCTGGCGGAGAAAAGGGTACTGGGCGTGATCACCGCGCGCAGCAAGACGCCCGACCTCTACACACCACAGGACGTCGAGGTGCTCGAGGTGATCGGCGCGCTGGCGGGCACCGCGCTGCTCAACATCCAGCTCCTCTCCGAGCGTAACGCCTCGGAGGAGGAGCTGCGGGTGCGCGAGATCCGCTTCCGCTCGCTCATCGAGCACGCGCAGGACCTGATCACCGTGCTCGATGCTGGCGGCACCATCCTCCACCAGAGTCCCAGCCTCGAGCGGTTGGTAGGCTACGCCCCCGAGGAGATGGTGGGAGGGAGCATCTTCGCCCTGGTGCACCGGGAGGACGAGGGGGCGCTGAGCACGCTCTACCGGCAGGCGCTCGCCAATCCGGGGGTGACCCTCTCCGCCGAGCTGCGCCTGCAGCACCGCAACGGCTCCTGGCGCACCTTCGAGACCGTGGGGCGCAACCTGCTGGACGATCCCGCGGTGGCGGCGCTGGTCTTCAACTCGCGCGACATCACCGAGCGCAAGCTGGCAGAGGCGGCGCTTCAGCAGAGGGAGGAGCAGCTCCGTCAGGCGCAGAAGCTGGAGGCGGTCGGGCGGCTGGCGGGCGGGGTGGCGCACGACTTCAACAACCTGCTCACCGCGATCACCGGCAACACCGAGCTGCTGCTGCTGGACCTTGCCGACAACGAGACCGCCTGCAGCGACCTGCAGGAGATCCGCAAGGCAGCCGACCGTGCGGCCTCGCTGACGCAGCAGCTGCTCGCCTTCAGCCGTCGTCAGATCCTGCAGCCGAAAGTGCTGAACCTGAACCAGCTACTCGACGGAGCCGACCAGACGCTGCGGCGGCTGATCGGCGAGCAGATCGAGCTGGTCACCCGCTACGATCCACGCATCGGGCGCATCAAGGCGGATCCCGAGCAGATCGAGCAGGTGCTCCTCAACCTGGTGGCCAATGCGCGCGACGCCATGCCCCGTGGCGGACGTCTGATCATCCAGACGCAGGGCAGCGAGGTGACGCGCACCCGGGGCCGCAGCGACGAGCCCATCCCCGCCGGGTCCTACGTCGTGCTCACGGTGATCGACAGCGGCTGCGGGATGGACGCCGCCACGCGCGAGCGGATGTTCGAGCCCTTCTTCACCACCAAGGAGCAGGGGAAGAACACCGGCCTCGGCCTGGCGACGGTCTATGGGATCATCAAGCAGAGCGGCGGCCACGTCTCCGTCTACAGCGAGGCGAACCGTGGCACCACGATCAAGGTCTACCTGCCGCGGGTGGAGGAGGCGCTCGACACCCCCGCGCCGGAGCCGGCGGGTGAGGTGAGTCACGGCTCGGAGACGGTGCTGGTGGTGGACGACCAGGCATCGGTGCGGACGATGGTCCGCCGCATCCTGCAGCGCAGCGGCTATGCCGTGCTCGAGGCGGAGAACGGCGAGGCCGCCCTCTTCGTCTGGGAGCGGCACCGGGAGACGATCGGCCTGGTGCTCACCGACCTGATGATGCCGGTGATGGACGGGCGCGAGCTGGCCCGCCGCCTTGCCGCCGTGCACCCCGCGCTGAAGATGATCTACATGTCCGGCTACAGCGAGGAGGCGGCGGTGTGGATGGGCGAGCTCGGCGGCCACACCGCATTTCTGCAGAAGCCCTTCACCCCCCGCGACCTGGCGCTCAAGGTGCGCGAGGTGCTGGATGCCGGGACGGCGGAGCTGCAGCCCCAGCCGGCCCTCACTCCCTGAGGAATCCCCTAACAACGCCCTCACCCCCTAACCCCCTCTCCCGCATGCGGGAGAGGGGGAACTGTATGGTGCGAAGGTCGCCATCAACCCCTCTCCCAGAATGGTGCTGCGCTTGGCGCACCAGACAACAGGGAGAGGGGTGCGTGTAGTCCGGTGCACGCGCAGCGTGCAGCGCATCCCCAGCGAGCGGGGTGAGGGCCTGCGGCGGCCCGATTCGCAATGTTGCACCTCACCTTCTGAGCTCCGCGGCGACGTTGTACCTGCCATGGCGCCCGCATAAATTGCGGAGCACTGCTCGATCGGACGGCTGGCCCACCCCCTGGTCCCGGAGAATCAGCCATGGCAACGCAGCTCCAGGAAGTACGGAGGGCGCTGGAGGAGAGACGAACGGATCTGCTCGACAGACGCAACGTGGTCGCGGTGGGAGTGGGGCGGAAGGTGGTCGAGGGGCGGGAGACGGACCAGCTCGCGATCGTCGCGTCCGTGATCGCCAAGCGGCCGCGAGAGGCCCTTCCCGCCAGTGAGCTGATCCCCCCCACGGTGGACGGCGTTCCCACGGACGTCGTGTGCACGGGGCCGATCTTCGCCTTTCAGAACCCTACCGGCCGCTTCCGCCCGGCACCCGGCGGGGTCAGCCTCGGGCATGTGAGCATCACCGCCGGTACGCTCGGCTGCCTCGTGCGGAAGAACGGCAGGCTCTACATCCTCTCCAACAACCACGTCATCGCCAACAGCAACGACGCGGCCATCGGCGATCCCATCCTCCAGCCGGGACCCACGGACGGCGGACGGGACCCCGCCGACCGGATCGGGCGCTTGAGCGAGTGGGTGCCCATCCAGTTCGACAACGGCGGTGGTGGAGGCGGCGTTGGGGGGGGGCAGCCCCTGCGCGATCGCGAACGCGGCAGCCGGCATCCTAAACGCCGCCGCCGCCGTCGCGGGGAGCAGCACACGCCTGCGCCCGGTGCGCGTCGGCGCTGCTCCTGCTGCCGCTCCTGCTGCCGCGGCGAATCTGGTGGACTGCGCGATCGCCGAGCCGCTCGACCAGGCGGAGGTGAGCAGCGAGATCCTGCAGATCGGCACCATCGCCGGGCTCGCCGAGGGGGCGCTGGGCATGAGCATCAAGAAGAGCGGGCGCACCACCGGCCTGACCACCGGCACCATCCAGCAGATCGACGTCACGGTGCAGGTGAGCTACGGCCCGGGGCGGGTGGCCACCTTCGTGGATCAGCTCCTGGCCGGGCCGATGAGCCAGGGGGGCGACAGCGGCTCGGCGGTGCTGAACGACGCCAACCAGCTGGTGGGGCTGCTCTTCGCCGGGAGCATCAACACCACCATCATGAACCGCATCCAGAACGTCTTCCAGGCGCTGCAGGTGAGCCTGCCCTGAACGGGCGCGGGAGGGACGCGCATGGCGGAGTCGCTCGAGAGGGTCCGCGCCATCAAGCGGGCGCACGAGCAGCGCTGGCTGACGCTCGCGGGAGTGGTCGCCGTCGGGATCGGCCAGCGAGCCGACGGCAGCCCGCAGATCATCGTATCGGCCGAAACAGACAGTGCGCGGATCCGGCGCGAGATCCCCGAGCAAGTCGAGGGGGTTCCGGTGGAGATCCGCGTCACCGGGCCGCTTCGCGCGCTGTAGGCGCAATCTGGCCGGTACCGGTTGCGCGGCCGACCCGCCGCTATCCCGCCTGAATTCCGCTCTCCTCCAGCAGGCTCTTGTAGGTCAGTGCCATGTTGCTCTCGAAGAGATCGAGGGTGCGCTCATGGTCGCCCTCCTCGAGGGAGCGGATGATCTTCTCGTGCTCCGAGATCGACTGCTGGGCGTGCTCGGCGGAGGAGTAGTACCAGCGCTCCAGCCGGCCGAGCTGCGTCCGCAGGTCGCGCAGCAGCTCCCGCAGGCGCTGGTTCCCGCTACGCTCGCCGAAGACGTCGTGGAACTCGTTGTTCAGCTCGATCAGGGCGCGCACGTCCCGCCGATCCTTCGCCGCCTCCAGCCGCTGGTTGAGCTTCTTCAGGCGCGCGATCTCCGCAGGTCCCATCTTCGGCAGGGCGAGTTTGCCCGCGAGGAGGTCGAGAGATGCCACGATCGGATACAGCTCGAGCAGCTCCCCCAGCGGCTCCTCCGGCACCCGGAAGCCCCGATGCGGGATGCGCTCGAGAAAGCCCTCACTGGCCAGCCGCCCCAGAGCCTCCCGCACCGGGGTGCGGCTGACGCCCATGGCCTCGTTGAGGTCCTTCTCCCGGATGAACTCTCCCGGGGCGAGGTGGCCGTCGAGAATCCGAGCGCGAACCGCGTGGTAGACCTGATCGGCCAGAGTCGTCGCGGGAATCCGCGGCCAGGAGGTAGCAGGCATGCGGCCTCGGGGTAGGAGGATGATCCCGCCGGGTGGGCACGCGGCGGGGCTGCGTACCCATGAGAGAGTGCGCTTGCGGGAGAAGGAAATCTCCGCAGGAGAAGAATACATGATTCTTGACGCCTCCGGTAGAGGATTGTATCCTGTATACAATACCCGCCTCTCCTACGACAGCGCCTGACCCCTGCGATACAGGAGCGACTCATGGCCGTGACCTCCGAGGATGCTGTGGCGTCCGCCTCCCGCGGCGCGCAGGAAGTCTTCGCCAACTACATCGACGGCAGATGGGTGTCGGCGTCCTCCTCCGCGTCGCTGCCGGTCACCGATCCCGCTACCGGGGAGCTGCTCGGGCGCGTCCCCCTCTCGACGGCCGAGGATGTGGATGCGGCGGTGAGCGCCGCCAGAAACGCATTCCCCGAGTGGCGGCGCACCCCCGCGCCGCAGCGGGTTCAGGTGCTCTTCAAGCTGAAGACACTGCTCGAGCAGCACCTCGACGAGATCGCGGTGCTGCTCACCCGGGACCATGGCAAGACGAAATCCGAGGCCGTGGCCGAGATCCGGCGCGGGATCGAGAACGTCGAGCACGCCTGCGGCATCCCGACGCTGATGATGGGCGAGACGCTGGAGGACATCGCGCCGGGGATCGACTGCGAGACGGTCCGCCAGCCGCTCGGGGTCTTCGCCGCCATCACTCCCTACAACTTCCCGGTGATGATCCCGATGTGGTTCTGGCCCTACGCCGTGGCCACCGGGAACACCTTCGTGCTGAAGCCGAGCGAGCAGGACCCGGTCGCCCACCAGCGGATCATCGAGCTGACGGAGGAGGCGGGGCTGCCCCCGGGCGTGCTGAACGTCGTCCACGGCGACCGGGAGACGGTGCTGCCGCTTCTGCAGCACCCGGACGTCCAGGGCGTCTCCTTCGTGGGCTCGAGCCAGATCGGGCGCTTCATCTATGCGACGGCCGCGGCGGCCGGGAAGCGCGTGCAGGCGCTGGGCGGCGCCAAGAATCACATGGTGGTGCTTCCCGACGTGGACTACGACAGCGCCACCCAGGCGATGCTCTCCTCGCTCTTCGGCGCCGCCGGGCAGCGCTGCCTGGCGGGCAGCGTCATCGTAGGCGTCGGCGAGGCGTACGAGCCGGTGCGGGAGCGCTTCCTCGACGGCGCCTCCTCGCTGCGGCTCGGCTACGGGCTGGAGGAGGACGTCGACATGGGGCCGGTGATCTCCGCGACCCACCGCGAGCGGGTGCTCGGCTACGTGGAGCAGGGACGGAGGGAGGGCGCCAGCCTGCTGCTCGATGCGAGCGCTGCCGGGGTGGATGCCTATCCGCACGGACACTGGGTCGGCCCCGCGGTCTTCGAGGGGGTCACCCCGAGGATGGCGGTCGGCCGCGAGGAGATCTTCGGGCCCGTGGCCGCGCTGACCCGCGTGGACTCTCTCGATGCGGCGGTGGAGCTGATGCACGAGAACGAGTACGGCAACGCGACCTCGATCTTCACCACCAGCGGGCGGGCCGCGCGCGAGTTCCGCTACCGCGCGGGGATCAGCATGATCGGGGTGAACATCGGGGTGGCGGCGCCCATGGCGATGTTTCCCTTCGGAGGCTCGAGAAACTCCTTCTTCGGCGACCTCAAGGCGCAGGGCCGCGACGCGATCGAGTTCTATACCGATCGGCGCGTGGTGATCTCCCGCTGGTAGCCGGTTCCCCCGAACCACCACGACTGGAGCAGAAATGGCGACGCTCACGAGCCTGACGGACGAGGTGATCCACGGCCACGGCACGCACGTTTTTCCCGCGGTCAAGCCGTACTACCGGGAGCCCATCGTGATCGTCGAGGCGAACGGAATGGACGTCCTCGCCGCCGACGGCCGGCAGTACCTCGACTTCTTCGCGGGCATCCTGACCACCTCGATCGGCCACTGCCACCCCGAGGTCGTGAGCCGGGTGCAGGAGCAGGTCGCCAGGCTGGGCCACACCTCGACGCTCTACCTGACGGAGAACCAGATCAGTGTGGCGCGCCGTCTCGCTGAGCTGACGCCGGGGCGCCTCGGCAGGTGCTTCTTCACCAACAGCGGCACGGAGGCGATCGAGACGGCGATCCTCGCGGCCTGTCAGTACACGGGCCGCAGCGAGATCATCGCGCTGCGCCACGCCTACTCTGGGCGTAGCGTCCTGGCGACGAATCTGACAGCGCACGGGAGCTGGCGCCCGATCGCCAGCTCGGTGGCGGGGATCAAGCACGCCATCGCGCCGTATCGCTACCGCTCCCCCTTCGGCGAGCAGTCCGAGGAGGAGGCGGCGGAGTCCTTCGCCCGCGACATCGAGGACGTGATCCTGACCACCACCAGCGGCAAGCCCGCCGCCTTCATCGCCGAGACGATCCAGGGCGTGGGCGGCTACATCGTGCCGCCGCCGGGCTACTTCCAGCGCGCCGCGGAGATCATCCGCAGCCACGGCGGTCTGCTGATCATCGACGAGGTACAGACCGGCTTCGGTCGCACCGGGGAGAAGTGGTTCGGCATCGAGCACTGGGGCGTCGAGCCCGACATCATGGTGATGGCCAAGGGGATCGCCAACGGCTTCCCCGTGGGGGTGACCATCACCACCGACGAGATCGCGCAGGCGTGGACGGCGAAGACGATCTCGACCTACGGCGGCAACCCTGTTTCCATGGCGGCGGCGGACGCGACCCTCGAGGTGATGGTGCGGGAGGACGTGCCGCAGCGCTGCGCGATCCGGGGCCAGCAGCTGCGGAGCGGGCTGGACGAGCTGTACTCCCGCCATGAATGGATCGGAGAGGTGCGGGGGATGGGGCTGATGCAGGCGCTCGAGCTGGTCGAGGACCGCCGCAGCAAGCAGCCGAGCCCCCGGCGCGCCCTCGCGCTGCTCGAGGCGGCGAAGGAGGAGGGGCTCCTCATCGGGGTCGGTGGACTGCACGGGCAGGTGATCCGGGTCGGCCCCTCGATGCTGGTGACCGAGCAGCAGGTCGCGGATGCGCTGGAGCGGCTCGGGCGGGCGTGTGCGCGGGTGGATCGGCTTGCCTGAGAGCGCTGGAGAGGGTGAGCACCCGCAGGATCGGTTGAACCCTCACCGGGACGAGCCATGATACCGAATCCGCCGATGCCGTTATCGTTCCCCCGCGCATCGCCCCCTCCCCCAGCCCCTCCCCCGAGTTCAGGGGAGGGGAGCACACCGGAACTGTTCCCCCTCTCCCGCCTGCGGGAGAGGGGGCGAGGGGGTGAGGGCCTGCCGGGCCGGAAGAGAACCGATTACCCGGAGTCCGCATGATCGCCGGTCTTCCCTGGAGCTCGTGGCTGCTGATCCTGGCGTCGGTGCTCCCCGCGCTGGTGCTGGTGCTCGCCTTCTTCCTCGCGCACCAGGATGAAGATCCCCACTCCGACCTCTAACCGGCAGCGGATCCCGTGAGCACTTCGATCATCGTCGCTGTCCTGGTCGTCTACCTGCTGGTCCTGCTCGTCCTGGGCATGTGGGCCGGGCGGGAGTCCAACGATGTCGCCGGCTACTACGTCGCGGGGAAGAAGCTGCCCTCCTGGGTCATCGCCTTCAGCTCCAACGCCACCGGAGAGAGTGCCTGGCTCCTCCTCGGCCTGACGGGGATGGGCTACCTGGTCGGCATCCACGCCTTCTGGGTGGTGCTGGGCGAGGTGCTCGGGGTGACGCTGGCGTGGGTGTTCGTCGCGCGCCCCTTCAAGGAGTACACCGACCGCTTCGACTCCATCACCGTCCCCGACTTTCTCGAGGATCGCTTCCGCGATACGCGGCAGGTGATCCGCCGTCTGAGCGCGGTCATCATCTTCAGCATGGTGGCAGTGTACACGGCGGCGCAGCTCACCGCCTCCGGCAAGGCGTTTCAGGCATTTCTGGGCCTGAACTACGAGACCGGGGTGCTGATCGGGACCGCGGTGGTGCTCTACTACACCACGATCGGCGGCTTCAAGGCGGTCGCCTACTCGGATCTGCTGCAGGGCGTGCTGATGTTCGGCAGCCTCCTGATCCTGCCGATCGTGGGGATCATCGCCGTCGGCGGCTGGGTGCCGATGACGGAGCAGCTCCGCGCCATCGATCCCAGCCTCCTGCTGCCGATGGGGGAGCACGGGCTCACCACGACCGGGGTGCTGAGCGCGCTCCGCTTCGCCGCGGTGGGGCTGGCCTTCCCGGGTGTGCCGCAGCTCCTGGTGCGCTT
>JBPCIT010000037.1:0-15080 GCA_051006015.1 Longimicrobiaceae bacterium
GGGGGGGGGCAAAGCTGGGTTCCCCTTGGTGGCGGCGGGCCGCCCCCCTGGACCTGGCCTCCGGGTGCGCTTTTTGCGCTCCGCCTCTGAGCTGCAGCGAGAGCCTATCCGCCGAGCATTCGGCTGCCTAACATCGGGAACGGATTGTGCATCCGGAAAACTCTGCCTCGTGTGAGGCCAATCATGCTCACCCTTTTCAGGAGCGGACCATGGAACGCAAGTACATGGCACAGGGTCAGGGCGGCGGCGGCCAGGGTGGCGGCGGCGGTCAGAGTGGTGGTCAGGGCGGCGGCGGTCAGAGTGGTGGTCAGGGCGGCGGCGGCCAGAGCGGTGGCGGTGGCACCGGCGGCGGCAAGGGCGGTGGCAGGACTGGTGGAGGCGGAGGCGGTCAGACTGGAGGCGGCGGTAGGACCGGCGGCGGGGGCGGACAGGGTGGTGGCGGCGGCCAGACCGGCGGCGGTAGTGGCGGTGGTCAGACCGGTGGTGGGGGCGGTCAGATGGGTGGTGGGGGCGGTGGTCGTGAAGGCGGCGGCGGAACCGGTGGTGGCGGCGGAACGGGTGGTGGCGGCGGTGGTCAGAGTGGTGGGGGCGGCGGCGGTCGTGAAGGCGGCGGCGGAACCGGCGGAGGTGGCGGCGGCGGAACGGGTGGGGGTGGGACCGGCGGCGGGGCTGGCGGGGGATCCCGCTAGCCGCCGCCCGTCTCTTCAAGAAGCACCGGGTTCGGTAGCGCGACGGGCGAAAGGTGCCACGATTCCCCTTCGCTCTGCCGAAGCCGTGCAGCTGTAGGGAGCATCGTTGGATCGAGGGGCTCACACGGGCGATCGTGTCAGCCCCTCCCACTTTGCGGCCACCTACGGCTCGGTGCGTACCTCCCGGCCGAGCGCCTCCTCCACATTCTGCACGGCCTCGCGGATGCGGTCCGTCTTCCCCGGATGGTGGTCGATGGTGATGCTGGCGTACACCCGTGGATGCCGCTCGGCGAGCTCGTTCACGCAGGCCTCGAGCAGCGGCATCACCTCGCGCCACTCCCCCTCGATCAGGGTCGAGGTGCCGGTGAGCTGGTAAGACAGTCCGCTATCGGCGATCCGCCGGACCACCGCGGCGATCGGCTCCGTCAGGTTGTCGCCGGCGCCGATGGGGATCATGGTCACGTTGAAGAGCATCCTGGCCTCCTTGGCAAAGGGTCAATCGCGGCTCGCGGGAGCGGCCGGCAGCAGCTGCGGCCGGAGCCGTGGCAACATTACCATCGATACGTGGTGCACCGCCGCGTATCCCTCGGCTTCCAGCACCCGCTCCTCCGTCAGCTGCTGAAAGCGCTGCGCGTGCAGCTCGAGGATGTGCTCGGGGACGCGGCGCTCGCGTGCACGGTTGTTCTCTCGCAGCGCCTCGAGCGGCGTATGGATCACCACTACGTGCACGGGGATCCCCTGCTGCGCAGCGATGAGCCGCATCCGCTCGCGAATGAAACCCGAGAGCGCGGTCGAGTCGGCCACCGTCAGCCGGCCCAGCGAGAGGCGCTGCCGCAGGATCTCGTAGAAGACGGCGAACGCCTCACGGTTCACCGTCTGGTTCTCCTCCTCGTCGCTCACCAGCGCGCGGCAGCGGTCGCTGGAGACGACCTGCGTCTCGCGGAAGCAGCGGCGCGCCCACCAGCTCTTCCCCGAGCCGCTCGCCCCCACCAGCATCACCAGCGCGTTGGCGGGGAGGGGGAGGGGGGGCGGGGCCTCGCTCCCCGGCGCCGGTGTCCAGCCGCTCATGCCGCCTGTGAGCGCGCCCCCATCCTCAGAGGCGCTCCGGGTCCTCGATGCCGCGCAGACGGTTCCACACCGGATAGGGAACCTCGCTCTTGGGCACGTAGCAGTTGTCCGCACCCGCCTGCATGTCGCCGGTGGCGGTGAACTCCTCGCGTCCGGAGTCGTTCAGGTCGAGATAGGTGGCGCCCTGCTGCAGCCGCTGGCCTTGCGGCACCACGGGGACCTGCTTCAGGTCGTCGTCCTGGAAGCCCTGCAGCGAGCGGTGTACGCTCTTCAGGTCGTAGGCGGTGGGCATCCCCTGCTCCCTGTCCGCCGCCGTCTGCCCGATGTTCTGCCCCGCCATGTGGTCGGGATTCAGGTCGCGCTGCCACTCGTCCGGATGCTTCTGCTCCGTCTGCGGCTTCTCCTGCATGCGCTCCAGGTCGGAGCTCCTCTGGTCCGTCTGCGGCTTGTTCTGCATTCGCTCGTCCTCCCGAAAGTGATGGTTGCGACCTAAGGTCGAGCAAGATGTGTGCTATGCACGGCCCGCGCGCGAACGGCCGAATGCGGCTGCGGCGGCGATGCTCTGCTCGGCACGGACCTTGATACCCGGGAGCATCCGACTTCCCGCGCACCGCGGGAGATCAGCCCCGTGGGCAGCGGGAGGAAGGTGCTCGCTCGGCCCGTCCGGGAGAGACGTGGATGACGAATGAGGAGAGCAGCGATGCTGACAGCGGACGAGCGAGAGCAGATAGAGAAGCGGTTGCTGCGGGAGCGGGAGGACGCGCTCGAGGCGCTGGGCCACTTCAATGAGCAGACGCAGGACCTGCGGGAGCGGGCGGGGGAGCTGAGCCTCTACCGCTCGCACCCGGCCGACATCGGCACCGAGGCGATGGAGAAGGAGAAGGAGTTCCTGCTGGCGAGCAACGAGGGGCGCCGCCTCTACGAGGTCGATGACGCCCTGCGCCGGCTCTACAAGGAACCCGAGACCTTCGGCAGCTGCCAGCGCTGCGGGCAGCAGATCCCCTTCGAGCGGCTGGACATCATCCCGCACGCACGCTACTGCATGCGCTGCCAGAAGGAGGTCGAGGCGGTGGAGACGGCGGCCAGCTAGTGCAGCTTCAACTGCGGGCTTCGGCGGGTGATTGCTCGGCTCATGGCACGCACACGCTGCGCTTCTGCCAGGAGCGGCGCAGCCCCCGGCTGGGCGAATGAAATCGCCCGGTGTGGGGCGGCTGCCCGCTAGCCGACCATCTCCCGGAGCAGCGCCTGCAGCGCCTCGCGTGCGCGCAGCACCCGCATCTTCAGGGCGCTGATGGAGGCGTCCAGCAGCTCGGCCATCTCCTCGTAGGAGCGGCCCTCGACGTGCTTGAGCAGGAAGGCCTCTCGCTGGGCCTCCGGCAGCGCGGCGAGGGCGCGGTTCACCGCCACCTGCAGCTCCTGCCGCTCCATCCCGACCTCCGGATCGTCGCGGCTCGAGGCGAGGGCGGTATCCTCCTCGAGTGGCACCGTCTGCCGCCGCCGGTTCTTGAGGTAGTCCTTGCAGCGGTTGCTGACGATGCGGAAGATCCACGCCTTGAAGCGTGCGGGGTCCTGGCACTGCGCCAGGCTGGTGTACGCCTTGATGAAGCTCTCCTGCACCAGATCCGCCGCGGCGTCCTCCTGCAGCACCATGGCCAGCGCGTGCCGGTACAGCATTCCCTGATACCGCGAGACGAGGAGAGCATAGTGCTGGCTCTCCCCGCCCAGGATGTGGGCGATCAGCTCGGCGTCGCTGGGTTGTTCCACGAAGAGGGAGAAACGCGGTGCGGGTTTGGGTCGGAACGATGCTTCATCTGAGAGCGCCTGCAACGGGGCCCCGGCGCATGCTGGCGCGTTCCGAGTTTCTCTTGCGTGGGCCGAAAACGCCCACTATACTCAGCCGCCCGCGCCGCACCGGTCGGAGACTGCCCCGGTGCCTCGCGGGTGAGGAAGCTGGGGATCGCGAGAGGACGGGAATCTACTCTTTTCAGCGTTCGGGGGGAAGGCGAGATGGCCACGACGAGCGGGCTCGAGGGGGTGGTGGTCGCGCAGAGCAGGCTGAGCGCGATCAACGGGGAGCAGGGAGAGCTGATCTACGTCGGCTATGACATCGACGATCTGGCGCGCAACGCCACCTTCGAGGAGGTGGCGTATCTGCTCTGGAATGGCGAGCTCCCCAACCGGCAGCAGCTCGAGGAGCTGAACTCGAAGCTGGTGGCGGAGCGCGCCCTCGATCCCGCGCTGCTCGAGCTGATCCGCGCCTTCCCGCACGACGCAGACCCGATGGCGGTTCTGCGCACCGCCGTCTCCGCCCTCGCGCTCTACGACGCCGAGGCGGACGACAACAGCGACGAGGCGAACCGCCGCAAGGCGATCCGGATGACGGCGCAGATGCCGACCCTCGTCGCCGCCTACGACCGGCTGCGCCACGGCAACGAGCCCGTCGAGCCCCGCACAGATCTGAACACCGCGGCGAACTTCCTCTACATGCTGGGCGGCGAGGAGCCGGACGAGCTGCGGGCGCGCACCATGGACGCGGCGCTGGTGCTGCACGCCGAGCACGGCATGAACGCCTCGACCTTCGCGGCGCGCGTCACCGCGGCCACCCTCTCGGACATCTACTCCGCGGTGGTCTCGGCGATCGGCACGCTGAAGGGCCCTTCGCATGGCGGCGCCAACGTGCGCGTGATGGAGATGCTGCGCGACATCGAGTCCAGCGGGAAGGAGCCCGCGCGCTGGGTGAGCGAGGCGCTCGAGCAGGGGAAGCGCGTCATGGGCTTCGGCCACCGAGTCTACAAGGCGACCGACCCGCGCGCCACCGTGCTGCGCGAGCTCGCCGACCAGATCATGCACGGCGCCGGGGAGACGAGGTACCTCGAGCTCTCCGACGAGATCCGCGCCACGATGAGCGCGGAGATGGAGCGGCGCGGCAAGAAGATCTACCCCAACGTGGACTTCTTCTCCGCCTCGGTCTACACCACGCTGGGTGTTGCCGACGACCTCTTCACCACCATCTTCGCGATCTCGCGCGTCACCGGCTGGACGGCGCACCTCCTCGAGCAGTACGCCAACAACCGGCTCATCCGCCCGAAGGCGGAGTACACCGGCCCGCGCGGGCTGAAGGTGAAGCCGATCGACGAGCGCTGAGGCGCGCGCCCATTGCTCAGCGGGGCGAGGCGGATACCCCGCCGCGCCCCGCCTTTCTTTGCCGTAGAGCTTTGCCGTAGAGTCGCAACCACGAGTCCATCACCTGCAGCAACGGAGCACCGATCATGGCCGAAGCCTGGCAGCCGACCGTTCCCGAGCACGGCGAGCGGATCACGATCGAGGGGGAGACCCTTCGCGTTCCCGACCGCCCCATCCTTCCCTTCATCGAGGGGGATGGAACCGGCCCCGACATCTGGGCCGCCTCGCAGCCCGTCTTCGACGCCGCGGTGGAGAAGGCCTACGGCGGTGAGCGCCAGATCCAGTGGATGGAGGTGCTGGCGGGCGAGAAGTCCCACTCCCTCACCGGTAGCTGGCTCCCCGATGAGACGCTCGATGCCTTTCGCGAGTTCCTGGTCGGCATCAAGGGGCCGCTGACCACCCCGGTCGGTGGCGGCATCCGCTCGCTCAACGTGGCGCTGCGGCAGATCCTCGACCTCTACGCCTGCGTGCGCCCGGTGCGCTGGTTCGAGGGGGTTCCCTCTCCGGTCAAGCGCCCCGACCAGGTCGACATGGTGATCTTCCGCGAGAACACCGAGGACATCTACGCGGGCGTCGAGTTCGAGGAAGGGACGGAGGAGAACGAGCGCTTCCGCCGGCTCATGGAGGAGAACTTCCCGCAGCGCTTCGGCAAGATCCGCTTCCCGGAGAGCTCCGGCATCGGCATCAAGCCCGTCTCGCGCGAGGGCACCGAGCGGCTGGTGCGCGCCGCCATCCGCGACGCTCTCGAGACCGGCCGCCGCTCGGTGACGCTGGTGCACAAGGGGAACATCATGAAGTTCACCGAGGGCGCCTTCCGCGACTGGGGCTACGCTCTCGCGAAGCAGGAGTTCGGCGCGGAGGACTTCGAGGGCGGACCCTGGCAGGTGATCCGACGGGACGGCCGCGAGATCATCGTCAAGGACGCCATCGCCGACGCCTTCCTGCAGCAGATCCTCACCCGCGCGGCGGAGTACGATGTGATCGCCACCATGAACCTGAACGGCGACTACATCTCGGATGCGCTCGCCGCTCAGGTGGGCGGAATCGGCATCGCCCCCGGTGCGAACATCAACTACGTCACCGGCCACGCTATCTTCGAGGCCACCCATGGAACCGCGCCCAAGTACGCGGGGAAGAACATGGTCAACCCCGGCTCGGTGATCCTCTCGGGCGAGATGATGCTGCGCTACATGGGCTGGCCGGAGGCGGCGGACCTGATCATCCGCGGCCTCGAGGGGGCGATCCGCCAGAAGACCGTCACCTACGACTTCGAGCGGCTGATGGAGGGGGCGACCAAGGTCTCCACCTCCGAGTTCGGGCAGAAGATCATCGACAACATGTAACCCTAGCCTGGTACCCTCGATGATGCCATCGGGGATCTTCGGCGCCTTCGGCCCACCGGCGGTTTCAACCGCCGGGTCGGGAGGCGGCACTGAGACCCATCACACCTCACCTGTAAGACGTACATGCGAGTTTCCGTTCAGAGAGCCGATTGCACCGAGTTCGAGACGCCGCTGCTGGTCGTAAAGCTGTTCGAGGGGGAAGAGGAGCTCGTCGGTCCGATCGCCAAGATCGACGAGCGCCTCGGCGGCCAGATCTCCCGGCTGCGGCGCCGCGGCGACTTCCGCGGCAAGGAGGGTGAGGTGCTGCCGCTCTACCCGGCCGAGGGCACCCTGCCGGCCGAGCGGCTGGTGCTGGTGGGCCTGGGCAAACGCGAGGAGCTGGACCTCGAGCGGCTGCGCCGCGCCGCCGGGACTGCGGTCAAGCAGGCGCAGAAGCTCCGCGTGCAGCGTCTCAGCTCGATCATGCACCACGCCGAGCTGGTCGAGGAGCGCATCACCCCCGGCGATGCCGCCCGTGCGGTGACGGAGGGGGTGATCCTCGGCGCCTACAGCTTCGACGAGCTGAAGACGAAGCAGGAGGACCAGCCGCCGCCGCTGGAGGAGTTCATCGTCCTCGAGAAGGTCGAGGAGAAGGCGCGGCAGATCGAGGAGGGGGTGCGCATCGGCGACGCCATCGCCCGCGCTCAGAACCTGGCGCGCACGCTGGGCAACCTGCCGGGCAACGTCGCCACCCCCACCTACCTCGCCGACACCGCGCGCCGCATCGCCGGGGAGAGGGGGATGCAGGCCACGGTGCTCGGCCGCGACGCGATGCGCGAGGAGGGGCTGCACGCGCACCTCGCCGTCTCGCAGGGCTCGGACCAGGAGCCGCAGTTCATCGTGCTCGAGCACCGTGGCGGCGCGGAGGGCGAAAAGCCGCTGGTGCTGATCGGCAAGGGGCTGACCTTCGACGCAGGCGGCATCTCCATCAAGCCGGCCGAGCGGATGGAGGAGATGAAGTTCGACATGTGTGGCGGCGCGGCGGTGCTGGCCGCCATGCAGGCGATCGGCGAGCTGGAGGTGAAGGCGAACGTGATCGGCGTGGTGCCGGCGAGCGAGAACCTGATCTCCGGCGCTGCGGTCAAGCCCGGCGACATCATCGGCAGCCACCTGGGCAAGAGCATCGAGGTGATCAACACCGACGCCGAGGGTCGGCTGCTGCTCGCCGACGCGCTCTCCTACGTGCGCCGCTTCGAGCCGGCCGCGGTGCTGGATGCGGCCACCCTCACCGGCGCCATCGTGATCGCGCTGGGCAACCAGGCGACCGGCCTGATGAGCAACGACGAGGGGCTCACCGAGGAGCTGCGGCGGATCGGCGACAGGGTCGGCGAGCGCGTCTGGCCGATGCCGATGTACAAGGAGTACAAGGAGCAGCTCAAGACGGAGTACGCGGACATCAAGAACACGGGTGGCCGCGCCGCCTCCTCCATCACCGCGGGCTGGTTCCTGCGCGAGTTCGTCGGCGACTTTCCCTGGGCGCACCTGGACATCGCCGGCACCGCCTGGGGCGACGGGAAGCTCGCCTACCAGACGAAGGGCGCCACGGGGACGCCCGTGCGTCTCTTTGTCGAGTGGGTCCTCTCCCGCGCGAGCTGAGATGCCCCCTCCCCCTAGCCCCCTCCCCCAAGTCTGGGAGAGGGGGAACACGATCCTGCCAAGCCTCGGCTGCTGTGCTACGGCAGGATCCGCAGTTCTCCCCTCTCCCGAGTTCGGGGGAGGGGCCGGGGGAGGGGGCCTGCCAGAGCAGCAACACTTCAAGATTCGTATGAAGCAGTACTGCGGGTTTCCCATGCACTACCTCCGCGCAGGAGGAGGGATCGCTCTCCTCCTGCTGCTCTTTCTGGCGTGCCCTCTCGCGGCGCAGGAGCCGGTCCCGCCCGATACAATTCCGCGCGACACCATCCCTCGGCAGCCGGTGCCGGGGGATACCATTCCGCGTGACACGGTTCAGATCGCCATCCCGCCCGAGCAGCTCCCCGCCGACACCTTCACCGTGCGGCCGCCCGAAGAGCCGCAGGACACCCTCCTCCCCGCGCCCAACCTGCCGCGCTTCCCGCGGCCGGCGCCCACCGGCTGGGCGGAGGCGACCTGGGTGTGGGACCGGGAGGAGCTGAACCGTTTCCATGGCCTCTCGCTGCTGGAGCTGCTCGAGCGCGTCCCTGGACTGGTGGTCACCCGTGGCGGAGGGATCGGCCGCCCGGCGGCGCTCTCGGCCTTCGGGCTGGGAGGCGGACGGCTGCGCGTCTTCCTCGACGGCTACGAGCTGGACCCGCTCGCCGCCGCGACGCTGGATCTGCAGGAGTTTGCGCTGGTGGATCTGGCGGGGCTGCGGGTGGAACGGGGACTGAACGAGGTCCGCATCGAGATCCTCACCTTCCAGCTCCCGGACAACCGGCCCTACTCGCAGATCGAAGCGGCGACCGGCGATTACCAGACCCGCTTCCTGCGCGGCATGTTCTCGCGGCCCCTCGGGCAGAGGAGCACGCTCTTTCTCGGCTTCGATCTGGTGGATACCGAGGGGCTGTTTCGATCCCAGCCCTTCACCACCAGCACCGGCGTGCTGCGCTGGAACTATCTCGTCACCCCCACCATCGGGGTGGAGGCCGAGTACCGCCAGACGGGCATCACGCGCGAGATCCGGGGCGCCGCGCGCGTCGCCGAGGATTTCGGCCGCCGGGACCTGATCCTGCGCGGGCGCGCGAATCCGCTGCCCGGGCTGGCAGTGGATGCGCTGCTCGGCCGCAGCTGGCAGCAGCCGGGCTCTGGAACCAGCACGGTGGAGGTGCCCCGGCTCGAGGTGAACCAGGCGGCGGCGCGCGCCACCTACGACGCGGGACCGGCGTGGCTCACGGGCGCCGCGCGCCTCCGCAGCGGCGGCACCGGGTACCCCGCGCCGGAGCTGGATCTGGCGGTGCGGGCGGGGCTTCGCCCGCTTCCTTGGCTGCAGGCCAGCGGCCAGGTCCGCCAGGCGAGCAGCGGCGGCGAGGGGGGGATCGAGCTGGAGGGGACCGCCCGTCTCGGTCCGATCGGCGGCCTCTCCTTCTTCGGCACCGTGGCGACCGGCCGGCGTGGTTTGGGGCTGGTGCGCGACTCGATCTTTCCGACCGAGCTGGATCCCGTTACAGGGGAGGAGGGGATGGATACCCTGCTCGTCTTCCCCACCTTCACCTCCGCGCTGAACGGCGTGCGGCTTGGGGGAGAGTTCTCACGCTGGGGGATGAATCTGGGCGCTGCCTTTCTCGCGCTCGACACCGATCTGATCGTCCCCTTCGGCCTGTCCTTCGACCGGGAGATCGACCCCTACGTCGGCGAGGTGGCTACGGGGGTGGAGACCTTCTTCTCCCTGCCGACCTTTTACCGTCCGCTGCGGGTCGAGGGCGCCTACACCCGCTGGCTGGATGTCGGAGGATGGCCCTACCTGCCGCAGGAGCAGTGGCGTGGCGGCCTCTCCTTCCACGGCCTCTTCTACACCGGCAACCTCGAGCCTACCATCCGGGCGGAGGTCGTGCACCGCGGCCCGGCCATCGTCCCCACTCCTGGCGGCGAGGCGTTCGCCGCGGTCAGCAATCCCTACACCCTGGTCAACTTCTACATGCAGATCCGGGTGCTGGACGTGCGGGCTTTCATCTCCTGGGAGAACATTCTGCATCAGCAGGTCGCCGATGTCCCCGGCCGCCTCCTCACCGGCCAGCGTGCGCTATACGGGGTGCGGTGGTTCTTCTTCAATTGACACGGATCAGGGAAGCGTTCGTGGCTGTTCGCTATGCCCTGGTGAGGTTCTGAACTCATCTCCTGGCTCCACAAGAAGGAATGGCTCGTCCATTCGAGTGGTATTACATTCAAAGTCGGATGTAACTCTCACCGGAAGGTATGCCATGGCGACGAAGCAGAAGAAGACCATCCGCACCGTGAAGAAGAGCGCCAACACCGGTCGGCTCAGCCGGTCGGCCGTGCGCGACGTGATCGTTAGCGTGCGCGGCTCGTCGCCGGACGGATCCGGCAGCTCGACGCGCGCGAGCGAGATGAGCTTCGCGAATGGAGACGAGGCTACGGCCGGAGGAGCTACAGACGAGAGCACCTCGAAGAGTGCCAGAAGCACGGCGACGGCCAGCGGCTCCCGCGATATGGGAGCCGTGGGGCCATCTTCTGATGAGCGAGCGGAGTCGTAGCCCCTCCTCTCGATGGCTGTCGGTACTCACGCCGCATCCTACGACGACGCGGTCCTCATCAACTGCCCCTTCGACCTGGCATATCAGCCTCTCTTCCATGCCCTGGTTTTCACCGTTCAGGATTGCGGATTCCTCGCGCGCTGCGCACTGGAAGCGGACGACTCCGGAGAGGTGCGGATCGCGAAGATCAAACGCATCGTTGCCGAGTGTCGCCATGGGATCCATGACATCTCGCGCACGGATCTCGACGACGCGACCAAGCTCCCGCGGTTCAACATGCCGCTGGAGCTTGGTCTCTTCCTGGGCGCCCGCGAGTTCGGCGGCCGTAAGCAGAAGCTCAAGCGCATGCTTGTGCTCGATCGGGAGCAGTACCGCTACCGAAGTTACCTCTCCGATATCGCCGGTCAGGACATCCGAGCCCATGACGGAGACCCGATCCGAGCAATCCGCGTAGTGCGGGACTGGCTCGGCAACTTCCGCACGTCAGCGGATCCCAGCATCATCCTGCCAGGCGCGCCCAAGATCATCTCCCGCTATCACGAGTTCCAAGCCGAACTCCCTACCCTGTGCGACCGGCTCCACCTGGAGTTGGAAGCGCTGCAATTCGTCGAGCTTCGCACCATCGTGCAGGAATGGGTGGAGGCGGCGAAGCTCTAGGAACTCCGCATCTTCGGCTCGATCCTGTGTCGTGGCTCGAATCCATGCCGTTGACGTTCCTCTGCCCCTCCGATAGTTTCCGGCGTCCCACGGAGGAGTGATGATTCGGAGCATGACCGGGTTCGGGGAGGCGGAGCGCGGCACCGCGGCCGGGCGGCTGCGCGTCGAGCTGCGCACCGTCAACCACCGCTTTCTCAACATCAACACCCGCCTGCCGAGCGCGCTCACGCGCTGGGAGCCGGAGCTGCGCGAGTGGCTGCGCGGCTCCCTCTCCCGCGGCCACGTGAACTGTACCCTGCGCCTCGAGCCGGAGAGCGGACCGGAGGCGAACCCGGTGGGCTACCGGCTCGACGAGCAGCGTGTCGTGGCGTATCTGGCGGTCTTCCGCGAGCTGAGTGACCGCTTCAATCTGCCGGGCACTCCCGATCTGCAGCTCCTCTCCCGCTTCAACGACATCATCGTCCGCGACGACGAGGAGGCCGAGCTGCCGCTCGAAGCGGAGGAGCTGCGCGCCGTGGTCGAGGCCGCGGCCCAGCAGAACGTCCGCTTTCGCGAGGAGGAGGGACGCCGGCTGCAGGTGGACCTCGAGGAGCGCATCGCCGCCATCGCCGGCTCGCTCGAACAGATCCAGCAGTGGGCACCCGAGCGGCTGGTCACCGAGCGCGACCGGCTGCGGCAGGCGATCCGCGAGCTGAGCGAGACCCCCGCGGTGGACGAGCAGCGGCTCGCGCAGGAGATCGCCTACCTCGCCGAGCGCTGGGACATCAACGAGGAGCTGGTGCGCTTCCGCGCGCACCTCGACCTCTTCCGCGATCTGCTGGCGGCGGACGCCGCGGAGCCGGTCGGCAAGCGGCTCGCCTTTCTGGTGCAGGAGATGCACCGCGAGGCGAACACCCTGGGCTCCAAGTCCAACGACGCCCGCATCGCCCACGGAGTGGTCGCCATCAAGGACGAGATCGAGCGGCTTCGCGAGCAGGTGGAAAACGTCGAGTGAGCAGCGGCTTGCCGGGTCCCTCCTTCCCGCTCATCCTCGCCGCTCCCTCCGGCGCCGGCAAATCCACCATCGCCCGGGAGCTGCTCGCGCGGCGCGAGGATCTCGTCCTCTCCGTCTCGGCGACCACCCGCGCGCCGCGCGCCTACGAGTGCGAGGGGGAGCATTACTTCTTCGTCGCCGAGACGGAGTTCCGGCGCATGGCCGCAGCCGGCGAGCTGCTCGAGTGGGCAGAGGTGCACGGCCAGCTCTACGGCACGCCGCGGCGCAACCTCGAGCGGGCAACCGGGCAGGGGCGCTGCCTGCTGCTGGACATCGACGTGCAGGGCTCGCGGCAGATCCGCCGTGCGGTTCCCGGGGCAGTCTCGATCTTCGTGCTTCCGCCCACGGGAGAGGAGCTCGTCCGGCGTCTGGTGGGGCGGGGAACGGAGGAGGAGGCGGTGCGCCGCCGCCGCCTCGCCAATGCCCGTCGCGAGCTGCAGGAGGCGGGGGAGTTCGATTACCTGATCGTCAACGACGATCTGGAGGATGCCTTGGCGACCGTGGAGGCGATCCTCCTGGCGGAGGCGCATCGCACCCGCCGGATCCCGCGGCTGGAAGAGGTGGTAGAACGGCTTCACGAGGAGATCGACCGGTATCTGGAAACCGGTTCACCGGATGCGAGTTCCGTGTCCCATACGCAGGAGTTGAGATGAGAGTCATTACACCGGGTGAGGCTGCGCAGCACACAGGCAGCAAGTATCTGGGGGTTCTGGTCGCGGCCAAGTACGCGCGCAACCTGAACGAGTTTCGCCGTGGGCAGGTGGAGGACGAGGCGGCCAGCTCCTCCCGGCGAGAGAAGCTGACGACCACCGCCCTGAGGACCGTGGCCTCGGGGGGCGCCGAGTTCCGACTCGCCGAGCGTCGCCGGCCCGGCTTCTAGGCCAGGCGCCGTGGCCGGCGGGGAGCGCGCGCCGCGGCGCCCCTTCGCCGGGCGCCGCATCGTTCTCGGGGTGAGCGGGGGGATCGCTGCCTACAAGGCGATCCAACTCGCGCGCGATCTGACGCAGGCGGGGGCGGCGGTCGAGGTGGTGCTCACCCCCGGTGCGCTGGAGTTCCTCCGGCCGCTCACCTTCGAGGCGCTCACCGGCCGCGCGGCCTACACCACCGCCTTCGTCTCCGGCGATCCGCTCCTCCACATCCGCCTGGCGCGCGACGCCGACGCGGTGGTGGTGGCGCCCGCCACCGCCAACTTCCTCGCGCGCGCCGCGGCGGGCATGGCGGACGACCTGCTCGCCGCCACCCTGCTCGCCACCGAGGCGCCGGTGGTGCTCAGCCCCGCGATGAACGACCGGATGTACGCCCACCCGCAGACGCAGGCGAACCTGCGCCGCCTGGCGGAGATCGGCTACCGCATTGCCGGTCCTGGCGTGGGGCCGCTCGCCTGGGGGGAGGGGGTGGGGCCGGGGCGGCTGCTCGAATCGGCAGAGATCCTCGCCCACCTGGGGCGCGCGCTCGAGGGGGATGGGCCGCTCAGCGGCCGCCGCATCGTCGTCTCCGCCGGCCCCACCCGCGAGGCGATCGACCCGGTGCGCTACCTCAGCAACCGCTCCTCGGGGCGGATGGGCTACGCCATTGCCGCGGCGGCCTGGCGGCGCGGCGCGGAGGTGATGTTGGTCTCCGGCCCCTCGGCGCTCGAGCCGCCCGTCGGCGCCCATCTGGTGCGGGTCGAGAGTGCGGAGGAGATGCGCTGCGCCATCGCGGAGGCGCTGCCTAAGGCGGACGCGCTCGTCATGGCCGCCGTGGTGGCCGACTTCCGCCCCGCCGAGCCTGCGGGCGCGAAGATCAAGAAGGAGAAGCAAGGCGTTCCGGAGCTACGCCTGGAGCCGACCCCCGACGTGCTGCGTGCCACCCGCGAGCTGCGTCCGTCCGGGTGTGTGGTGGTGGGCTTCGCCCTGGAGACCGACGACGTCCTGGCGAACGGGCGCCGCAAGCTGGAGAGCAAGGGGCTGGACCTGCTGGTGGTCAACGACGCTACCGAGCCGGGTGCGGGCTTCGAGGTCGCCACCAACCGGGTGACCCTCCTGCAGCCCGACCGCGAGGACGAGGAGTTGCCCTTGCTCTCCAAGGACGAGGTGGCCGACCGCATCCTCGACCGCGTCGAGCCGCTCCTGCCGCGCGCGGAGGGAGCATGAGCCAGGCAAAGGAGCTGCTCCGGCGCTACCTGCGCCAGCGCGGCGAGCTGGGGGAGACGGAGCTCTTCCTCGACCGCTACACCGCCGGGGAGCTGCGCGACCTGCTGGCGGCCTCCCCGGCGGCGCCTGCCCGGGCGGCGGTGCTCACCCCCGTCGAGCGCGCGGCGGGAGCACCCGCGCCCGGGGCTACCGCGCCGGAGATCGTGCAGATCGGCTCGCTGGCGGAGCTGCGCGAGGTGGCGCTCGGCTGCCCCCGCTGCCGCCTCGCCGAGACCCGGCAGCACGTCGTCTTCGGCGAGGGCAATCCGCAGGCGCAGGTGGTGGTGGTCGGGGAGGCGCCGGGCGCGGAGGAGGACCGCACCGGCCGTCCCTTCGTCGGGCGTGCCGGTAAGCTGCTCGACCTGCTGCTGGCCTCGGTGGGCTTCGCGCGCGAGCAGGTCTTTATATGCAATGTCCTGAAATGCCGTCCCCCCGGCAACCGCAACCCGCAGCCCGATGAGATCGCAGCCTGCAGCCCTTATCTGCTGCGGCAGATCGAGCTGCTGGGGCCGCGGGTGATCCTCGCCTGCGGCACCTTCGCGGCGCAGACGCTGCTCGCCACCAGCGTCTCGATCAGCAAGCTGCGCGGGGGCATCCACCACTACCATGGCGTGCCGCTGATCGCCACCTACCATCCGGCGGCGCTGCTGCGCAACGCCGCCTGGGTGCGCCTCACCTGGGAGGATCTGCAGCGCCTTCGCGGCGTGCTCGATTCCGCTTGAGGGTCC
>JBPCIT010000038.1:0-8671 GCA_051006015.1 Longimicrobiaceae bacterium
CCGTGCACCGCGTACTGCTCGCGGCAGTTCGCGCAGCCGAGACTCCCCTCGTAGATGCGTCGCTCCTCCAGCCGGTCGGCGAGCAGGATCAGGCCGAAGTCGGGGCCGCAGCGCGGGCAGGTCAGGATGTCGGTGACGAGGATGTGCATGGGATTCGGAGTTGATCCGCGTGTCGATCGCTGAACCTGCGCTCTCCCGGCCAATAAACGGCCCGGCTGCGGCTGGCAGAGGACGGGCCAGGCAGCTCGTGCAGCCGTAGATGTTGGCTATGCAGCGGCCGTTCGGCGACCGGACGGTCAAAAGAACAGCGTTCGCTCCGAGTACTGCGCCCACTGGTTCGGCGTCTCCCAGACGCGCACGTATAGCAGGTGCTCTCCCGCGTCGCCGAGGCGGCGGCGCAGCTCGTCGAAGATGTGGCGCGCCTGGTTCTCCGCGCTGGACTCGCTCTCGCGGAAGGGGGGCAGCTCGTTGAGGTTCTGGTGGTCGAGCTCATCAGTCACGGCGCGCAGGTGCTGCTTCGCGTCGATGAAATCCATCGCCATATCACCCTCGCCGAGCGTCTCGAAGGCGAGCGCCGCCTCGACCTCGTAACGGTGGCCATGGAGCCGCTCGCACTTCCCCTTGTAGCTGCGGAGGAAGTGGGCGGAGTCGTAATGAGAGCGTACGCTGATGATGTACATGACTCTATCCTGCAGAGGAGCGAAGAGCGATCACCGGAATCTGCACCTCCCGGGGCTGCGAAGCGGCGAAGAGCACCGCTCGCGCGACGTCTCCGGGCCGCAGCGTCGACCGGCCTGCGGGGGAATCGGGATCCGCGGGTTCGGGGTCGGCCGTGGGGACCTCGATGAGAGTGGCGCGCACGCCGGTACCGGCGATCTCCTGCACCAGCGCCTCGTGCAGCCCCCGCAGCGCGAACCTGGAGGCGGAGTAGGCGCCGTGCCCAGCGGCCGCAATGCGCCCCGCCGCCGATCCGACGCTGATCACCTGCCCGGCTCCGCGCTCGATCATGAGGGGCAGAAAGGCGCGGATCATCAGGAAAGGACCGCGCAGGTTGACGGCGACCTGCCGGTCGAAATCGTCCGGCTCCGTCTGCGCGAGTGGCCGCCGCACCAGAGCGTCAGCCGCGTTCACGAGGATGTCAGGCGCGTCGCCGAGCAGCTCGACGAGATACTCCGTAACCTGGTGGACGTCGGCCGGCACCGCCGGGTCGGCGGGAATGGCGTGCCCCCCCACCTCCTCCGCGGCCTCGGCGAGCGCAGTCTCCCGCGGCCCGACCATCCCCACCCACGCACCCGCCGTGACGAGCCCGCGAGCTACTTCGCGTCCGATCCCGCTCGCCGCGCCGGTGACGATCACCGTCTGCCCGCGCAGCATCTGCTCATCTGCCACGATCAAACCGTTCATGCTTCGCTCGTGTGGGCGGTCAGCGGCGCGGCGAAATCAGCGGAACGCCCCATCGGTCATACACAGGCGGAGGAACTCCTCGCGGGTGCGGATGTCCTTGAGGAAGATGCCCTTCACGGCGCTGGTGATCGTCTTCGAGTTCTGCTTCTCGACGCCGCGCATCATCATGCACAGATGCGCCGCCTCGATGACGACACCAACCCCCTGCGGCTCGAGCACCTCCTCGATCGCGCGGGCGATCTGCTCGGTGAGCCGCTCCTGCACCTGCAGGCGGCGGGCGAAGACCTCAACGATCCGGGGGAGCTTCGAGAGCCCCACGATCCGGCCGTTCGGGATGTAGGCGATGTGTACCTTGCCGAAGAAGGGGAGCAGGTGGTGCTCGCAGAGGCTGTACATCTCGATGTCCTTGACCAGCACCATGTTGTGGTGCTCCTCCTCGAAGACCGCATCCCCGATCACATCCTCGACGGAGAGGTCGTAGCCGCGCGTGAGCCACTTCAGGCTCTTCTCCACCCGCTCGGGCGTCTTCAGCAGCCCGTCGCGATCGGGCTCCTCCCCGAGCTGCCGGAGCTGCTCGCGCACCATCGCGGCGAAGGAGGGAACTCCTCCCTCGTCCACCTCGACTCCGGCGAAACGGCTCTCACTCTTCTGGATCATCGCGGCGCCTTCCGCTGCCCGTGTAGTCGCGGCCCTTCCGCCGAGCTATTTGCGACCCTTCCATGTAACAAAGGGCCAGCCTCGCACGCGAGACCGGCCCAACGGGACGCGACGGAGAGGATTTTTGAAGCCTGGTTCGAAATGGTGGTAGCTCCTCCGCAGCTTACCGCCTTCCCACGATGGGCGTGGCGTCTACTGCAAAAGGGGGCCCCGGCTTCAATAGTGTTGGCTCAAAAATGAAGCTCTCCGTCACGTCCGATGCGACCAAAGATAAAGGGTCGTACAGCAAAGGTCAAGCATTCTGCCCGCTTCATCTGCTGATTTTTTCCTGTTGTGTTCAGCGATGAGCGGTTGCGGCGACCCCGCTGACGCTCTACAATTTTGCCATGAAATCACCGATGAATGAGCTGCCGAAGAAGATCCTCGCGATCCTGATTCTGGGGATCGGCATGGCCGGGTGCGCCACGCACCGCGTCGAGCAGGCACCGCCGCCAGCCGCGGATTCCGTGCCCGCCGACGCGCATGTACACCACCCTCCCGGGGAGGCGGAGCACCATGGCGGGCACGAGGGGCACGAGCCACCGGCCGCCGGGCACCAAATCAACCGCGACGCGCATGAGTCAGCGGCTGCGGCGTCCGGCGCTCAGCACGAGATGTGGATGCGCGCGGTGGGCGGCGGATGGCAGCTGATGGGGATGGGGCAGCTCTTCCCCATCGTCACCATCGGCTCGCCCTTCGACCGTGAGACCCCGCTGCACCGGATTGAGTGGTCGGTCACGCAACCCACGGCGATGCTGAACCTCGAGAGCCCCGGGGGAAGGGTCACGCTGCGCACCACGCTCAACTTCGAGGGCATCACCCTCCGCGACGGCGAGCTCAACCTGGGCGGCTGGGGCGAGGGCTTCATCGACAGCCGCCACCCGCACACACTCCTCCACGAGGCGATGCTCAGCCTCAACCTCTGGGATGTGGCCGGCGGGGCGTTCTCCCTCTCCGCCGGCAAGGGATTCGCCCCCTACGGCACCGACGATCCGATGGCGCGGCCGGTACTGAAGTACCCGACGAACCACCACCTCTCGCAGATCCTCGAGCGCTGGACGGTAAACGGTATCTACCTGCTGCGCGGCTGGAGCCTCGAAGCGGGAATCTTCGGCGGGTCGGAGCCCACCGGCCCGTACGATCTGAGCAACATCAGGAGCTTCCCGGATTCCTGGTCCACGCGCGTGACGCGGCGCTTCGGCGACGGATTCGGCCCGCTGGCGCCCTGGGAGGTCTCCGCCTCCTACGCGCGGGTGAACCATGCCCATGACACGTTGCGGGACACGGTCACTCTGATCAATGCCGCCGTGCGCCACGCCAGGCGCTACGCAGTCGGCGACCTCTATGGACTGGTCGAAGCGTCCCGCAGCCGACACACCCGCGCCGCAAGCGATTTCTCCTTGCTCGCGGAGACGCAGCTCACGCGTGGGCGCCATCAACCCTACTACCGCGTCGAGTACGCCACCCGCCCGGAGTTCTCGCGGGACGGTGTGGCAGGGGAGGACGAGTTCTTCCGCTACGACTACCGTCGGCACCCGATCGGCGGTACGCGCTGGCGCATCCACTCGCTCGGCTACGGCTACCAGCTGGGCGGCTCTTCCGTGAGTGGGCGGCCCTTCGTCGAGCTGCAGCACCACCGGATCTGGTGGGACCGTGGGTTCGGGTCGCTCGCACCCGAGCGGCTCTTCAGGACCAACTCCGTCTGGAGCCTCTCCGCGGGCATGCGCCTCTACTTCGGCGGCGGCCCGATGCGCATGGGAAGCTACGGAATCCTCGACCCGATGAGCGTCATGCACCGCGGGATGGAAGGGGAAGCGCACCACGGAGGGGAGGAGCACCCGCATCACCACTGACCCGCTGAGAGGGGGTCAAGAAAATCCTCGACTGGAGAGCGGCCGAAGGTAGCACCGGAGCCTACGCGTGCAACGCCTCATTCACCGGTGCGGCTGCGGATCCCCTGCTCCGCATTCCGCCGTCGGCGGTCAGAAGACGGCGCAGACCGGCGTCGTCTCCCAGAGGACCGACTCCTCGGCCCGCGCGCTGGCGGAGGCTCTCGGAGTGCCGCTGGTGCTGATCACCGTACATCCAGAGATCGCGGCCACCCTGGAGCGACGTGTGCGGGAGGGCACCCTCATCGTGGTCTGCGCGGATCCTGCCTTCGGAGAACGGATCCGCTCCATCTACGGGGGGGCCGATCCCGCACGGGTCCGGGTGGTGACGGCGGACGACGCCGCGTCCATGCGTGCCCTGGACCCCGAGGAGCCGGTCCTGTTGACCCTCGCCGCTCGCCGCCGCCTGGGTGAAACGCCGCTCCAGTCCCTGCTCCCCCACTCGCCGACCATCTCCCCTCAGTCGGCACGGGAGCTGGCGGAACTGTTGGTCCGGCTCAATGTGGCAAAGGAGCACGCGTGAATCTGTTGCAGTTTTCCGACCAAAGGAACGATGCTTGCAGCCTTCTGCCGAGATCCAGCGCCACTCGGCCCCGCTGCTCGATCGGAGTCATGCCCAGACGATCCGTCGCGTACATCCGTCCGGAGATCCGCTACGCGTGGCGATGAGCACGGCCGGCAGCGCGCGGGGGGCCATACCGGTCCGGGAGGTGGAGGTATCCGCCTACACGATTCCGACCGACGAGCCCGAGTCTGACGGAACGCTGTCGTGGGAATCCACCACCCTGGTTCTCGTGCAGGCGCGCGCGGGAGACCGGACGGGGATCGGCTACAGCTACGCCCACCCGTCGGCGGCGGAGCTGGTCCGCGACACGCTCGCCCCGGTGGTGCGGGGCCGGGAAGCGATGGACGTGCCTGGGTCGTGGGGGGCGATGCGCCACGCCATCCGTAACGTGGGGCGCCCGGGGATCGCGTCCCACGCGATCGCCGCCGTCGACACGGCTCTCTGGGACCTGAAGGCTCGCCTGCTCGACGTGGCGCTCGCCACCCTTCTGGGTGCCGTGCGCGAGGCGGTACCGGTATACGGCAGCGGAGGGTTCACCTCGTATACGGACGAACGGCTCCGGGAGCAGCTCGGCGGGTGGGTGGAGCAGGGCATTCCGCGCGTGAAGATGAAGATCGGGAGGGAGCCGGGGCGTGACGTGGAGCGCGTCCGCGCCGCCCGTGGCGCGATCGGTCCGGATGCGGAGCTGTTCGTGGATGCCAACGGCGCCCTGAGTCGCAAACAAGCGCTCGCCTTCGCGGAGCGATTCCGGGAAGACGGGGTCACCTGGTTCGAGGAGCCGGTCTCGTCGGACGACCTGGAGGGATTGCGGCTGATCCGGGACCGTGCCCCGGCGGGGATGGAGGTCGCGGCCGGCGAGTACGGGTACGACCTCGCGTACTTCCAGCGGATGCTGGACGCCGGAGCGGTCGACGTGCTCCAGGCCGACGTCACCCGCTGCGGTGGCATCACCGAGTTCCTGCGGGTCGGGGCACTCTGCGACGCGCGTTCGCTCCCGATGTCCGCCCACACCGCGCCCGCGCTCCACGCGCACGTCGCCTGCACCATGCCGGCGATCCGACACCTGGAATATTTCCACGATCATGTGCGGATCGAGGGTATGCTGTTCGACGGCGTGGTGGCGCCTCGCGACGGCTCGCTGCATCCGGACCGCGGGCGGGCAGGAATGGGGTTGGAGCTCAAGCAGCGGGACGCCGAACGCTTCCGGGTGTGAGGCACGGATCGGAACTTCCCCCCCGCAAAAATCTCCCGGAATATCCGTAATCTGTTTCACTTTCCGCCACACTGGAATGCCTCTTGCAGCCCCTCCCCAGGTCACCCTTGACCCCGGAGGAGAACACACGATGAACATGGACGCACGGCGCAGCTCCCACGAAGGCCGGGCCACCTACCGGGCACGCGGCACCGAAGAGGTAGGCTTCCCCCCGGGACGGACGGCCCTGCTGGTGATCGATCCGGTCAACGACTTCCTGTCCGAGGGGGGCGCTGCCTGGGAGATGACCCGGATGACGGTGAAGATGAACAACGTGGTGGAGAACCTGAAGCGCGTGATGGAGGGCGCCCGGCAGCGCGGGGTCCCCGTGCTCGTCGGGCCCATGGCGTACACGGAGGAAGACTACGCCGACGAGGAGCTGCAGCGGCGCAGCGGAATCAACCGCCTGATGTTCGAGCACAAGATGTTCCTCGCAGGCAGCTGGGGGGCCGACTTCCACCCGGAGCTGCAGCCGGAGGGGGGCGACATCGTGCTCCTGCCGCACAAGGGAACCGACGTCTTCCAGACCGATCTGCCGGACCACCTGGAGCGGCTCGGCGTCACCCACCTGGTCATCGCCGGGATGACGGCGAACCTGTGCTGCGAGAGCACCGGGAGGCACGCCACGGAAGCCGGCTACGACGTCACCTTCCTGTCCGACGCCATGGGCTCGGAGAGCGTGCCCTCGTACGAGGCGGCCATCCACCTGAACTTTCCGCTGATCGCCAACGGGGTGATGAAGGTGGACGAGTTTCTCGCGGCGTGGGACGCCTCCGGCGCGGGCCGCGCCTCGGTGCAGGCGGGCGACCGGGTGCGCGGCTCCGACCACGGCGAGATCGGCGAGGTGGAGCGGGTGGTGGGCGCCACCGCCGAGCACGACGCGCACCTGGTGGTGCCGCGTGGATTGATCTTCGAGACGGACACGTACATCCCGCTGGAGGCGGTGGTGCGCCGGGCGGGCACCGACGTGTTCATCAACGTCCCGAAGCTCGTCGTGGGCAAGATGCCATGGAGCGAGCCGCCCTCGCGGCGGGAGCGCAGCCAGATGCGGGGCCCGAGCGCCGGCACCGTGGACCGGCTCTACGGCTCCCGCTCGCCCACCCTCCACGAGGCCGCGCCGCGGGGCTGAGGAGGCTCACGCACCCCACCCCTTACCGAAAGCAACCATGGCGAAGACCGCGGCAGACATCCTGATCGAGACGCTGGTGGAGGACTGGGGGGTGCGGCACATCTTCTCGCTTCCCGGGGACGGGATCAACGGGATCTACGAGTCGCTCCGCACGCGGCAGGACCAGGTGCAGCTCATCCAGGTGCGCCACGAAGAGGCGGCCGCGTTCGCCGCCTGCGCCTACTCCAAGTTCACGGGCGGGCTGGGGGTGTGCCTGGCGACCTCCGGCCCCGGGGCCATCCACCTGCTGAACGGTCTCTACGACGCCAAGCTGGACGGCGCCAGCGTGCTGGCCATCACCGGGCAGATCTACCACGACCTGATCGGCACCTTCTACCAGCAGGAGGTGGATCTTCATAACCTGTTCGCAGACGTGGCGGTATACAACCACGAGGTCCGCTCGGCGGCTCACGTGGACGTGCTGGTTCACGAGGGCGTCAAGGCCGCTCTGGCGCGGCGCGGAGTGTCTCACATCTCCTTCCCGAACGACCTGCAGGAGGAGCCGGCCCCGACGGGGTGGGTGGCGAAGGGGCTGTCGGGGAAGAAGCCGACCGGCCACGTGGGAGCCACCTGGACGCACCCGGCACCCGGCGCCCGGCGCCCGTCGCCCCGGTCGATGCGCTCGATGCCGCGGCCGAGCTGTTGAACGCGGGCACCCGGGTGGCGATGCTCGTGGGGAGTGGTGCCCTGGGCGCCACCGCCGAGGTGATCGCCGCCTCGGAGCGGCTCAACGCGCCGATCGTCCATGCCTATCTCGGCAAGGGCGTGATCCCCGCCGAACACCCCCGCCACATGGGCGGTGTGGGGTTGCTCGGCGATCTCCCCGGGCAGCTGGCGCTGGAGCAGTGCGATACGCTCCTGATCGTCGGCTCGTCCTTCCCCTACATGGAATACTACCCGGAGCCGGGCAAGGCGCGCGCCGTCCAGATCGACATCGATCCGACCCGGCTCGGGCTCCGCTACCCCGTCGAGGTGGGGCTCCCCGGCGACTCGCGCGCCACGCTCTCCGGCCTGGTGGAGCGGCTCCGGCCCAACCCGGACGGCGAAATGTGGCTGGCGGAGATGAAAGGCAGAAAGGCCGACTAGCGCAAGGCGCTGCACAGGAAGGCCGAGGATGACGGCGTTCCGCTCAAGGCCCAACGCGTAGCGTGGGAGCTTAACCGCCAGCTTCCCGAGAACGCCGTTCTCTGCGGAGACTCGGGCACCAACACGACCTGGTTCTCTCGCTACCTGGACGTGCGGCCGGGGATGAAAGCCAGCGGCTCCGGCAACCTGGCCACGATGGCGTACGGCCTGCACTACGCCATCGGGGCCCAGGTTGCCTTCCCCGACCGGCGCGCGGTGGCTTTCGTGGGGGACGGCGCCTTCACCATGCTGATGGGGGAGATGCTCACCGCGGTGAAATACAGGCTCCCCCTGGTGGTCGTGATGATCCGCAACGACTACCTCGGCCAGATCCGCTGGGAGCAGATGGCGTTCGTCGGGAACCCGGAGTTCGGCGTCGATCTGCACAACCCGCGCTCCTTCGCCGACTGGGCGACCAACTGCGGCGGGCAGGGCTTCCACGTGACGCACCCCGAGCAGCTCGAGCCGGCGTTCCGCGCCGCGTTCGCGAAGACGGACGGCCCTACGCTGGTGGAGTGCGTGGTCGATCCGGATGAGGCCAACCTGCCGCCCAAGATCCCCACCGAGCAAGC
>JBPCIT010000039.1:0-71667 GCA_051006015.1 Longimicrobiaceae bacterium
CTGGCTGATCTGCTAGAGGCGCCGTGGTCGTCGGGAAGGTTGTTGGAAAAGGAGCCGCCCGCGCACTCCCTGGAGTGGGCGTCCGGTTCTCGTATCCCCCTCGGGAGCGGCTCAGCCCGCCTTACGGATCTTTCCGGCCGAGATGCAGCTCGTGCAGACGCGGAGGCGCTTGCGCGTTCCGTTCTCGGTGACGATGTGAACGGGCTGCAGATTGGGACGCCAGACCCGCTTCGTCTTGTTGTTGGCGTGGCTGACGTTATTGCCGCTGCGCGGACCCTTGCCGCAAATCGGGCAGAAGGCGGCCATGAGAGTCTCCTTATGGAAGTTCCGAGATGTAAACCTACAAAAATACGGCTCTGCCGGAGACTGGTCAAGGGCAGCCGTCGGCGGGGTGCGTTGACACCCCTCCGGGGGAGGCGTAGCTTAAGGCTCCAGCAGGGAAATGGCTTACACCACCAATGGTTGCATCTACGATGAAGAGAGCACTCATCACGGGAGTCACCGGGCAGGACGGAAGCTATCTGGCCGAATGGCTGCTCGCGCAGGGATATCAGGTGTTCGGGCTGGTGCGACGGAGTTCGACGCTCAACTTCGAGCGGATCGCCCACATCCAGGAGCAGATCGAGCTCGTCTCCGGCGACCTGACGGACCAGAACTCCCTTCTCGGCGTCCTCCAGCAGTCGGACCCGCAGGAGGTCTACAATCTGGCGGCGCAGTCCTTCGTGCAGACCTCCTGGCCGCAGCCCGTGCTCACCGGCGACGTCACGGCGCTGGGAGTGACACGCATGCTCGAGGCGATCCGCGTCTTCAACCCGAAGATTCGCTTCTATCAGGCCTCGTCGAGTGAGATGTTCGGGAAGGTGCAGGCGGTGCCCCAGCGGGAGGATACGCCCTTCTACCCGCGCTCGCCCTACGGCGTGGCGAAGGTCTACGGGCATTGGATCACCGTGAACTACCGCGAGAGCTACGACATGTTCGCGGTGAGCGGGATCCTCTTCAACCACGAGTCGCCGCGCCGCGGGCTGGAGTTCGTGACGCGCAAGGTGACGGACGCGGTTGCCCGTATCAAGCTGGGTATGCAGCGGGAGCTGCGCCTGGGCAACCTCGATGCGCAGCGCGACTGGGGCTTCGCGGGCGACTACGTCCGCGCCATGTGGCTGATGCTCCAGCAGGAGGCGCCGGTCGACTATGTGGTGGCGACGGGCGAGGCCCACAGCGTACGCGAGCTGGTGGAGACCGCGTTCTCCCACGTCGGGCTCGACTGGCAGGATCATGTGGTGCAGGACCCGCGCTTCATGCGTCCCGCGGAGGTGGATCTGCTGGTCGGAGACGCGAGCCGCGCCCAGGCGGAGCTGGGCTGGGAGGCGGAGGTCGGCTTCGCGGGCCTGGTGCAAGTGATGGTGGATGCCGACATGGAGCGTCTGCAGGGCAGGCTCCCCCACGCAGCTCCGGCGGCGATCTGATTCCGTGCGGGTTCTCGTTACCGGCGGGGGTGGTTTCGTCGGACAGCACCTGCTGCCGGAGCTGCTCGCGGCCGGACACGCCGTCACCGGCGGCAGTCCGGATCCCGCGCCTCCGCGGCAGGGCGCTCTCTCGGCGGAGGAGCGGCTGCGCGTGCAGTGGCTGCCGCTCGACGTGACCTCCGACGCCTCGGTTGCCCGCGTGGTGGACGCCGTCCAGCCGGAGTGGGTCTTCCACCTGGCCGCCCAGAGCTCCGTCGGCGCATCCTTTACCGATCCGCTCGCCACCTGGGAGGTCAACGCCACCGGTACACTGCGGCTGCTGGAGGCGCTCGAGCGTCTGGATCTGCCGGAGGTGCGGGTGCTCGTGGTAAGCTCCGCCGAGGTGTACGGCAGGGTGCCCGAGGCCGAGCAGCCGATCGCCGAGACGCAGCCTCTCTCTCCCGCTACGCCCTACGGGGCATCCAAGGCAGCGGCGGAGATGGCGGCGCTGCAGGCGAACGCGCGCGGCCGGGTGAGTGTGGTGATCACCCGCAGCTTCAATCACTTCGGACCCGGGCAGGAGGAGAACTTCGCGCTACCGAGCTTCGCCAGCCAGCTGGTTCGCATCCGCCGCGGAGGTGGCGAATCGGTGCTGAAGGTCGGCAACCTCGAGGTGCGCCGGGATCTGCTGGACGTGCGCGACGTGGTCCGCGCCTATCTGCGGTTGATGACGGACGCCTCCTCCGGCCAGGTGTACAACGTCTGCTCAGGGGAGGCTCATCTATTGAGCAAGCTGGTCGGGGAGCTGGTCGCCCTCTCCGGTACGGGCGCACGGATCGAGGTGGACCCGGAGCGCTTTCGGCCGGTGGACATCCCGCTCCTGGCGGGCGATCCGAGCCGCATCCACTCTCTGGGCTGGCGGCCGGAGATCCCCCTGCGCCAGACGCTCAGCGATCTTCTCGAGGCCGTGGAGTCCAGGTGAGATGGCGCGGAGGAGGCACGTGAGCGGAAGGGTGTACCTGGTGGGTGCGGGTCCGGGGGATCCCGGGCTGCTGACGGTGCGCGCCGCGGCGCTCATCGCGACGGCGGATGCGATCGTCTACGATGCTCTGGCCAACCCGGTGCTGCTCGAGGCGCGCCGGCCGGAGGCGGAGCTGCACTACGTCGGCAAGCGTGGGGGAGAACCCTCGCGCTCGCAGCAGGAGATCAATCGCCTGCTGATCGAGCTGGCGAGCCGCGGCGCGGTGGTGGTCCGGCTGAAGGGTGGCGACCCCTTCATCTTCGGGCGTGGCGGCGAGGAGGCTCTCGAGCTGGTACGAGCGGGAATCCCCTTCGAGGTGGTGCCGGGTGTGACCGCAAGCGTGGCTGCCGCTGCCTACGCGGGGATTCCGCTGACGCACCGTGGTGTGGCCTCCAGCGTGGCGCTGGCCACCGGACACGAGGACCCGACCAAGGAGGAGAGCGACCTCGACTGGGCTCATCTTGCCGGCGGCGTCGGAACCGTCGTCTTCTACATGGGAGTCAGCCGGATGGCGGGCTGCTTCCGCAGGCTTATGGAAGGAGGACGCGCGCCGGAGACCCCCGCGGCGGTGATCGAGTGGGGCACCTATCCGCGGCAGCGAACGGTGGTGGGCACCCTTACATCGCTGCCCGCGCTCGCCGCCGAAGCGGGGATCGGCGCTCCCGCGATCACCGTAGTGGGAGAGGTGGTGCGGCTGCGCGAGACGCTCGCCTGGTTCGAGTCGCGCCCGCTCTCCGGCAAGCGCATCGTGGTGACCCGCGCCCGCGCGCAGGCGAGCGATTTCGCGGCCCAGCTCGAGGCGCTCGGCGCGGAGGCGATCCAGTTTCCCACCATCCGCATCACCGATCCCCCCGATGCGGAGCCGCTGCGTCGCGCCGCCGCGGAGGCGGACCGCTTCGACTGGATCGTCTTCACCAGCGTCAATGGAGTCGGGCGCTTCTGGAGGGCGCTGCGGGAGATGGGACGCGATACTCGCGCGCTCGCCGGCGTCTCTCTCTGCGCGCTGGGACCGGCCACAGCGGCGGCGATCGAGCTGGAGGGGGCTCAGGCGGAGCTGGTGCCCGAGCGCTTCGTGGCGGAGGCGGCGATCGAGGCGCTGAAGGCGGAGACGGATCTCCGGGGAAGCCGCATCCTGCTCCCCCGCGCCGAGGTCGCCCGCTCCCTGCTGCCGGAGGCGTTGCGCGCCGAGGGCGCGGAGGTGGTGGAGGTGGCCGCGTACCGTACGGTGCAGGATGGGGAGGAGGCGGAGGCGGTGCAGCGGCGCCTGCAGCGCGGGGAGATCGATATGGTCACCTTCACCGCCAGCTCGACGGTGCGCAACTTCGTTGAGCTGCTGGGTACGATCCCGGAGGGCATCGAGGTGGCCTCGATCGGGCCGATCACCTCCGCCACCGCGCGTGAGCTGGGATTGAGGGTAGAGGTGGAGGCAACGGAGTACACGATCCCGGGTCTGCTTCGCGCGATCCGCGAACACTATATTCGGTAGGGCAAGAATGCAGCAGTTCGGCCGCGTGACGATGCGGCTCTCTTTCCGGCTGGTCCTCGCCTTCGCGACGGTCGCATGCATGCTGCTCCTCTTCACCCGCGCGGCTGCCGCGCAGGAGGGGCTCGCCACGCCGCCTGCGGCCTCTCCGCTGCTGCCGCCCGACCACTGGGCGGTGCTGGCGGCCCGGCGCGCCGAGGCGCTCGGTCTCCTCGACAGCTACCTGCCGGCGCAGCGGGCGGTCCCGCGCCTGGTGGTTGGCGCCGCGCTGCGGGACGCCTCCGAGCGCGCCGCCGGCCGATCCCGGGAGCTGCACGAGCTGCTGCTCTCCTGGCAGGAGCGCTTCCGTGAGGAATTTCCGGAGGTCGCGATGCTCGTCGCGGGAGACGAACCGTCCGGGCCGCTGCGCGGGAGCTCGGCGTACGCGGGGTATACCAATCATCTGGGTCGCGACGCGCCGGGGCTGGGGGAGCACCCGCCCACGGTGACGGGCGCATCCCCGCTTCCCGACCTCTCCGGTGCGCTGGCGGGCGCTTCGCTGGCGGTGGCGGCGGGACGGCGGCTGGCTCTGCTGGTCGAGCCGCAGCTCGGGCCGGAGCGGGTGACGCTTGCCGGGGCGGATCTGGTGAGCCTCTGGGGGCCGATCTCCGTCTCGCTCGGGCGTCAGCCCGTCGGCTACGGCTACAGCGTGGGCGGAGGCGTGGTGCTCTCCGGCGCGGTTGCGTTCGACCGGCTGCAGATCGAGAGCACTCGTGCGCTGAGGCTCCCGGGCACTCTGGGTGGCATCGGTCCCGTCTCCTTCAACACCTTCCTCGCCCGCATCAACGAGGAGCGGCACCAGGGAGATCCCTTCTTCTGGGGGGCGAGCGTCACCTGGCGCCCCCACCCGCGCTTCAACCTTTCCGTCAACCGCGCGACTCCGATCGGGGGCGGCCTGGCGCCGGAACCGATCACCGCCGAAGGGCTTTTCCTCTCCTTCTTCGGGAAGCACGTCGCCCACCTGACGAACCAGGTGGTCGCCGCCGAGTTCCGCTACCGGCTACCGACCGAGAGGCTCGTGCCGCTGACCGCCTATCTCGAGTGGGGGGCGGAGGATAGTGCAGGGGCGTTCTATAACGTGCCGGGGCAGATCTTCGGCCTCTACCTTCCCGCGCTGCCAGCTGTGCCGCAGGTGGCCGCCGGAGTCGAGTACGCGCGTTTCGCCCCCTCCTGCTGCGGGAATCCCACCTGGTACCGCCACGTCGCCCACGATGGCAACTGGGTGCTGGCGGACCGGCCGCTCGCCCATGGCCTGGGTGGACATGGCGAGGAATGGATGCTCTACGGGCAGGCTGCGCTGCTTGGGGCACGGCTGGATCTGGATGGGCGGATCGTCCGCCGGGAGCGCCTGCGTGAGAACCTCTTCGTCCCCGGTCGGGAGGGCAGGAGCACCGGCTTCGCCGGCCGCGCCACCTGGCGGCTGACGCCGCGGGTCGATGCGCAGCTCCTTCTCTCCCGCGAGTCCGGCTCCGGCTGGACGGAGCAGGCGCTGCAGACCGGCGCCCGCGTCTTCTTCTGAGATCCCGTATGCCGAGCTTTCCGCTCTCCCGCCCCCGCCGCCTGCGCCGCAGCGAAGCGTTGCGCTCCCTCGTCCGTGAGACGGAAGTCACGCCGGGTGACCTGGTGCTGCCGCTCTTCGTGGTGCCGGGCGCAGGCGTCCGCCGGCCGGTCGCCTCCATGCCCGGCGTCGAGCAGACCTCGAGGGACGAGCTGCTGCGCGACGCCGAGGAGGCGCTCCGGCTGGGCGTCCCCGCAGTCATCCTCTTCGGCATCCCGGAGGAGAAGGACGAGCGCGGCTCCTCCGGATTCGCTGAGGAGGGAGTCGTGCAGGAGGCGGTGCGGGCGCTGAAGCGCGAGCTGCCGGAGCTGCTGGTGGTCACCGACGTCTGCCTCTGCGAGTACACCTCGCACGGGCACTGCGGGGTGCTGGATGGGGAGGAGGTGAACAACGACGCCACCCTGCCGCTGCTGGCGCGGATGGCGCTCTCGCACGCCGCGGCGGGCGCGGACATCGTGGCGCCCTCGGACATGATGGACGGCCGGGTGGGGGCGATCCGGGCGGCGCTGGACGAGGCGGGATTCGCCGACACCTCCATCCTCGCCTACTCCGCGAAGTACGCCTCCGCCTTCTACGGCCCCTTCCGCGATGCCGCGGAGAGCACGCCGCAGGTCGGCGACCGCCGTGGCTACCAGATGGATCCCGCCAACGCGCGGGAGGCGCTGCGCGAGGTGCGGCTGGACATCGAGGAGGGGGCCGACATCGTGATGGTCAAGCCGGCGCTCGCCTACCTCGACGTGATCCAGCAGGTGAAGCGGGAGACCGGATATCCCGTCTGCGCCTATCACGTCTCCGGCGAGTACGCGATGGTGATGGCGGCGAGCGAGCGCGGCTGGCTCGACGCGGACCGCGCGATGCGGGAGGTGCTCACCTCCATCAAGCGCGCCGGCGCCGACCTGATCATCACCTACTACGCGCGGCAGTTCGCACGGACAGGGCGAGGATGAGGGTGCTGGTAACCGGCGCGGGCGGGATGCTCGCGCGGGCGCTGGTGGCGGAGCTGCGCCATCGCGATCACGAGGTGGTCGCGCTCGACCGCTCAGAGCTCGACGTGACGGATGAAGGAGCGGTGGAGGCGCGGCTGCGGGCCGAATCTCCCGAGGCCGTGGTGCAGTGCGCCGCATTCACCGCCGTAGACGCCGCCGAGGCGGAGGTGCGGACCGCGATGCGGGTCAACGCCGAGGCGACACGTTATCTGGCGGGAGCCTGTCAGAGGATCGGCGCGCTGCTCGTCTATCCGAGCACGGACTACGTCTTCTCCGGCAACGGCAACCAGCCCTACCGGCCGACCGATCCGCCGGATCCGGTGAACGCCTACGGCCGCACCAAGCTCGCGGGGGAACGGGCTGCGCGTGAGGCGGGTGAGGCGCTGGTCGTACGCACCAGCTGGCTCTACGGCGCGGGCGGGTCGAACTTCGTCGACACCATCAGCCGGCTGGCGCGCGAGCGCGACAGGCTCGAGGTGGTGGACGATCAGGTGGGGCGCCCGACCTGGACAGTCTCTCTGGCGCGAACGGTTGTGGATCTGCTGGAGCGACGGGTGGTGGGCACATTTCATGCGACCGACGGCGGCGAACCCGTGAGCTGGTTTGGGGTTGCGAGCCGGATTCTGGTGGAGCGGTCGCTGGCGACGCCCATTCTCCCGATCGGCTCCGCGGCGTTCCCACGCCCGGCGAGGCGCCCGGCGTACTCGGTACTCGATTGTTCGGCAACGGAGGACGCCATCGGTCGCCTGCTGCCCGACTGGGGGGAGATGCTCGCGCGATATCTGAAGGGCGGTGGTGCAGGTGAGTGACTCTGCCTGCGCACCGCTCGTTGCGTATGTACGGCATGAGCGCGTCGAGCGCTGCTCGCAGCGAGGGGGCTGAGGAGTGAGGGTCGCCATCACCTACGACTGGTTGAACCAGTACGGCGGCGGGGAGCGCGTGCTGACGGAGCTGCACGGCCTCTTTCCCGACGCTCCGATCTATACGGCGCTCTATGATCCCTCGCGCCTCCCCGCCCACATGCAGGGATGGGACGTGCGCCCCTCCTTCCTGCAGCGAATCCCCTTCGCCGCCCGGCGCCACCAGCCGTTTCTGCCGCTGATGCCGGCGGCATTCGAGGAATTCGACCTGAGTGAGTACGACCTGGTGCTCACCATGAGCAGCGCCTGCGCCAAGGGGGTGATCACCCCTCCGGGAACGCTCAACCTCTGCTACTGTCTCACTCCCTGCCGCTACATCTGGGATCTGTACCACGAGTACACGCGCGGGCTGCGCCTTCGCCCGCTGATCGCGCCCGTCGCGCAGTGGCTGCGCATGTGGGATCAGCTCTCCTCGGAGCGGGTAGACGACTTCATGGCGATCTCGCACGAGGTTGCCTCGCGTATCCGGCGCCATTATCGTCGGGACGCGGAGGTGATCTACCCCCCGGTGGAGGTGGATCGCTTCGCCCCCAGCGGGAGGCCGGCTGAGGACTTCTATCTGGTGGTGTCGCGCCATGTGGCCTACAAGCGTCTCGATCTGGCGGTCGAAGCGGCCAACCGGCTGGGGCGCCGGCTGGTGGTGGTGGGGGACGGCCCGCAGCGCCGACGCCTCGAGGCGCTCGCCGGCCCCACGGTCGAGTTCATCGGCAGGCAGAGCGACGAGCAGATCGCCAGCCTGTACGCGCGCTGCCGGGCGCTCCTCTTCCCGGGCTGGGAGGACTTCGGGATCGCCCCCGTCGAGGCGCAGGCTGCTGGTCGGCCGGTGATCGCCTACGGGCGCGGAGGCGCGACGGAGACGGTGGTGCATGGCGCCACCGGGGTCTTCTTCGAGGAGCAGAGCGTGGACTCCCTCGCTCAGGCGATGCTCGACTTCGAGCGGATGAGCTTCGATCCCGCGCTCTGTCGCCGCAACGCGGAGCGCTTCGATCGGCGCGAGTTTTGCCATCGCCTCCGCGAGGCGATCGACCGCAGAGTACGGGCGGCGCGAGAGACACCGGCAGTGCCTCGGGTGCGCACCGAGTCTCGCGACTCGGCGTAGCCGAAGGTGCTGCCGCGCCATAATGCAGAGTAAATCTAGCGATCTTCCGTATGGCCACTCGTCTGGTTTCTGACTTGCCCGATCTCTCGGTCGCGCCGCGCCCGCAGCCCTTCGCCGCGGATATCCGCCAGCGGATGGACGCGACGGTCCACCGGAGCTGGGCGGAGTTCACCCGGCGCGTGGCGCGGGTCGTACTGCTGGTGCTCGCGGACGTTGCGGCCTCTGTCCTGGCGGTGTTCGCCGCCCTGTGGATCTCCGCGGCGCTGGCCGCGCCCGCGCCGCCGTCCTGGAGCGAGATCTGGCCGCTGGCGGTCCTGGTGGCGCTGGCCCAGCCACTGGTGCTCGGCGCTTTCGGCGGCTACGGGGTGATCCAGAGCCGTGCCAGCTTCACCCGCGTGCTCTTCGCGGTGCTCTGTACCGCCGCGCTGGTCTGGGCGCACGGGCTCCTTCTCCCGGAGGGGATCGAACTCCTGAGCGGCACGGCCCTGCTGCTCTATGCCGCCTTCGCCTCCATGATGGTTTTCGGCGGCCGTGTAACCGTCGACCAGTCGCTCGCCTACGCCTACCGCCACGGCTGGGGACAGCGGCGCGTGCTGGTGGTCGGCTCGGCGAAGGAGACCGCCCGCCTGATGCGGCTGCTGCGGACCGAAGGGGCGCCGGAGATGCGGATGGTCGGTCGTATCGCCCTGCGCGGCGCTCGCGCGACCCCCGGCCGCGAGATGGTGCCGGATCTCGAGCCCGCGCTCCGCTCGAGCGGGGCCTCCGAGGTGGTGATCGCCTCCTCCGGCCTCTCCTTCGAGTCCTTCGAGACGCTGGTGCACCGCTGCTTCGAGGCCGGAGCGGCGGTCTCCATCGCGCCCAGCACGCTGCACCGGATCAACCCCCGCTTCGAGCTGACCAAGACCCGCATCGGCGCGGTGCTGCGGCTGCGGCCCGGGGGCGCGGGGCTTCCCCGCCTGGCGATCAAGCGTGCCATGGACGTTGCGCTGAGCATCGTGGGGCTCATCCTGCTGGCGCCGCTCCTCTTCGCCATCGCGCTCGTGATCAAGCTGGACACGCCAGGCCCGGCGGTTTTCCGGCAGCTCCGCACGGGCGTGGGTGGCCGCTCCTTCTGGATGTACAAGTTCCGCACGATGATCGACGATGCGGAGCAGATCAAGCCGCAGCTCCACCACCTCAACGAGTCGGGCGATCCGCGGCTCTTCAAGATCAGGAACGATCCGCGCGTCACCCGCGTGGGGCGCTTCCTGCGCCGCACCTCGCTGGACGAGCTGCCGCAGCTCCTCAACGTGCTGGCCGGCGAGATGAGCGTGATCGGGCCGCGGCCCTTCTTCCCGGAGGATCTCGACCAGTACGCGGAGCACCATTTCGAGCGGCTCTCCGTGCTGCCGGGCATCACCGGCCTCTGGCAGGTCAGCGGGCGGAGCTCGGTGCTGGACTTCGAGGAGGTCGTCCGCCTCGACCAGCACTACATCCACCACTGGTCGGTGTGGATGGATCTGAGAATCCTGGCGCTGACGCTGCCGGCGGTGCTGCGCCGCGACGGAGCGTATTGAGCTGCCCAGGCGACGCTGGGCCCCGCGTTTTGTTGACCCCACCTGGCTCCTTCGCTAACTTTCCGCTCCATCGATAGTTGGGAGCTTGCTCCCTTTGCGGATCGGCGGTCGCCTCCGGGTTGCGCCGGCCCGTGCCGCTTTTATGAGAGCAGGCAGGACTCGCTCCACCGCAGGATAGCAGCATGAACAGCACGATACGCGTGGCCCTTCTGGCTGCCCTGACTCTGCTCCCGCTGGGCGGGACGGCATTCGCGCAGCAGGGGCCGAACATGGCAAACGGAGAGCCGGCACTGGCACCTACCGCCTCTGCCGCCCAGATCCGCCCGGGTGATCAGGTTTCCTTGAGGATCTTCCGGGAGCCCGATCTCGGTGGCGTGTTCACCGTTGGTGACGGTGGGGAGGTGGTGCTCCCGCGGCTCGGGCGCATGGTGGTGACGGAGATGAGCGCTGTCGCGCTGCAGGATTCGCTGCTGACCGCCTACGCCACCTATCTGCGCAACCCCGCCGTCGAGGTCACCGTTCTGCGGCGGATCGGTGTCCACGGCGAGGTGCGTCGCCCGGACATCTACATGGCCGATCTCACCATGACGCTTCGCGACGTGATCGCCAGGGCAGGCGGCGTCACGGAGGCGGGCAATCCCAACAACATCGTGATCGTCCGGGGGAACGAGGAGCTGCGGCTGACCTCGAACGAGGCCGCCCGCTACGCCACCGCGGAGCTGCGCTCCGGCGACCAGATCTTCGTCGGGCGGCGCAGCTGGATCGCGCTGAACCCCTACGTCGCGATCAGCACCGCCACCGGCCTGGTGACCTTCTTCATCGGCCTGATCCAGCTGGTGAAATGAGCGCCCCCAACGACTCGCTCGAGCTGCGCGACATCGCGACCGCGCTCCGGTACGGTCTGCTCTGGATCGCCGGAGGCGCTCTCGCCGGACTGCTCCTCGCCGCGGCGGTACTCCTCTACGCACCTCCACGCTACAAGGCGGACGCGACGGTGCTGCTGCGCACCAACTCCGACGGGGCGGCGGCGCGGCTGGCCGTTTCCTCCAGCGAGGGCGGCATATCGCTGGGGAATCTGGCGGACGTGCTCACCGGAGAGTCCGGCTTCAAGACGGAGCTCGAGATCCTCACCAGCCGCGAGGTGATCGGGGCGGTGGTCGATTCTCTGGGACTGCAGGCGCGGGTCCTCAGCCCCGCCGCGACTCCCCCGACCGCACTCTTCGCCAGCATCCGGCTCCCGGCTGAGGTGGACCGCAAGCAGATCTATCACTTCGAGCGCGTCGGCGACCGCTACAAGGTGGAGGGCCCCGGCGCGAGCGGTTATGCCACGCCGGGTCGCCCGTACCCGATCGCCGGCGGGATGGTGACCCTGCGCGACGAGCCGCTTCCGGAGAGCTTCCGCGTCGAGGTCGTCGGCCTCGAGCCGGCGATCCGGCAGGTGAGCAGGAAGCTCAAGGCGAGCCAGGCGGGAGGAGAGGTGGCCGAGCTCGTCTTCCGGGCCAACGATCCCTTCACCAGCGCCGCGGTGCCCAACGGCATCATCGCGCAGTACCTCAAGCGCCGCAGGACCACGGATCGTGGCGTCAACCAGCATCGCTACGAGTTCCTGACCGAGCACACCGACAGCGTTGCCGGCGCGCTCGCGACCGCGGAGCGTGACCTGCGCCTGTACCAGGAGCGCAGCGGAGTGCTGGATCCGACGCTCGCGGGCGAGACGGAGCTGCGCCAGGCGATGGGACTGCGCGGCGCGCTCGAGGAGCGGGAGGTCGAGAGCCGTGCCCTGGAGCAGATTCTCGTTGGCGGCAGGCTCTCCTCGCGCGACCTCGCGGCTTATCCCACGTTGCTCCGCAACGGCGCCATCAACCACATCCTCGCGAGGCTGCTGGAGATGGAGACGCGGCGGACGGAGCTGCTCGATCGCCGCACCGAGCGTGACCCCGACGTCGTGGTTCTCGACCAGAGCATCCGGCAGCTCGAGAACGAGCTGGTCACCCTCGCGCGCGCCTACTATGAGGGTCTGACCCGGCAGCAGGCGCAGCTCCGCGGTGAGCTGCAGCGCTACCAGGCATCGCTAGCCTCGCTGCCGGAGCACGCGCAGTCCGTGTTCCGGCTGCAGCGCGAGGTGAAGCGGCTCTCGGAGACGCTGGTCGCTCTGCAGACGCAGCTGGTGCAGACGCGTCTGCTGGCGATCGCGGAGGGGGGAGACGTCCGCCAGATCGACGTGGCCGTGCCGCCGCAGCAGCAGAGCTTTCCCCGTCCGATGGTGATCCTCATCGCCGGGATGCTGGGAGGGATCTTCTTCGGTGCCTCGGGCGCCGTCGGCAGCTCCTATCTGCGGCAGCGGATCCGCTACCCCTGGGAGGCCGAGCGCGCCACCGGGGTGCCTGCCGCACTCTTCAATCCGAACGCTCCCCTTCTGCTGGGGGGAATGGATGCCGGCCGCAGCGTGCTGCTGCTTCCGCTCGGGCGGGGCGTGCGGGCGGGCACGGTGGGAGCGCGTCTCGCATCCACGGCGACGCTGCAGGGGAAGGGAGTGGTCTTCGCAGATCTCGAGCAGCGTGCCGCGGTTCACTCCCCCCCTGCGGACTCCGCTGAGGTGGGTGCGCCTGGTTCGCTGCCGGCAGCACCGGTCGATTCTACCGCTCTTCAGCCGGTCCAGAGCGCGGATGGCGGCGGTTACATGCTGTACCGCTTCCACGCAAATGGCAGCGGTGTGGAGAGCTTCCGGCGGACGCTGACGGAGCTGGAGAACCGCTTCTCGCTCGTCGTCGTGGCGCTCCCCGGGCTCGAGCAGCCCTACACGGTCGCCGCGCTCTCGCCGCAGCGGCCGGTGATCCTGGTGGCGCGCGCGGGAGAGGTCACGCGGGCGGAGCTTCAGGACGCCTTGCAGGCCCTCGGCCGCATGGGGGTCACAACGGCGGGCGTGGTGCTCGAGGACGGCGGCCGCTCCGGCGCCACGCGCAACTGAGGTGTGGGTCGCCCGCAGGTGATGCGAGTGCGTGAGCCGTGGAGGGGGGGCTCTCCCCGCAGCGTGCTGGTGGACGCGCGCGGCCTCTACACCTCGGGGATCGGCCGCTACCTGCGGGAGATCCTCGCCCGGCTCCTCTCCGACGAGCGCTTCTCGCGCATCACCCTGCTGGGGGAGCCAGAGCAGCTGCACGGCTTCCTCGCCCCTCACGGCGAGGCGGAGCGCTTGCGGGTGCTCCCGTTTCCCTCCGGGTTCTACCGGCCCGCCGCGCAGTTTGCGTGGCTGCGCCTGCGCGCCAGCGGCGCCATTGGCGCAGACGTGGCCTTCTTCCCACACTACGACGTACCGCTGCTCGGCCTCCCGCGCCGCAGCGTGGTGACGGTGCACGACTTCACCCACTTCAAGGTGCCGGGGGCGTTTGCCTGGTGGCGCCGTGCGGCCGCGAGCCCGCTGCTGCGCCGCGCCGTCCTCGGGGCCGCGCGGGTGATCACCGTCTCGGAGGCGACCCGCCGCGATCTGGTCGAGCGCTTCCCCGCGGCGGCTGGCCGGGTCGAGGTGATTCACAACGGCGTCGCCTCCTGCTTCCGGCCCCTCGCTCCCGGTGAGGCGGCCGCGTGCGATTCCCGCGTTCCGCGGGGCCGCTACCTGCTCTGCGTGGGGAATCGCAAGCCGCACAAGAACCTGGCGGCGGCGGTCGAGGTGCTCGCGCTCCTCCGCCGCGATCTACCCGATCTGCAGCTCGTCGTCGCCGGCGGCGCTGATCCGGGGTGGGAGAGGGTGCTGCGGCGCGCCGAGGCGCTCGGCGTGCGCGAGGCCATCCACGAGCGCGACGAGGTCGGCGATGAGGAGCTGCGCTGCCTCTACGGCCGCTGCACCGCGCTCCTCTTTCCTTCGCTCTACGAGGGATTCGGGCTGCCGCTGCTGGAGGCGATGGCGTGCGGGGCACCGGTGGTCGCCTCGAATCGCGCCTCCATCCCCGAGGTGGTGGGGGATGCGGGTCTGCTGGCGGATCCGGAGGAGTACGCGGCGATGGCGGCGGCGGTGCTGCGCCTGGAGCGCGAGCCGGAGCTGCGCCAGGCGCTCGTCCGGCGCGGCCGCGAGCGCGCGGCGAGCTTCACCTGGGAGCGGGCGGCGCGCCGCACGGTCGACCTTCTGTACACGGTGGCGGCGGGAGAGGCGCGGCTGGAGCCGCGTCCCCTGCAGGTCGTGGGCTGAGGGGACGCCCGTGAGCACCGCTCAGGTCCAGAACCCGGTGAACGCCCGCGGGCAGGCGGCGCAGCCCGGTACCGTTGCCTCCCCGACAGCGGTGGAGAAGGGTGTCATCCTCTTCTTCGTGACCTTCCTGCTGCTCCTCCCCAAGGGGGGGATCAAGCTCGCCGGGGTGCCGATCACCTGGGGATACCTGGGGCTGGCGCTCTTCTTCCTCTGGCTTCCTCTCGCCCTGCTCGCCGGCCGGCGGATCGAACTCCGCAAGGTGCGGCTGCTGACGCTCGCGCTGCTGCTTCCCTTCCAGGCGGTAGCCTGGCTGGGGCTCGTCACCAATGGGATCGAGGGCTTCGGGTTCGCCATCTCCCTGGTGGTGAGCCTGGTCTTCGTCCCGCTGATGTTCGTCCTGGTCTTCGGCGTCCACCTCGACCGGCTCGACCTGAGCTACCTCTTCCGCCTCGTCCGCTTCGGTGTGCTGGCGGTGTCGGTCTACGGCATCTTCCTCTTCTTCTACAAGCTGCTGACCGGCAGCTTCATCGAGATCCCATTTCTCACGGTGAACGCCGGAGACGTGGGGGAGCTGGAGGACAAATACATCGACCGGGCCGGGGTGTTCAAGCTGATCTCCACCTACAACAATGGCAACATCTACGGGATCTGCCTCCTGATCCTGCTCCCGCTCTACGTCTGGATCGAGCGGAGCGGAGTGAAGCAGTTGATCGTGAAGACCTCGCTGCTGCTCACCCTCTCGCGCACGGTGTGGGCGGGCCTGATCGTCTTCGAGCTGGTGCAGCGGCTCTACGTGCGCCGGGTGTCGCCGCGGACGGTGGTCGTTCTGGGCACCTCGCTCCTCCTCATCGCCGGGGGGGTCTGGTACGCGCTCGATCTTCTCGGGGTCGATGTCGGCTTCCTCTTCGATCGCACCCTTGGCGGCAGGCAGGAGCAGTGGAAGAACCTGGAGCTGATGACCGTCCTGCCATCCACGGAGTTCGAGGATATCCGCGAGATGGTGTACCTCTCGATGCTTCACAACTTCGGGCTGCTGGGGCTGGCGTCCTTCCTCCTCGGGATGGCCGCGCCGCTCCTGCTCTTCGCGTCGGGAAGCCTTCCCTTCGCGGCGAGCGGCTACAAGAAGAGCCTGGCGGTGGGGCTCTTCGTCTACCTCTTCGTCTCCCTCTCCGACGGCGCGCTGCTCTTCATCCCGGTGATGGCGTTCTACTGGTTCGTGGTATCGCTGCTGCTCTCCGACAATCCATCGTTTCCGCGCGATCCCGAGGAGGAGAGGGAGCGGCCGCGGCGGAGGGTCGGCGCCGGTACACTGCCGCTGGTGGTGCTGGACGTGCGGCGCCCCGGGGCCGAGTTGGAGCCCGCACGGCTCGGGAGCATCCGATGAGCAGCGGCGCGCGTCCCGACCTCTCGATCATCATCGTCAACCGGAACACCCGGGAGCTGCTGCGTGCCTGCCTGCGCTCCCTCGCGGAGGCGCCGGACGCGGTGAGCACCGAGGTGACCGTGGTGGACAACGGCTCGTCGGACGGCAGCGTCGAGATGGTGGAGAGCGCCTTCCCGGAGGTGCGTCTGATCCGCAATGCGACCAACACCGGCTTCGCCTACCCGAACAATCAGGGGCTGGCGGTGAGCCGGGGACGCTACGTAATGCTGCTGAACAGCGACACCGAGGTGCGGCCCGGCGCGCTGCAGCGGCTGGTCGAGTTCATGGACGAGCATCCCGACTGCGGGGCGTGCGGACCGAAGCTGCTCTATCCTGATGGACGGCTGCAGCCCTCCTGCCGGAGCTTTCCCACCCTCTGGGTGCACTTCTGCGACATGGCGTTTCTGGACCGGATCTTTCCCCGCAGCCGCAGCTTCGGCAATCAGGAGACCTGGTTCGACCATCAGCACACCGCGCCGGTGGACCAGCCGATGGGCGCGGCGCTGCTGGTGCGGCGGGAGGTGCTCGAGACGGTCGGGCCGCTGGATGAGCGCTTCGTGATCTACTACAACGACGTGGACTGGTGCTACCGCATTCGCCAGGCGGGATGGCGCATCTACTTCGTCCACGATGCCGTGGTGATGCACCATCAGGGGGTCACCACCCGCAACGAGAGCGCCCAGATGCAGCTCGGCGTCGAGATGACGCGCAACGTCTTCGCCTACTACGCCAAGCACTTCGGCCGGCGCGGCCTCCTCTGGTTCCGCTTCTGGATGGTCGGCGGCTTTCTCCTGCGCCGTCTGCTGCTCGCCGCCGGGCGGCTAGCCGGTGCCCCGCCGGACCCGCTTCGCGCCCGGTATCTGCGGGGTACCCTGCGTGCCGCCTGGAGCGGAGATCCGGAGGATTTTCCGGGTGGAGAGGGAGGCCGGATGTACCCGCTGCACGGCCTGGTACGCTGAGCCGGGGCGGCGGAAGCTGTTCGTCACCCTCCGGGTAACCGGAGGCGAGAAGTGATGTCATGACAGGCGTGGTTCGATCCCGAGCTGGCGGAGTCGCGTTCATGAGCAGACTGGAACGAGCGTATTTTTCGGTCACCCGCTGGCTGGGACGGGCCAGCGGGAGGTACTACCTCGAGGACTTTCACCGGGTCTATCCGGACAACCTGGTCTACAACCGCCTGGGAATGCGCCGCCGGCCGACGCGGAACACCGAGAACAACTTCCGCAACCACTGTAAGTTCTATCGGTTCGCGGGCCAGTTCGTCGCGCGGAAGCGGGTCGCGGATGTGGGGTGCGGGAGCGGCTACGGCTGTAAGATCCTGAAGGAAGCCGGCGCTGCAGCGGTGTACGGATCCGACATCTCCCGCAGCTCGATTCGCTTCGCCCGCTCGCGCTATCCGGATGCCGCCGAGTTCTCCGTGCAGGGGATCACCGAGCTGAGCGGCTATGCCGACGACTCCTTCGAGGTGACGATCTCGAGCGAGGTGCTCGAGCACATCAAGGAGTACGGGATGGAGGACCAGGCGCTCTCCGAGCTGAAGCGGATCACCCGTCCGGGCGGGCTGCTGGTGGTCGCGACCCCCAACAGCGAGCTGACGGGGGAGCACGGCTTCTTCTTCGAGGAGATCGACTCGCTCTTCCGCGGGCACTTCACGGACTATCTCATCTTCGAGAATGCTCTGCTCCCCTTCGGTGAGAGCGAGCCGCTGTGGGAAGAGCGCCGCCGGCAGGGCAGAACGGGAGTGGTGGTCTCCGAGACGATCGACCTCTCGGAGATCGAGCTGCAGCAGGGAGCCCGACCGAAACTCAAGGAGGGTGTCCCGGCAGGCAAATGGCAATGGGACGCGGTCGAGATCGATACCCGGCTGCTGCACAACTCCCATTCCTGGGTCGTCCTCGCACGGAAGTAGGAGCTGTCGTGTGCTGCCTCGCGCCGGCGTGTCAGGAGCTGCCGCCGCTCATGCGTAGCTGCGTCCGGCAAGCTGGCCCGCCGGGGGGTGGAGTCTGCTCGTGAGCCGCTCGCCATCGGCGCCGCCACGCGTGACGGCGGTCGTGCTGAACTGGTGCGGCGAGGCCGACACGGCGGCGTGCCTGCGCTCGCTGCTGGCCAGCGATTATCCCATGCTGCACATCCTGCTGGTGGACAACGGCTCGCCCGACGGCTCCGGGGAGCGGCTGCATTGCGCGTTTCCGCAGGTCGAGTACCTGCATGTGGGGGAGAATACCGGCTACAGCGGTGGCAACAACCGCGGGATCGAGCGGGCGCTGGAGGGCGGGGCCGAGTTCGTGCTCGTGCTGAACAATGACACGCTCGTCGAGCCGGACTGCGTCGCGCGGCTGGTAGAGGTGGCGTGTGCCACCCGGGAGGTGGGAGCCGTCGGAGGGAAGATCCTGTACTTCGATGCGCCCGCGCGAATCTGGTTCGGGGGAGGCGATTTCTCCCGCCTGCGCGCGGTCGGGCTCCACCGCCACGAGCGGGAGGCGGACCCCGATCCGACGGGGGGAGCCGTCGAGGAGGTCTCCTTCCTGACCGGGTGCTGCCTGCTGATCCCCGCGCGGGTGCTGCGGGAGGTCGGGCCCTTCGAGGAGGACTTCTTCATGTATGTCGAGGACCTGGATCTCACCTACCGCATGCGAGCCGCGGGATACCGGCTCCTCTACCAGCCCGGGGCGCGCCTCCTGCATCGGGTGGCGCCGGATGCCGCTCCCCCCACCTCCCGCCAGATCGTGCTGCGGGACCGGAATCGCCGGAGGTTCGTGCGCCGCAGGTACGGCCGCGCCGACCGGCTCCGCTTCGCGCTCTTCTTCTATCCCACCCGGGTGGTGCAGGCGGCGCGGTACCTGCTGCGGGGGGACGGCGGCCGGGCGGTGGCGATCTGGCATGGAATGACGCTGCGCTGAAGGAGTCGGATGTCGGAGCTGACGCGGGGGCGGCTTCTCGCCCGCAACACCGGGTGGAACCTGCTGAGCCAGGGTGTGCCGATGCTGGCGGCCCTGATCGCCATTCCCTTCCTGATCCACGGGCTGGGAACCCACCGCTTCGGGGTGCTCACCCTGGTGTGGGTCGCGATCGGGTACTTCAGCCTCTTCGATCTCGGGCTGGGGCGGGCACTCACCCAGCTGGTGGCGGAGAGGCTGGGGACGGGACGGGAGGAGGAGATTCCCTCCCTCACCTGGACTGCTCTGGTGGTCGTCTTCCTGATGGGTGCGATGGGATCGCTCCTCCTGATCCTGCTCGCTCCCTGGCTGGTCCGCAGCGCGCTCAACATCCCGCCGGAGCTGCACCAGGAGTCGGTGTACGCCCTCTACCTCCTGGCGCTCTCGCTTCCCTGGATGATCAGTGGCATCGCGCTGCGGGGCCTGCTGGAAGCGGTGCAGCGCTTCGATCTGGTCGCGGCGGTCCGCATCCCGACGGGAGCGTTCAGCTTCCTGGGTCCGCTGCTGGTGCTCCCCTTCTCCTCCAGCCTGGTCCCGGTGGTCGCGGTGCTGCTGGTGAGCCGCTTCGCCGGCTGGGCGCTGCAGCTGCTGCTCTGCCTGCGCGCCATCCCGGAGCTGCGTGCGCGCATCCGCCTGCAGTTCGCAGCGGTCGGACCGCTCCTGCGCTTCGGCGGCTGGATGACGATCACCAACGTGGTGAGCCCCATCATGGTCTACGCGGACCGCCTGCTGATCGGCGCCTTCCTCAGCGTGGCCGCCGTCGCCTACTACGTCACCCCGTACGAGGTGGTGACGAAGATGTGGCTGATTCCCGGAGCACTGGTAGGGGTTCTCTTCCCGGCGTTCGCCACCAGCTTCGCCGCGGACCGGGCGCACACCGCGGCGCTCTTCGACCGGGGGCTGCGCCTGCTCGTCCTCGTCCTCTTCCCCCTGACGCTGCTGGCGGTGAGCTTCGCCCACCTCGGGCTCGAGCTGTGGGTGGGAAGCGAGTTCGCGGAGAATGGCGCCCGGGTGGCGCAGTGGCTGGCGGTGGGGGTGTTCCTGAACTGTCTGGCGCAGGTACCCTTCGCGGTGGTGCAGGGGGCGGGGCGGCCGGACCTGACCGGGAAGCTGCATCTGGTCGAGCTTCCGCTCTACCTGCTCGCGATGGGTTGGCTGCTCAGCAGCTACGGCATCATCGGGGTAGCGGTGGCGTGGACGGTGCGCGCCGGGCTCGACATGGTCGTCCTCCTCGCGATGGCCCGGCGCTTCCTTCCAGAGAGCGCCGCCAGCCTCCGCCGCATCAACGCCCTCATCGGCGGCTCGCTCCTCGCGCTGACCCTCGTGGCTCTACCGGCGGGATTGCTCCTGCAGACCGCCTTCGCGGCCCTTGTGCTGGGTCTCTTCGGCATCGCCGCCTGGCGCTACCTCCTCACGTCGCCGGAACAGCTCCTGGTGCGAAGCCGCCTGGCGCTGGCGTGGAAGGGGGCCTTCGCCTCGAGCGCGTCACGGTAGAGCCGACCGACTCCCCGCGGCGGGACGCCTCAGATGAGGAAGTCGCGCAGGGCGCTCCACCCTCCGTTCGCCAGCCGCCGATAGCGGCCGCGGAGCAGCTCCTGCGATATCGCGGGCACCCTGCGGATCCTGCTCTTCGGCAGCGCGGTGCGCACCGCCAGGTGCGCGATCGCGTCCTGTATGTACTCCAGCCGTGCCCGTGAGATGCCGGGGTAGCCCGCCAGGCGCTCACGCGCCGCCCGCAGGTGCGCGGCATGCCAGGTCAGATCGCGCTGCCCCACCCGGCGCCCGCGGGCGAGCCGCTCCAGCGCGTGAGTCTTGCGCATCCCCATCTGGTTGCTGGCGTGCTGCCGGTAGCAGATCAGCGGCTCCGGGATGAGAGCCGCATCGCTCACGGCCGCGATCAGGAGCGCGAGCCAGGCATCATGCACGGAGCAGGTCTCGACGGGCAGCACCAGCTCCCGCCACTCGCTACGGAACGCCAGGGTGGCGCCCGTCACGAAGTTCCCCCGCACGAGCAGCTCGAAGAGCCGTCCGCTCTCGATCTCCGCCTGCATCTCCGCCGAGAGCTGGACCGCCTCCCAGAGGCGGTAGCCGAGTGGCCGCAGCGCGGCATCCACCAACTCGGCGTCGCTGAACACCAGGCCGATCGCGGGCGAGCGGCCGAAGGCTGCCTCGATGCGGGCGAGCTTCTCCGGATGCCAGACATCATCCTGATCGGAGAGCACGATCACCTCGCCCTGCGAGTGAGCGATGGCACGCTCGAAGTTCTTCGAGAATCCGAGGTTTCGCTCGTTGACCCTGATCTCGACAGGAAAGCTGACGCTGCCGGCGAAGCGTTCCAGGAGCTGGAGCGTGGTATCGGTGGAGGTATCATCGACCACCACCACCCGATCCGGCGGGCGCGACTGTCCGGCGACGCTCTCGAGCTGCTCCGGCAGGAAGGCGCTGCCGTTGTAGGTGCAGAGGGCAACGCAGAGGGTCGGCGGGGTCATGCTCTACCCGGCCTGCGGAGCACCCGGATCATCTCGACCTGTGTCGCGGGGTGACCAGGAGCCTGACGGTGGTGTTCGGCTGGTCCACGGCCAGGAGAGCGTCCAGGTTGAAGGACCAGTTCTGGAAGAGGTAGTTCAGCCGTTGCTGGCGGATGACCTCCGCGCCGACCTCGAGCGCAGGGAAGCGGTATTGCGCACGCACCCCGCCGAGCACGGAAACGTCGTGAGCCGTGTAGAGACGGCCGTCGAGCGCATGCCGGTAGTAGGCGTCGTTCTCCCAGCGGATGCGCCCGCCGAAGAGACCCACCCCCCACTCGGATTCGAGGTAATCCGCTGCGATCCACTGGCTCGAGCCCCCCGGGCCGATGGCTGCGCCGATGATCTGTCCGCGCTGCGTGTATCCCTGCGGCACCTGCTGGCTCGAGTAGAAGCTCGTGGCGGGGCGGTGCCGGTAGGTGGGGCTCTGTTCGAGCTGCGTGAGCTCCGCCTGGATGCGGACGAGCGCGCTCCCGCGCACGGCTCCCGCCCACTGCAGCCCCAGCGTGTATCCCTGGGTGTGGTTGGGATCTCGCAGGAGATCGCGCAGGGAGAGAGGGAGCTCGGCGCGTGCCCACTCCGCGTAGACTTCCACGCCATCCTCCGGGAGGACCCAGCGGCCGAAGAGGGAGACGACCTGATCCGGTCCCTCCTGGTCGGCGTAGCGCCCGGATCGGGTGAGCACATCGAAGAGCCGGAGCGGAGCCGCGCCCACGCTGCGCACCGGCGCGTACACCGAGCGCGCCAGGCCGAGCGTCAGGTTGGGCTCTCCGGTGGGCTGGAAGGTGGCGGCCAGGGCGCTGAGCGAGCGGGTGTCGTTCTCCGGAATCGTGTCGAAGAACGCCGACTCCGAGAGCGCTCCCACCATCCACTTGGTCTCGAAGGAGCCGAATCGGGTGCGGAGCGGGGCCGTGCTGCGCAGGAAGAGGTGGGGTATACCGGGAGCGTTGTTGCTCATCACGATCGCGTTGCGGATCCCCGGTCCCCACCACTGGCTCTCCGTGGCTGCCCCCAGCGCTACGCGGCCGAGATCCACCCAGAGGGCGCTCTGGCCCCTATCGGCGGTGGCGATCGGACCCTCCCCGAAGCGCCGGGGCAGGTCCGCGGATTCGGCGCCGTCCCGGCCGGTGTGCCAGAGGGAAGAGAAGGGATGCCGGTCCGGCGCGGGAGTGCCCGGCAGCCGGAAGCGGCTGTTCGCCTGGAAGCGGAAGTGCGGGGCGAGGAGGAGAGATGCCCGTCCGTACTCCGCGTGCACACCGGTGGTCAGCTGCGTGTTCAAACCCCGTCCCCCCCACATTCCATCCTCGTTCCGCGAGAAGGGAATGTCGGTGTTGATCACCGAGCGCAGCTCCGGCAGCAGCAGCGTCCAGCGCAGCGGGGCGCTACCCTGCGCGATCGGCGCAATCTGCGACGAGGGGGAGCGGATCAGGAACCCTTCCGTCGATGCCAAGCCGAGGATCTGCGCCACCCGATCCCGGTCCTCGGCCACGCTCCCGAACGTTCTCAGTGGGGAGAGATCCGGAATCCCCTCAGGAAGCCGGGGGACGAGATGGGGAAGAGGAGCGATCGTATCCGGTATCGGGGTGAGCCGCATCGTCGCGCCGCCGTCCACCGGCGGAGAGGGTGGTACGACGACATTCGGCGTCTGCGCCGGGAGCGGAACCACCAACCCGCCCAGCAGGCCGAGCAGGAGAGCGCCAGGAATCAGCTTTCGTACTAGCATTCAGCAACGTGTAGCAAGTCGTCGTCAGCAAGTCACGCCATGGATCGTTACGGCTGGAAGAGCCGTTCCGCACTGGACAACGGCGGGCCGACAGGATAACATCCTTCCGCTCATAAGTCTATGTTTCGGCGCTCTTTCGATGGCTCGCGCGGTACCCTTTCCGAGCGGCGGGAGGCGGACCGCGACTGCGAGAGAGGCGATTCACGACCCGTATCGAGACGTTCAGGACGGGAGAAGAGATAGATCGTGCCAGTGCAGAAATCTATGTGGTTCGCGCCCCTACACCGGGCATTGCCCGGGGTCGTCTGGGGCGCAGCGGCGGCGCTCCTGCTGATGCCGGTTTCGCTCGCGGCGCAAGCCATTCCGCAGGTGGGCGGGCGCAACGAGGTGTTCGTGGGCAGCGAGATCGAGAGCTACCTGCGCCTCCTTCAGATCGACGGGAAGGGCGACCTGTATCCCTGGTCGGTCCGCAGCTTCTCCGCGGCGGAGGTGGAGCGGCTCCTCCCGCGCGATGCGGCGCACCCCTGGGCCGGACGCTACGACCTGCAGCCAGACACGAGCGGCGGTTTTCGTCTGGAGATGATCCGACCGAGGGGGCAGCTCATCTACAACTCCGCGTTTCCCCAGGGCGCGAACGACGGACCGATCTGGGCCGGGCGCGGCCTTACCACCGCCGTGCAGGCGGGCTTCTCTGCCCGCTATGGTGCCCTGTCGCTGACTGTCGCTCCGATCGTCTTCCGCGCGGAGAACGCTGCCTTCGAGCTCGCGCCCACCGGCTACGACGGTCTGCGCAGCTACGGCGACAGCCGCATGCCCGACCACATCGACCTGCCGCAGCGCTTCGGCGATGCAGGGTTCACGCGGGTCGATCCCGGTCAGAGCACGCTCCGGCTCGACCTTCCGGTGGTGGCGGCCGGCATCTCCACCGCGAATCAGCACTGGGGCCCGGCGAGCGAGCACCCGATCCTGCTCGGCAACAACGCGCCGGGCTACCTGCACGGCTTCCTGGGCACCTCCGCTCCACTCGATGTGTGGATCGGTCGGGTGCATGGTCGCATGGTGTGGGGCCGGCTCGAGCAGTCGGACTATTCACCGGTCGAGAGTGCCGAAAGCCGGCGCTTCATGTCCGGGGTGGTGGGGGTGTTCACGCCGCGTGGCGTGCCCGGCCTGGAGATCGGAGCCGCCCGCTTCTTCCACGAGGAGTGGCCGGAGGAGGGGATCTCGTTCGACGACTTCCTCAAACCGATCGAAGGCATCTGGAAGGGAAATCTCGGCGATTCGAATGTGCTGCCGGAGGATTCGAAGTCGAACCGGGACAATCAGCTTGCCTCGGCGTTCTTCCGCTGGGTCTTCCCGAGGAGCGGCGCCGAGGTCTATGGGGAGTTCGGGCGTGAGGACCACAGCTGGGACCTGCGCGACTTCCTCCTGGAGCCGGACCACTCCGGCGGCTATATGCTGGGTCTGCGCAAGCGGTGGGGGCGCTCGGAGCGGGAGTTCGTCGCGCTGCGCGGCGAGCTGCTCAACCTGCAGGTCTCGCACATCGCCCGCGTGCGGAACCAGTGGCCCTTCTACGTACACGGCTGGACCCGGCAGGGACACACTCATCGCGGTCAGATCCTCGGCTCGGCCGCCGGCTACGGAGGAGCGGCCTCGATCCTCGCCGCGGATTACTACCACACCCGCGGCCGCTGGACCGCAGCGTGGACCCGCAGCGTGCGGCAGGATCGCGGGTCGCCCTGGGGCACCGAGGTCCCGGATCTGCAGGGATTGGACGTGATCCATACGCTGGGAGCCGAGAGCCTCTTCTTCCTCGGGCGCTTCGACGTGACGGCGGGTCTCACCGGCGGTTACAACCTGAACCGGAACTTCGGGTCGGATGCGTTCAACCTCAACGCAGTCCTGGGTGTGCGTGCGGGGCTGTGAGCGTGTGATTCCGTTCAGAGCTGCAGTGAACGTATCGGCCGAAGAACGCGTGAGCTACGAGATGGCATGAGGAAAACCATTCTGGTCACTGGTGGAGCCGGATTCATCGGATCCGCCCTCGTCAGGCATCTGCTCTCGCGGACCGAGCACGCGGTCGTCAACGTCGACAAGCTCACCTACGCGGGGAATCTGGACTCTCTCGAGCTCGTTCTCTCCGATCCCCGCTACACGCACGAGAAGGTCGACATCTGCGATGTGGAGGAGGTTGCCCGCATCTTCGGCCGCTACCGGCCGGATGCGGTGATGCACCTGGCGGCCGAGTCCCACGTGGATCGCTCGATCGACGGCGCGGCGGCCTTCATCCAGACCAATGTCGTGGGTACCTTCACGCTGCTGGAGGCCGCGCGGGCGCACTGGCTCGGCCTGGAGGGCGAGCAGCGACGCGCTTTCCGCTTTCTGCACGTCTCCACCGACGAGGTCTACGGATCCCTCGGCGAGGAGGGGTACTTCACGGAGAGCACCCCGTATCAGCCGAACTCCCCCTACTCGGCGAGCAAGGCGGGCTCGGACCACCTGGTGCGCGCCTGGCACCACACGTACGAGCTGCCGGTGCTGATCACCAACTGCTCGAACAACTATGGTCCCTACCAGTTCCCGGAGAAGCTGATCCCGGTGGTGATCCTCAACGCACTCGCCGGCAAGCCGATCCCGGTGTACGGCAGGGGAGACAACCGGCGCGACTGGCTCTACGTGGACGACCACATACGCGCGCTGCTCACCGTGGTGGAAGGTGGCGAGGTGGGAGAGACCTACAACATCGGCGGCAACAACGAGCGGAGCAACCTCGAGGTCGTCCACAAGATCTGCTCGCTCCTCGACGAGCTGCTCCCCGATTCCCGGGTGGCCCGGCACAGCTCGCTGATCACCTTCGTCACCGACCGCCCGGGGCACGACTGGCGCTATGCGATCGACGCCTCGAAGATCAGCAGCGCGCTGGGTTGGCAGCCGGAGGAGAACTTCGAGAGCGGCCTGCGCAAGACGGTCCTCTGGTACCTCGAGAATCGGCAATGGTGGGAGCGGGTCCTCTCGGGCAGCTACCGGCTCGAGCGGCTCGGCCTGGCGGGAGGGGTGGGATGAAGGGGATCATCCTCGCTGGCGGCTCCGGTACGCGCCTCTACCCGATCACGCACGCGGTAAGCAAGCAGCTGCTGCCAGTCTACGACAAGCCGATGATCTACTACCCGCTGAGCACGTTGATGCTGGCGGGAATCCGGGAGATCCTGATCATCTCCACGCCGCACGACCTGCCGAACTTTCGCAGGCTGCTGGGCGACGGCTCCCGCTGGGGCCTCGACCTCGCGTATGCGGAGCAGCCCCGCCCGGAGGGGCTGGCGCAGGCCTTCATCATCGGGCGCGATTTCGTCGGAGAGGACCAGGTCTGCCTGATCCTGGGCGACAACATCTTCTACGGCCACGGGCTGACGGACGTGCTCGGCCGGGCGGCGGCCCAGCCAGACGGCGCGACGGTCTTCGGCTACTACGTCAAGGATCCCGAGCGCTACGGCGTCGTCGAGTTCGACTCCCTGGGCCGCGCCGTCAGCATCGAGGAGAAGCCGGAGCATCCACGCTCCAACTACGCGGTGACCGGGCTCTACTTCTACGACAACCGGGTGCTCGAGATCGCCGGCTCCCTCCAGCCCTCGGCGCGCGGCGAGCTCGAGATCACCGACGTCAACCGGCACTACCTCCAGGGCGGCGAGCTGAGCGTCCAGATCCTGGGCCGCGGGATGGCCTGGCTGGACACCGGCACGCACGAGTCGCTGCTGCAGGCGTCCAACTTCATCGAAACCATCGAGCAGCGGCAGGGGCTGAAGATCGCCTGCCCGGAGGAGATCGCCTACCGGATGGGCTGGATCACCGCGGAGGAGATCGAGCGTCTGGCCATGCCGCTCGCCAGGAACCCGTACGGGCAGTACCTCTTGAGCCTGCTCGAGCAGGGGAGCACCGTATGAAGGTGATCGAGACCCGGCTCTCCGGGGTGCTGATCGTCGAGCCGCGGGTGTTCGCCGACGAGCGCGGCCACTTCGTCGAGACCTGGCGGGAGGACCGCTACGCTGGGCTGGGAATCGGCGCCTCCTTCGTGCAGGACAACGTCTCCTTCTCGCGGTATTCGGTGCTGCGCGGACTCCACTACCAGCATCCGCATCCGCAGGGCAAGCTCATCACGGTCCTGCAGGGCTCCGTATTCGACGTGGTCGTGGACATCCGCATGGGTTCGGCGACCTTTGGGCAGTGGCTCGGAGCCGAACTCTCGGATGAGAACAGAAGGCAGATGTTCATTCCGGAAGGCTTTGCCCACGGCTTCCTGGTGACGAGCGAGACCGCGGTGTTCCACTACAAGTGCACGGATCTCTACCGGCCGGAATCCGAGGGGAGCATCCGGTGGGACGATCCGTCCCTCGGGATTGACTGGCCGATTACGGACCCGATCCTCTCCGCCAAGGACGCTCAGGCGCCGACCATCGCCGAGATCCCGGAGGAGCGTCTCCCCCGCTGGAGCACGCACGAGGTACTCCCCACTCTTCGGGACGCAACACCGAGAGGTCGTTGACTCAGCGTCGCGCTCCAGAGCCGGTAGCCACCTTTCGCGAAGCTCTGCGGACGTGTACATTATCAAACCTTAAGATCTTTACAGGCAATCTCTTCCGGACCGATGAAGGCGTGCACCACTTCACCAAGCTGCGGATTCTCGCCAGACCAACCTTGTTGGCCGGATTCTGCCTCTTTTCCTAGCTACGGACCTGCCAAATGAACGCTGCTCAGGATCAGCTGCTCAGCCAGCTGGAGGATCACAGCGCCACCATCGGCGTCATCGGTCTGGGATACGTAGGGCTGCCGCTTGCGGTCGAGATCGCGCGCAGCGGCTACCGCACGATCGGCTTCGACGTCTCCGAGCGGGTGGTCGAGCAGGTCAACGCCGGGGAGAGCCACATCCGGGACGTCTCCTCGCAGGTGCTCGCCGCCTTCGTGGGCGAGGGACTGCTTTCGGCTACCACCGACATGGCCCGCCTCGCCGAGTGCGACGCCATCTCGATCTGCGTACCGACGCCACTGAACAAGATCAAGGAGCCGGATCTCTCCTACGTGGTCGCCGCCTCACACGCGGTGCTGCACGCGCTGCGGCCGGGGCAGCTCGTCATCCTGGAGAGCACCACCTATCCGGGCACCACGCGCGAGGTGGTGCTGCCGATCCTCGACCAGTCCGAGCAGGTGGTGGGGAAGGACTTCTTCCTCTGCTTCTCGCCGGAGCGCGTCGATCCCGGCAACTCCGTCTGGCACACCCGCAACACGCCCAAGGTGCTCGGCGGCGTCACCGAGGAGTGCCGGCGGGTGGGGCTGGCGCTCTACGAAAGGATCTTCGACACGCTGGTGCCGGTCGAGAGCGCGGAGGCCGCCGAGCTGGTCAAGGTCTACGAGAACACCTTCCGGATGATCAACATCGCACTGGCCAACGAGCTGGCGCAGGCGTGCGATAAGCTGGGGGTGGACGTCTGGGGCGTGGTCGAGGCCGCGGCCACCAAGCCCTTCGGCTTCATGAAGTTCACCACGGGGCAGGGACTCGGGGGGCACTGCATCCCGCTGGACCCGCATTATCTCTCCTGGAAGATGCGCACGCTCGCCTTCAAGACGCGCATGATCGAGCTGGCGAGCGAGATCAACGCCGAGATGCCGGCCTTTGTGGTGCGCAAGGTGGCCGATGCGCTGAACGACGACGCCAGAGCGGTCAAGGGTAGCCGCGTGCTGGTGCTGGGGATCGCCTACAAGCGCGACATCGATGACCTGCGCGAGAGTCCGGCGCTCGAGATCATCCACATGCTGCAGGAGAAGGGTGCGCGTGTCTTCTACCATGACGCCTTCTGTCCCGTCATTGAGGATGACGGTCATACGCCGATCAAGGGGTTGCCCATGCACAGCGCGGTGCTGAGTGATGCACTGCTGCAGGCCATGGATGTGGTCGTGGTGGTGACCGATCACTCAGAGGTGGACTACCAGCGGGTGGTCGAGCAGGCGCGCCTGGTGGTGGACACCCGAGGGGTGATGCGGGGCTACACGGGTAGGGCACGGGTGGTTGGGCTCTCGGGGCAGGAGCAGAGCCAGGCGCACCCCTCCACCACATTGGCGGGAGCGGATTGATCTCTCATAGTGGAGATGGAGGCGCGCAGGTCGTCGGGCACCGGGCTCGTTCAGCGATGGGTCCGTTGCGGAGGCGGCAGAAGGTAGTCTTGGTCCGTGCACGTTCGCCGAGGGTGCAGTGCGGATGCCACTCGTCCGTGCTGCCGCCCTTTTTCTTTTGGGTACGCCAACCCGGCATTCAAGATCTCGCTATGGCCTGTGGCTGTCATCACGGCTGCGAACGGGATGAGGGGCAGCAGTGCTCGGATCGAGCACGCCGGGGCAGGGGTTCACGGTAGTCACATCATGAGTCGAGCGACACACTCCGATCTCCTCAGCGTCCGGTCCCGCCGCGCCTGGAGGCTCACACGGAAGTACGGCTTCGCCGCTGGCGCGTCATTGTACCTCTTCTCGCTCGGCTTCTTGCGCGAACGGAATCGCACCCTGATCAACTCGATCTGCCAGCACTTCGGCTACACGGATCGGGAGGTGGCGCTTCCCTCCGTCGAACTGCACGATCTCGTGCCGGACTGCGGCGCGATCCGCATCTGCGCGCCAGAAGTCGTCGAGGGAAACGTGACGTTGCTCGAGCTGGTGGCGATCAACAAGCTCGTCTCCCACCTCTCCCCGCGCCGCCTATTCGAGATCGGCACCTTCGACGGCCGCACGACCTTGAACCTGGCGGTGAACTCCCCGGAAGGCGCAGAGGTCTTCACGCTCGACCTGCCTCGCACCGACCTCGCGGCCACTGCCCTGCCGGTCGAGCCGAGCGAGCGCATCTACATCGAGAAGGACGAGTCCGGCGCCCGCTACCGGGGGAGCGGCTACGAATCCAAGATCACGCAACTCTATGGTGACTCCGCCCTCTTCGACTTCTCTCCCTTCCGGGGGAGCATCGATTTCGTCTTCATCGACGGCTCCCATGCCTACGAGTATGTGCTGACCGATTCGCGCAACGCACTGCGGATGCTCTCCGGCACCGGAGGGATCATTCTCTGGCACGACTACGGAGGATGGGACGGCGTGACGCGCGCGCTCAACGAACTCTATCATGGGCAGAGCGAGTTCGGCGGACTGCGCCGCCTCGCGGGCACCTCCCTGGCCCTGCTGCAGTGCGCCGGCGGGAGCCCTCTCGCTGCCGGAGATCGGCTGGGGTGAAGCGCCTGCCTGCAACCGGTGGTTGAGATGCTTTTCGGTAACGCCTGCATGCAATTTCCCCGCACCGGTTCTCGTTGGGGCGGAACGGACCCCGGCTACCGGTCCGCTACCGCCCCATTCCGAGTTGCTGGAGTCCGTAGAGACCAACCATGAAGACAGTGATCCTTGCCGGTGGTGTGGGCAGTCGTCTCGCCGAGGAGACGGTGGTCCGTCCCAAGCCGATGGTCGAGATCGGCGGCCGTCCCATGCTCTGGCACATCATGAACGTTTACGCCGCCCACGGCTTCAAGGACTTCGTGATCGCCTGCGGCTACAAGGGCGAGATGATCAAGGAGTACTTCAGCAACTTCCACCTGCACAACGCGGATCTCTGCATCCGGCTGCGGGACGGCAGCGTCGAACTCTACAACAACCGCGGCCCCGACTGGTTCCTGACCCTCGTCGATACGGGGTTGGACACGCAGACAGGGGGCCGGATCAAGCGTCTGGAATCATGGCTTGGCGGGGAACCGTTCATGATGACGTACGGCGACGGCGTGGGAGACATCGACGTCAAGTCGCTGGTGGCCTTCCACGAGCGGCACGGTAAGCTCGCCACCATCACGGCGGTCCGCCCGCCCGCGCGGTTCGGCGGCCTCAACTTCGACGGCGACCGGGTCGTGGAGTTCCTGGAAAAGCCTCAGATCGGCGAGGGATGGATCAACGGCGGTTTCATGGTATTCGAGCCTGGGGTGATGGAGTACATCCAGGGCGATCAGACGCCGCTCGAACGCGAGCCCCTCGATCGGTTGGCGGTGGAGGGCGAATTGATGGCCTACCGCCACGAGGGTTTCTGGCAGCCGATGGACACGCTACGCGAGAAGCATCTGCTGGAAGAGCTCTGGGCGAGCGGCGAGGCACCCTGGAAGATCTGGGATGATTGAGCACGGCTTCGGCGGCGTCTTCCAGGGCAGGCGCGTCTTCCTCACCGGACATACGGGCTTCAAGGGAAGCTGGCTCGCGCTCTGGCTCGCCGAGCTGGGCGCGGAGGTGCATGGCTACGCACTGGCACCCCCCACGCAGCCGAGCCTCTTCGCCGAGGCTGGGATCGAGTCGCGCCTGGCCTCGCACCGCATCGCCGACGTGCGCGACGCGCCCGCGCTCGCCCGCGCCCTGCGTGAGATCCAGCCGGAGCTCGTCTTCCACCTCGCTGCCCAGCCCCTCGTCCGCTACTCCTACGCCGAGCCGCGCGAGACGTACGAGGCGAACGTGATGGGGACGGTGAACCTCCTGGAGGCGGTGCGCGGTGTGGATACGGTGCGCGTCTGCCAGGTGGTGACCACGGACAAGTGCTACGAGAACCGCGAGTGGGTCTACGCCTATCGTGAAAACGACGCGCTGGGCGGCTACGATCCCTACAGCAGCAGCAAGGCGTGCGCGGAGCTGGTGGTCTCCGCCTACCGCCGCTCCTTCTTTCCCCCTGAACATCGGGTGAGCCTCGCCTCCGCGCGCGCCGGCAACGTCATCGGCGGCGGGGACTGGGCGCTGGACCGGATCATCCCCGACTGCATCCGCGCCCTCGAGGCGGAGCGGTCGATCCCGGTGCGCAACCCGCAGGCCGTGCGCCCCTGGCAGCACGTGCTCGAGCCGCTCAGCGGCTACCTGCTGCTCGCCGCGCGCCAGTGGGAGGAGCCGGCGCGCTTCGCCGATGCCTGGAACTTCGGTCCCACCGCGGCGGGGCACCTCACGGTGCGGGAGCTGTTAGAGCTGCTGCTGGCGGAGTGGGGCGAAGGAGAGTGGGAGACGCCGGATACGGAGCGCGCCGCGCCGCACGAGGCCGGCTTCCTGAAGCTCGACATCACCAAAGCGAACAGCCTGCTCGGCTGGTATCCCGTCTACGACGCGGCGGAGGCGGTGCGCGCCAGCGTCGAGTGGTATCGCGAGCGCTACGACTCCGGCGCGGCGGTCGCGGAGATGTGCGTGCGGCAGATCGAAGCCTATAGCGAGTGCGCGCGGCAGGCGGGACTCCCGTGGGCCGCTCCGGTCCCCGCGGCCGTATGAGCACCGCACAGATCGCCGCGCCCGCGCGGGAGGCGCAGGATCAGGCCGCGGGCGCCGCCGGGGCCGAGCATCGCTGCCGCTTCTGCGCGCACCCGCTGGCGCACAGCATGGTGGACCTGGGGATGTCGCCGCTCTCGAACGCTTACCTGCGGCCGGAGCAGCTGCAGGAGATGGAGCCCTTCTATCCGCTGCACGCGCTGGTCTGCGAGCGCTGCTTCCTGGTGCAGCTCGGCGAGTTCGAGTCGCCCGAGCGGATCTTCAGCGACTACGCCTACTTCTCCTCCTTCTCGGACAGCTGGCTGCGGCACGCCCGCGACTACGTCGCGATGATCAGCGAGCGGCTGCGGCTCGGCCGCGAGAGCCGCGTCGTCGAGATCGCCTCGAACGACGGCTACCTGCTGCAGTACTTCGTAGCGAAGGGGATCCCGGTGCTGGGGATCGAGCCCGCCGCCAACGTCGCACGCGCCGCCGAGGAGCGCGGCGTCCCCAGCCTGGTGCGCTTCTTCGGCGCGGAGCTCGCCCGCGAACTGGCGGGCGAGGGGCGGCAGGCGGAGCTGATCATCGGCAACAACGTGCTGGCGCACGTGCCGGCGCTCAACGACTTCGTAGCCGGCCTGAAGCTGCTGCTGGCGCCGCGCGGGGTGGTGACGATGGAGTTCCCGCACCTGCTGCGGCTGCTCAAGGAGAACCAGTTCGACACCATCTACCACGAGCACTTCTCCTACTTCTCCTTCACCACCGCCGAGACGGTCTTCGCCGCGCACGGCCTGGTGCTCTTCGACGTCGAGGAGTTGCCCACCCACGGCGGCTCGCTGCGCATCTACGCCCGCCACCGCGAGGACGCCTCGCAGGGCGTGCGGCCGGCGGTGGCGGCGCTGAAGCGGCGCGAGCAGGAGTGCGGGATCACCCGGATCGAGAGCTACACCCGCTTCTCCGAGCGGGTGAAGGCCACCAAGCGGCGGCTGCTCGACTTCCTGATTCGCGCCAAGGAGGAGGGGCGGCGGGTGGTGGGCTACGGCGCCGCCGCCAAGGGGAACACCCTGCTGAACTACTGCGGCGTCGGCCTCGACTTCCTCGACTACGTGGTGGACCGCAGCCCGCACAAGCAGGGGCTCTTCCTGCCGGGGACGCACATCCCCATCCACGCCCCGGATCGCATCGAGCAGACCCGGCCCGACTACGTGCTCATCCTCCCCTGGAACCTGGCGGAGGAGATCAGGGAGCAGATGGCCGGCATCCGCGAATGGGGCGGGCGCTTCGTCGTCCCCATCCCCGAGGTCGAGGTCCTCTCGTGATCTTCCGCGAGACGCGGCTGCAGGGGGCGTTCGTGATCGAGCCGGAGCGGATCGAGGACGAGCGCGGCTTCTTCGCGCGCAGCTGGTGCGAGCGTGAGTTCCGCGCGCACGGGCTGAACCCGCGCCTGGTGCAGTGCAACCTCTCCTTCAATCGCTACAAGGGCACGCTGCGCGGAATGCACTACCAGGCCGCGCCGCACCCGGAGGCGAAGCTGGTGCGCTGCACGATGGGCCGTATCCACGACGTGATCGTGGACCTGCGCCCGGAGTCACCCACCTTCCGCGAGTGGCTGGCCGTAGAGCTGAGCGCGCACAACCGGTGGATGCTCTATGTGCCTGAGGGCCTCGCGCACGGCTTCCAGACCCTGGAGGACGAGAGCGAGGTCTTCTACCAGATGTCGGAGTTCTACCATGCGGACTTGGCGCGGGGGGTGAGGTGGGACGATCCGGCGTTCGGGATCGAGTGGCCCCTGCCGGTGCAGGCCCTCTCCGCCCGCGATCGGCAGTATGCCGACTTCGTCCGATGAAGCGAGTGCTGCTGACAGGGGCGACAGGGTTCATTGGGCGGCACTGCCTGGTGCCGCTGCGAGCGCGTCGCGACTTCGAGGTCCATGCCGTCGCTCGGGGGGAGCGGCATCCGGACGCGGAGGGTGTCGTCTGGCACCAGGCGGACCTGCTGGATCCGCAGCAGGTGAGCCGGCTGCTCGCGCGCGTCGCCCCCTCCCACCTCCTGCATCTGGCCTGGTATGCGGAGCCGGGCCGGTACTGGACGCATCCCGACAACCTGCGCTGGCTCCAGGCGAGCCTTCACCTGCTGCTCGAGTTCGCCACGCATCGGGGGGAGCGGGTGGTGATGGCGGGAACTTGTGCCGAGTACGACTGGCGCTTCGGCTATTGCTCGGAATCCGTTACCCCTCTGTCTCCTGCGACGCTGTACGGCACGTGCAAGCGCGCCCTGCAGGTCACGCTGGATGCGTATGGCGCGAGCAGCGGACTCAGCAGTGCGTGGGGTCGGATCTTCTTCGTGTTCGGACCGCACGAGCATCCCGCCCGCCTGGTCCCTTCGGTCATTACCTCTCTCCTGCGCGGAGAGCATGCGCGCTGCTCGCATGGCAATCAGATCCGGGACTTCCTGTACGTGCGAGACGCCGCGGATGCATTCGTCGCCCTGCTCGAATCCCAGGTGACCGGCGCGGTGAACATCGGTTCGGGGGAGCCGGTGACGCTGAAATCCATCGTGATGCGCATCGCCGAACGGCTCGGACGCGCGGAGCTGGTTCGTCTCGGCGCCCTGCCTTCGCCGGCCTCCGAGCCGCCGCTCCTGCTCGCGGATGTCACCCGCCTGCGCGAGGAGGTGGGCTGGAGGCCGAACTACAGCCTCGACGCGGGGCTCGATCTGACGCTGCAGTGGTGGGAGCGGCAGCTCGCCGGCTCCGCTCAGGTACAGATGTGCGGATGATGAACAACGGATCGCAAGCGTGCAGGGTCTGTGGCTCCGGGTCCACGGAAACCTTCCTCCGCCGGGAGGAGGCGCCGGTGCATCAGAACCTGGTGATGCGGGATGTCGAAGCCGCGCGCAACATCGTCCGCGGGGATCTGGACCTCGTGGTGTGCGCGGTGTGCGGCTTCGTCTCCAACCGCGCCTTCGACCTCGGGAAGCTCAGCTACGGCGAGGCGTACGACAACACGCAGGACCACTCTCCGGCCTTCGGCGAGCATGTCGAGGCGCTGCTGCATCGGCTCCTGCACGAGAAGGGTGTGCAGCAGTGCCGCATCGTCGAGGTGGGGTGCGGAAAGGGTCTCTTCCTGCGCCGGCTGGTCAAGGAGGGGGAGGGCAACCGGGGCTACGGCTTCGATCCGAGCTACCTCGGGCCGCTGCGCGATCTCGATGGACGACTCACTTTCGAGAAGCGGTACTACGGCGAGGAGGGGACCGAAGTGCCCGCGGACGTGGTGGTCTGCCGGCATGTGATCGAGCACGTGCCGGAGCCGCTGGTGCTGCTGCGCTCGATTCGCCGCGCGCTCGACTCCTCGCCGCATGCCCGCGTCTTCTTCGAGACTCCCTGCCTGGAGTGGATCCTCCGGAACCAGGTGATCTGGGACTTCTTCTACGAGCACTGCTCCTACTTCACGGCGAACTCGCTGCGCACCGCCTTCGAGCGCAGCGGCTTCCGGGTGGAGGAGGTCCGGCACGTCTTCGGCGGGCAGTACCTCTGGCTCGAGGCCGCCGTCGCCGACGAGCCCTCGGAGGGGACGCGGCAGGCGGGGCAGGTGTTGCAGCTGGCACGCGAGTTCGCGCGCCGGGAGGAGGAGCTGATCGCCTCCTGGCACGAACGGATCAACCGGGCGGCGGAGCGGGGCAACGTTGCGCTCTGGGGCGCGGGTGCCAAGGGGGTGACCTTCGCGAACCTGATCGATCCCGACCGGCAGCGGGTGGTGTGCGTGGTGGATCTGAACCCGGTCAAACAGGGGCGCTTCCTCCCGGGTACGGGGCACCCGATCGTGGGATACCATCAGCTTCCGCACTACGGGGTCGACGTCGCGGTCCAGATGAACCCGAACTACCGCGACGAGAATCTGGCTCTGCTGCAAGAGGCGGGGCTCAACATCAGCTTGATCTAGGAAGATGAAACTGTCCATCGATACCGCCGCCTCGACCATCGCCGTCGAAGCGGACGGGACCGAGCATACACTCCCGCTCTACTCGAAGGAGGGCTTTGAGCTCATCTCGGAGCTGTGGGTCAAGGTCGGCTGGAACGAGAAGCACTCCTATACCTTCAGCTGGATGGGGCGGCCGATCATCCAGCTCCCGCACGATATGCTGCGGCTGCAGGAGGCGCTCTTCGCCATCCAGCCGGACGTCATCGTCGAGACCGGCGTCGCGCACGGCGGCTCGCTGATCTACTACGCGAGCCTCTGCAAGGTGCTCGGGAAGGGCAGGGTGATAGGCGTGGACATCGAGATCCGCGAGCACAACCGCCGCGCGATCGAGAGCCATCCGCTAGCGGAGTACATTACGCTCATCGAGGGCGATTCCGTCGCCCCGGAGACGGTCGAGCAGGTGCGGGCGTTGATCCGGCCGGAAGAGAGGGTCATGGTTCTTCTGGATTCCTGCCATACGAAGCAGCACGTCGCGGATGAGCTGGAAGCCTACGCGCCGCTGGTGACGCCCGGCTCCTACATCGTGGTGACGGATGGCGTGATGAAAGACCTGGCCGACGTGCCGCGCGGCGACCCCAAGTGGCAGTGGGACAACCCTGCCGCCGCCGCCGCGGAGTTCGCTGCGGAGCATCCGGAGTTCGTCATCGAGCAGCCGGCCTGGCCGTTCAACGAGAGCGAGCTGACGGAGAACATCACGCACTGGCCGAACGCGTGGCTGCGCAGGACGCCGTAGCCTCCTTCGACAGGGCTACGGAAGCTGCGGTCGCGGCGGTAGGTGGCTCAAGGGATCGATCGTAGAGTGAAACTCAGAGTGTCCGGTTACAGCAGAGGAAGCGTAGTCAAGCGCAACATCCTGGCGAACTTCGCCGGAAGCGGCTGGACTGCGCTGATGAGCTTGGTCTTCGTTCCCCTCTATATCCACTTCATGGGGATCGAGGCGTACGGGCTTGTTGGCGTGTACGTTACCCTGCTGGTGCTGGTGACACTGCTGGACATGGGGCTCAGCTCGACACTGAACCGCGAGCTGGCGCGGCTCTCCGTGCAGGAGAACGCCGGCCGGGAAACGCGAGATCTGCTGCGCACCCTGGAGGTAGTTTTCTGGCCTTTGGCGGTATTGATCGCGACCGCGCTCTTCCTCCTCGCTCCCTTTATCGCCAGTCATTGGCTGCAGAGCAGCTCGCTGCTGCCCGCGACGACGCAGCAGGCGATCGTACTGATGGGCGCGGCGATAGCGCTGCAGGTGCCCTTCGGCTTCTACTCCGGAGGGCTGCTCGGGCTACAGCGCCAGACGCTGCTGAACGGCATTCTCATCGTCATGGCAACGGTGCGCCATGGCGGCGCCGTTCTGGTGCTCTGGCTGGTATCTCCCACCATTACTGCTTTCTTCTCCTGGCAGCTTGTGGGCGCAGCGCTGCAGACGGCGGTGCTCGCCGTCCTTCTCTGGCGCAGCCTGCCCGCTGCGGACGCGCGCGCGCGATTCCGGATGCACGCCATTCGCCGGGTCTGGCGCTTCGCGGCCGGGGTCAGCGGCATCACCGTGCTGGCGGTGATCCTGACGCAGCTCGACAAGATCCTCCTGAGCCGGCTGCTGACGCTGGAGATGTTCGGCTACTACACGCTGGCGGGGGTGGTCGCGATGAGCCTGTACCGTCTGGCCTCGCCAGTCTTTCTGGCGCTGTATCCGCGCTTCAGCGAGCTGGTCGTGCATGGGGATCAACTCGAGTTGCGGCAGCTTTACCACCGCAGCTGCCAGCTGCTCTCGGTGCTGATCCTGCCGGTAGCTCTGATGATCGCGTTCTTTTCGGGAGAGATCCTGCTCCTCTGGACGCGGGACGAGACCACGGTGCAGCACACTGCCCTGGTGCTCAGCCTGCTGGTCGTCGGAACGGCGCTGAACGGCCTGATGCAGCTCCCTTACGCGCTGCAGCTCGCGCACGGCTGGACCCGCCTGGCGCTCTACAGCAACGTCGTGGCGGTGGCGGTGCTGGTGCCGATGATCTTCTTCGCCACCTCGCACTATGGCGCGGTGGGTGCAGCCTCCGTCTGGGTACTGCTGAACAGTGGCTACCTGCTGATCAGCCTGCAGGTCATGCACACGCGGCTGCTCCCCGGTGAGAAGTGGCGTTGGTATTTCGAGGATGTAGGATTGCCGCTGCTGGCAGCACTCGCCGTCGTCGCACTCGGGCGTTGGCTCCTGCCGACGCCGATCGGAATGGTGGCGCTCTTCCTCTGGCTGGCAGGCGTGAGCATCGCGGCCCTTGCCGCCTCAGCGCTCGCGGCGCCGAAGATCCGGCAATGGGCGCTTCAGGGCTTCGCCAGGCTGCGCGTTTCGTACGTCACCTGAAAAATGGGCGCGGTCGCGCGGGAAGGTAAGATCCGCTGGTGGATTCATGAAGGAGCTGCAGAAAGGAAAGCGGGTGAATACTAGAGAAGGGAAGCCGCGGGTCAGTGTGGGACTGCCGACCTTCAACCGAGTTGAGAGTCTACGGACGGCCATCGAGTCGGTGCTCGCGCAGGACTATCCGGATCTGGAGCTAGTGATTTCGGACAACGCTTCGACCGACGGCACACAGCAGCTTTGCGAGGCATTCGCCCGCTCCGATCGGCGAGTCCGTTATTTCCGTCAGCCACAAAATCGCGGCGCGACAGCGAACTTTCAGGAGGTATTGGACCGCGCGAGGGGCGAGTTCTTCATGTGGCTGGCGGACGACGATTGGATCGATCCCTCCTATATCTCCACCTGCACCCGTGTACTTCTCCGTGATCCGGCGAGCGTGCTGGCCGCCGGGCGCGTCGGGTATTATGAAGGGGCCCGCCAACTCTCCGAGGAGCCACCGCTTCTTCTGGATTCGGACAATCCGCGGGAGCGAGTCTTCCGGTACTTCCGCCGCGTGGGCACAAATGGGACCTTCTATGGCGTGATGCGCCGCTCGGTACTCGCCTCGGTTCCGATCCGTCCTTGCCTCGGGGGCGATTGGTTGCTGATCGCCTCGATGGCGTTGTTGGGGAAAGTCCGCACCGCACCGGAGGTCATGGCCTACCGTTCGGTGGCGGGTGTGTCCCGCGATGTGGCAAAGCTAGCCGCCAGCTTGGGATTGCCCCGGGTTTTTCAACGCAATCCGCACCTCTACATCGCTTTGAAAGCTTTTCAGGACATCACCTGGGAATCGCCCGTTTATCGGTCGCTCGGAGCCGCGTCGAGGCTCTTGCTTGCTATCCGAGTGTTCTCGTTATTCATGTTGCGGTTCTACATCGCCGTGCCGATCCGGAAACTCCGCTCAAAGCTGCAGGAATCGCAGGCGAACGGAAGTCGGGTCCCTTTGCCGGGAGAGGCCAACTCATGAGGCGTTGCTTCTCTGGTAGGCCTAGAGGCTTACGGCCGGCCCCGCTCCTCGGGGGGATGCACTGAGATGGTCAAGGAGCTTCCTCGGATTCTCTGGGTAGCAGCGCGTCCCCCACTGCCACCCCCTCCGCGGGTCCACTCGGACCGAGAGGAAAGGGAAGGACGGGACGACCCCTTTCTCTTTTCGGGTGGTGCCATCAAGTCGCAGAGTGCGATCGCCGCGCTCAGCTCGGTTACCGAGATCGAGCTGCTGACCTTCGCGCCCACCGACAGCGCCGCTCTCGAGGAGCGGTTCCGGCGGTTCTGGAGCGGGTCGCCCGTTTCCCTGCATCTGCTCGAACCCGGGCGGCAGGTAGGAGCGCTCGAGGCGCTGCGGAGAGGCCGCTTCCAGACGAGCATCTCGATCGAGGCGTCAGGGCTCGGAGACCGACTGCAGGAGCTGGATTGGGAAGCGCGTGAGAACCTCGTAGTGCTCGACGACATCGTCTTCGCGCCGCTGCTGCCGCGGTACGGTCGTAATGCGCTCTTCAGTCCGCATGACTGTGTGTCGGAAATGTTTCGCAGTCACTCCCGGATCGCTGTCTCGCTGCGCAGCGCACTGAGGTATCGGGTGCTGCAGCGAATTGCGCAGCATTACGAGACGGAATTCTATCACCATGCGTTGCTCACGCATCTGGTGACGGAGCGTGACCGGATCCTGCTCCAAGGCGTAAATCCGGGAGCGAGGTACCATGTGGCTCCCTACGTCGACGAGGGGCTCCGGGCGTCTTCCCCGCCTGTGCTCTCCTATACCTGGGATGTGGTGATCTGGGCTAATCTGGCGATCCCCTCCTCCGTACGCGGTACGCAGGCTTTTCTTGCCGCAGTGGCGACCGATCCGAAGTGGCGGCACATCCGCCTGGCGCTCATCGGGAGGGTTCCTGCTGCTAACGCCGAGCAGGCATTGGGACGGTCCAGTCTCTCGCGGCTCGAATACTCCCCCTACCTCGAGGATGAGCGCGGCCAGATCCGGCACGCCAAGATCACAGTCGTCCCTGATATCGGCGGCAGTGGCATCAAGAGCCGCTGCCTGGGCTTGCTGGCGAGCCGAAAGTGTGTGGCCTGCCTGTATTCGCAGATGGAGGGGATTCAGAGCATCTGCGATAGCGGTGCCGTGAACGCCTCCAGTCCGGAGGCACTGGCGGCACGGGTCAAGGCCGTTCTACGCGCCGGACTGTACGAGGGGATCGCGGCGGAGGGTCACGAGATCTACGCGCGCGAGTTCGACAAGGCGGTGCTGCACCGGAAGTGGATCGACATGGTGCGGCGGGCACTGGTAATTCGCGATGATCTGCAGGGGACGAGGCCGCTCGGCTCTCGAGCCGCGGAGACGCGAAACCCGAGGCGAAACGGCCAGCAAAGCTCGCTTCCAGCGGTACCGGAGAGGGTGCAGCCGGTCCGCGCGCAGGGGGAGACCTGATGGGCCCAACGTGTTCGATCTGCGGGAGCCAGACGCGACTGCAGCACCGGGATCAGGTGCTAGGGAAATACGAGGTCGCGTACTTCTACTGTGATCGGTGCGGCTTGCTGCAGACGGAGGAGCCGTACTGGCTCAAGGAAGCATACGCCGACGCGATCGCCGATTCGGACACCGGACTCGTCACCCGAAACATTGCCCTGGCGGTACGGCTCTCCTCCGTCCTCTACTCCTTCTTCGATCCTCGTGCGCGCTACGTGGATGTGGGGGGCGGCTACGGCGTGCTGACGCGCCTCATGCGTGATGTCGGCTTCGACTTCTTCTGGTCCGATCCCTACTGCGACAACCTCTTCGCAAGAGGGTTCGAAGCTGAGCCCGAGGCCGGACCATACGAGGCGATCACGGCGTTCGAGGTGATGGAGCACCTGCGTGACCCGCTCGGCTTCATCCGGCAGCACCTGGCCGAGTACGGCAGTTCGACCTTCATCTTCTCGACCGAACTCTATCAGGGGATGCCTCCGCCTCCCGGCTCGTGGGCGTACTACGCGCCGGGGACGGGGCAGCATATCAGCTTCTACCAGCGGCGCACGCTCCAGGTCATGGCGGACCGGCTCTCGCTATCCTGCTACTCGCGCGGGTACTTCCACGTGCTGACGGAACGCAGGCTGAATCCGCTGCTCTACAAAGTGGCAGCCAGCAAGGCCTCGGTGAGTCTTCTCCCGCTTCTGCGCCTGAAGCTCGGTTCCCGCACGCTGAGCGACCGGGAGCTGGTCCTGCAGCGCGGCGCCAGGATCACAGGGCCTTCCGTGGACCGCTGAGCACGGCCGGCGTGCGAGCCACGCCACGGCACCGGGGTCAAGCCGGTACGCTGCTGCCGACCTCCGTCTCCGTGCGCTGGTGCCGTAGCGCCTGCGGACCGTACCGCACGTAGTAGGCGAGCAACCCGATCAGGAAGCCGAACAGCGGGAAGGCCAGCGGAACGTTCGTGAGCATGACAAGATGGAGAAACACGGCCACGATCAGGAAGGAGCGAACGTCGCTGCCGAAAAACCTGCGGAGCGCAATCGTCAGCGACAGCGGGACGAGGAGGGCTACCACTCCCATCTCGAAGAGAGCAGCCCCGTAGCCGCTCATGATTCGCGCGGGTGATACCGCCCAGGCATAGGGGCTGAACTGGTGCACCAGCCGGAGCACATGCTCCGTCCAGGCGGTGTAGCCGTGCGGGAGCCCGAAGTTCTCGAAGAACCCGTAGAACGAGAAGAAGATGTGGAAGAAGCGGTCGTTGACACTCTGGTCGATCATGAGGACCAGCATCGGGTCCTCGAATAGCCGGGTAAGAAGCGAATAGACCCGGGTCGCCTCGAGCGGAGCCCAGCCGCGACTGAGCACCGCCGCCAGCCCTCCTCCGAGCAGCGCGAGCACGACGAGGCTGGTCACCAACTTGCGGAGCGAGAAGAAATTGATGCCGACATAGAGCCCGGCGAAGAGCACCAGCAGAAGTACCGTCATCGCGGACTGGGCGAAGACGGTGATCTGTACCACCAGGAGCGCGGCCAGGATCGCCGACTCGCGTCTGGACAGGAGCTTCACCCGCGCGAGCAGCAGGGTCAGGATCAGGAGAAAGATGCAGTACGTGCCGTAGTGTGTCGGCTCGGGGCTGAGCCCCACCACCCCGCGGCCGAAGAGGCCGGCGGTTCCGACTGCCCGCGGCGTCAGGAAGACGAGGAAATCTGCATAGAAGAACGTCTGGATGAAGCCGACAGCGAACCAGATGACCACGATCGCCTTGAAGGCGGCGACGGAGAAGCCTCCCGCTGCCTTCAGGAGCACGTAGCTCGCGCACGCGATCAGGAAGACGCTGAAGTAATTCCCCAGGCTGCGCACCGCCGTTAAGCTCGCCTCCCCCAGGAGTGCCAGCGGGAGTGAAAAGAGGAGCACCGGCAGGAGGAGCAAGATCTCCAGCGGCAGCCGCCGGATTCGCACCGCGAGCACGGCGAGGATCGAGATCAGCAGCGCATACGGCTGCGTGTCCGTCTGCAGCGGCAGCAGCTGGGCGTAGGGAAAGAAGACAAAGAAGATGAACGACCCGGACAGCAGCGCGATCAGCAGCCGGTCGCCGCGATCTGTGGCTCGCCTCCAGCCGAGCACCGGCGGGGCCGCGCCCGGAGACGTCATGCTATCCACGACCCAACCGGGCCGCTTGGCCTTCGCAGGCGGTCTGCCATGGACGCTGTGCCCCTACCATGACGCGGCACACACCGCGTTACCGCCCGTGCCTCGAAGGGTACACGAACACGATGGACTGACAATCCTCCTCCTCCAGCAACAGCGCGCGCTGTGCATCGCTCGGAGCATTCACGGACCGCGAATCGACCGCGGTCTTCAGCTACCCGCCAGGACGGATTTCGTTCATGGCTTCCAGCGCCGTTCACCGGCAGGCCGACGAGGACAGACCTTGCACTGATGCTGCTCCGGTGCGAACATTGTGGCTCGCCGGCCACTCCAATGCTGCAGATGCCGTATTGCCGTGCACCGTCGAGTGCGCAGAACGCATCCCGGAGGATACCTTGCCGCAACAGATTGGCTCTACGGGAAGGAGATGGATGGGCCTCGCCTTTTTCACAGATCCCTGTTTGATCGCGTACGGTGTGGTCAGTCTCTCCGCTGCGGTGCCTCGTCTGGTCGTCCGCCCCCACCTGCGAGCCCCCCGGCTGCGGTCTGCTCGGCAGGGATGGTGACGCTGCTGCACCGGCTCGTCGGACGGTTGACGAGCGACATGATCCGTCTCGCCTCCGGCATGCTGCCACGCCGATCGCAGCCCCTCTGGGACGAGGGGCAACCGCTCGACCTCGCGCGCGCGAGGAGGATCCTGGTGGTCTCGCTCGACGAGATTGGAGACACCGTGCTCCTCACCCCCTTTCTGCGCGAGCTCCGCAATGCGGCGCCGGACAGCTGGATCGGCCTCGTAGTGCAGCCGGTATCCGCTGCCCTGGTGGATACGTGCCCGCACATCGATGAGCTGTTCCGATACCGGGCAGCGCTGCCCAGATACCTCCGCCCGCTCGTCCTTCCCTTCCGCGCATGGGCGACCGCCAGGGTGCTGCGTGCGCAGCCGCCCGCCCTCGCCATCGTTCCCCGCTGGGACGTAGACCAGCACCTGGCGATGGCGCTCGCGCTCTTCTGCGGCGCGCGGCGCAGAGTCGGATACTCGGAAGGCGTCCATGCCTATAAGCGGGCGATCAACGCAGGATTCGACCGGCTCCTGACCGATGTGATCCCTGGCTCGCGGCAATCGCATCAGGTGCAACGCAACCTCGATGTGCTGCGCCATCTCGGCGCCGAGATCGGCTCCTCCCGGCTCGAGCTATGGCTGGAGGACGCGGATCGGGAGTCGGCGCGCGCCTGGCTGAACATGCCAGAAGCAGACGAACGTGAGAGCCGATGGGTGGCGTTCGGCATCGGAGCCCGGGCGGCGAAGCGGTGTTGGCCGCTCGAACGCTTCGCCGCACTCGGTCGAAGCCTGCAACAGCGGCTGGGCGTACGGATCGTGCTCGTCGGGGGGCAGGAGGACCGTGCCGCGCAGGCAGCCGTGCTCGCCGGGCTCGGGCCGGGCGCACTAGGCCTGTGCGGGCGCGCCACATTGCGCCAGACGGCAGCGGTTCTCGAGCGCTGCCGGCTCTTCGTTGGCAACGACTCCGCACCCATGCACCTGGCGGCGGCCGTGGGCTGTGCCGTCGTCGAGATCTCCTGCCACCCTCGAACCGGCGGTGGCGATCACCCGAACGCGCCGGAGCGCTTCGGACCCTGGGGAGTGAGAAGTCGAGTGCTGCGGCCGCGGGTGCCGAGTTCCCCCTGCACCGATGGCTGCCATTCGCGGAGGGCACACTGCATCCTCCAGGTCGAGGTCGAGGAGGCGCTCGAGCACGCTTCTGCGCTGCTGATGAGTAGAGGCGCGACATCCCGCCATCGTGGGAGAGCTGCAGGCGGGGAGGCTGCCGGATCGTCGCACGGTACCGGCCACACCCATCGCCGGTTGTGAGGAGAGGGGCACCAAGCTGCAGGGCTCTCTGCGCTGGCACGACGCTGCAGGAGAGGGGGCCGAGTCTAGATGACGTTCACTGTTCAGGAAGGGAATATGACCATTCTGGTTACCGGTAGCAGCGGGTTGATCGGCTCGGAGGCCGTCGCGCACTTCGATGCGGCGGGACACGCCGTGCACGGCATCGATAACAACATGCGCCGCGCGTTCTTCGGCGACAAAGGAGACACCACCTGGAACCGCGACCGGCTGCTCGCCAGCACGCGCGGCTTCACGCATCACCAGATCGATATCCGCGACCGGGAGGCGCTCTTCGCGCTCTTTCAGGAGCATGCCTTTGACCTGATCATCCATTGCGCCGCGCAGCCATCGCACGACAAGGCGCGTGACATTCCGCTCCTCGACTTCGACGTCAACGCGGTCGGCACGATCAACCTGCTCGAAGCGACGCGGCTCCACGCGCCACAGGCGGTCTTCATCCATGTGAGCACCAACAAGGTGTACGGGGATGCGCCCAACGAGTTGCCGCTCGTCGAGACCGCGACCCGCTACGACTACGCGCGCCCGGAGGACCACCACGGGATCAGTGAGGAGTGCCGGATCGACCGGTGCCTGCACTCGCTTTTCGGTGCGTCCAAGGCCGCGGCCGACCTGGTGGCGCAGGAGTACGGGCGCTACTTCGGGCTCAAGGTGGGGGTGTTTCGGGGGGGGTGCCTGACCGGGCCGATGCACTCGGGCGTCGAGCTGCACGGCTTCCTCTCGTACCTGGTGCACGTGGCGGTGACGGGGAGGCCGTACACCATCTTCGGCTACAAGGGGAAGCAGGTCCGCGATCAGATCCACAGCCATGACGTGATCGCCGCCTTCGAGGCGTTCGCCGCGAACCCGCGGCCGGGGGAGGTCTACAACCTGGACGGGGGACGTGAGAACGCGGCCTCGGTGCTCGAGTGCATCGCGCTGATCGAGGAGATCGGCGGCTATGTGGTGGACTGGTCGTACAGCGAGACCAACCGGATCGGCGACCACATCTGCTACATCTCCGACCTGCGCAAGCTGCAGTCGCACTATCCGGAGTGGGGGATCACCCGCTCTCTGCCCTCGATCATCGGGGAGATGATCGAGGCGGAGGAGAGTCGCGCGGAGGAAGCGGGGCTGCTCGTCGTCGACGGCTGCGCGCGCTAGGAGCTGCGATTCATGGCTAGAGTCCTGTTGCACTCGCTGGTCTTCGCCCCCGAGGCGAACTCGACCTCCTACCTGATGACCGACCTGGCCCGCCAGCTCAAGCGGCAGGGCCACGAGGTTACGGTGCTGACCACCACGCCACACAACAACCTCGAGGCGGGTGCGCTCGCGCGGCAGCCGCTGCGGCCGGTGTGGCCGGTGTGGCCGGGGCTGCTCTACCGCAGCGAACTCGAGGGGATCCGGGTCTGGCACGTGAAGCTGCCGATGAAGGGCAATCGGGTGCTGCGGCGGATGCTGGATTACATCCGCTTCCACGTCGTATCCCTGGTGGCGGGACCGGCGCTGGTCGGGCGCTACGACATCGTGCTGGCGCCCTCTCCTCCCCTGACGATCGGGGTGGCCGGCTGGATGCTGAGCGTGTGGGGCCGCACCCCCGTCGTCTACAACGTGCAGGAGATCTATCCCGACTTCGCCATCAACCAGGGTCTGATCCGCAACCCGGCCTTCATTCGTCTGCTGCAGAGGGTCGAGCAGTTCGTCTACGCGCGCAGCGACCGCGTGGTCTCGATCTCCGAGAGCTTCCAGCGCACCATTCGCGCGCGTGGGGTTGCGGCGGAGCAGCTCATGGTGATCCCGAACTTCGTGGATACCGAGCTTTACCGTCCGCTGCCGCGGCACAACGAATTCTCGGCGCAGCATGGGCTGGATGACGACTTCGTGGTGCTCTACGGCGGGAACATCGGCCTCAGCCAGGACTGGGAGTCGCTGCTCTTCGCCGCCGCCGCGCACGCGGAACTGCCGATCCGCTACGTGATCGCCGGCGACGGGGCGCGGCGCGCATGGCTCGAGGCCGAGGTCGTGCGGCGCGGTCTGAAGAACGTGCAGCTCCTCGGCTACCAGCCGCGCGAGTTGATGCCGCTGATCAACGCGAGCAGCGACATCTGCACCATCCCCATGAAGGCGACCACCACGCAGGACACCTTCCCCTCGAAGATCTACTCGATCCTCGCCTCGGCGCGCCCGGCTGTGGTCTCGGCGGATCCGGGCTCGGAGCTCGAGTGGGTGATCGGGCAGGCGGGGTGCGGCCGGGTGGTGGCGCCCGACGATCCGCGGGCCTACGCCGACGCGGTGCTGCGCGCCTTCCATGAGCGGGACCAACTCGCCGAGGATGGTGCGCGCGGACGCAGGTTCGTCGAGGAGGAGTACTCGAAGGAAGCGGTGGGAAGGAAGTACGATCTGCTCATCCGGGAGCTAGTTGGCCGCTCGCGCGGCAGGCAACCTGTCGCCTCGCTGCCGCAGCCGGAGGCCGGGAGCGGGTGACCGGCTGTGAGCGAGAGGGAGCATCCAGGATGAACAGGAGAGCCTCGTTCTACAAGGAAACGCTAGCCGCATGGATCCCCCACCAGGAGGCATCCATTCTGGTGGTGGGGGGAGGCAGTACCGACCGCGACGTGCTGCTCGCCTGCGGCTTTCACCATGTGGTGATCTCGAACCTGGATGCACGGCTCCAGGGCAACGAGTTCGCGCCGTTCCGGTGGAGCTTCCAGGATGCCGAGCGGTTGACCTATCCGGACAACCACTTCGACTATGTGGTCGTCCACGCGGCGCTGCACCACTGCTCCTCTCCACACCGGGCTCTGCAGGAGATGTATCGGGTAGCGAGGTACGGCCTCGTTGCTCTCGAGTCGCGTGATAGCTTTCTGATGCGACTCGTCGAGGCATTGGGCCTGACCTTGAGCTACGAACACTCAGCCGTCTTCTTCAATGGCTGCAAGTTCGGCGGCGTGAACAACACCGCCATTCCCAACCACGTCTACCGCTGGACCGAGCGCGAGATCGAGAAGTCCGTGCGCTCCTACGATCCGACGGGCGTACAGAGCTTCTCCTACCGCTACGGTTACGACCTGCCGAGCGTCGTGGACCTGGAGTCGGGTAGCAGGTTGAAGCCGGTTGCGGTGCGCGCTCTTACACCCTTCTACCGCCTCTTTGCTTTTCTGCTCCCGAAGCAGCAGAACCTTTTTGCCTTCATGGTTCGCAAACCCGCCATCCCCGAGGATCTGCATCCCTGGCTGCGGGTGCAGGAGGGTGGCATCGGGTTCAACGAAGATTGGGGGCGTCGCCGCTACAAGGACGCTCCGAATAGCTCAGGGCAGCAGTGAGGTGTTTCACCTGCCGTGGAGCGGGCCACCGGCGCGTCCTCGGCACACTGTGCCTACCTCAGCTGCTCTGCCCAGAGTAGTAGGGAGAGGGGACTGGCTCGACGTCGTTGAGCACTACGCCGCTCAGCGGAACGCGCAGGCGCCGCACCTGCTCGGCCGCCTCCTGCAGTGCCTCGCGGTGGGTCGCGCCGGAGCGCGCGACGAGCAGCACGCCATCGGCAGCCCGCGCCAGCAGCGCGGTGTCGGTCACCGGGTTGAGCGGGGGCGCGTCCAGCACGATTGCGGCATAGCGCGCACGGAGCTGGTCCAGCAGCGTCCGCATCGCCTCCGATCCCAGCACCTCGGCAGGACTCGCCGGCGCCTGGCCGGCGAGCACGACGTCCAGCGGTGTCCCCGCGGGTCCGGCGGAGACCTGCCGGAGTGTATCCTCGAGATCCGCCTCTCCCTCCAGCAACTCCGCCAGCCCCGGCGTGCGCTCCAGCCCGAAGATCTGGTGCAGCGTTCCCCTGCGTAGATCGGCGTCTACCAGCACCGTGCGCGTCCCCTGCTGGGCCAGCGTGATCGCCAGGTTCGCCGCGGTGGTGGACTTGCCGTCCTCCGCGGTCGCGCTGGTCACCACCAGGATCTGCGGCAGCCCCTGCGCCGCGGAAAGGAGCAGGCTGGTACGCAGGGAGCGGAACGCCTCCGACGCGGGGCTTCCCGGATCCTCGCGTGCCACCAGCGGCCGGGTGAGCAGCTTCCGCGACGCGAAGGGAAGCCGCACGTGCCTGCCGTTCCCATTGCCGTTGGCTCTCGCCGCGAGCTGAAAGCGGGGGATCGCTCCGAAAAGCGGCAGCCCCGCCGCCGCTGTGGTGACGTCCTCACGGGTGCGGATCCGGGTGTCGAGCACCTCCCGTGCGACGACTCCACCGGCGCCCAGCATCAGACCGGCGACCGTTGCGATCAGCAGATAAAGGAGCGGGCGGGGCGAGACCGGCTTTTCCGGCACCAGCGCGGAGTCAACCAGCCGTACGTTGTCAGGCTCGGAAGCTTCCTGGATCTGCGCCTCCTTGAGCTTCGTTTGGATGAGGGTGTAGACCTGCTCGAGCAGCAGCTGCTCCCGGGAGAGGCGGGAGAACTCGACCTCGCGCGCGGGAACCTGCTCGACCTGCCCGGCGAAGCGGGCGAGCTGGGCATCCAGGCTGACGATGCTGTTGTCCAGCCCGTCGAGGTAGTGGCGGGCGAGCTGATAGAGCTGCATCTCGAGCTCGCCGATGCGCGTGTCGATCCCCTGAACGTCGATGCTCTGCGGCGTGCGCTGCACGAGCAGGCGCGCACGCTCGTTCTCCTGCTGGATCAGCGATTGGAGAATGTTCTGGACCGTCCCGTTGGTGATGAAGGTGGGAAAGGCGGCAAGCTCCCGGTAGGGGGAGCGCTCGGAGCTACGCGCCGCCGGCTGGTTTTCAACGCGACCTAACAGGCGGCGCAGGGACTCGCGCTCCATCTGGAGCGCATCCCGGCTCGCCTGCAGCTCGGCCAGCCGGCGCACCTGCTCCGTGGCCTGCGTCTTGGGCTCGACGATCTGCGCCTGCTCGCGGAATCCCTGCAGCCGCGCCTCCGCCGCCCGCAGCTCCGCCTCGTAGGTGGCCGACTGCTGCTCGAGAAATTCGATGGTGCTGTGTGCTTCCGCCTTGCCGACGCGGCTTTTGTAGCGGAGGAAGCTCTGCGTCACCACGTTGGGGACCGCGGCCGCCAGGACCGGATCGGGATTGCGGAAGTGCACCGTCAGGATCTGCGCGCCAGGAGCGGAGGGCGCCACGCGCAGCCTCGTCTTTACGTCCTCGACAGCGCTCCGGAATGGCAGGACCTCGAAGCGGATCCGCTCGGGCGGATGCGCGCGCAGCGCGGGATTGAGCCGCAGCGTGAGGTCGTCCAAGCGGAACGGCTGACCCAACTCCACCCGCGAGGGGAGCTGGAGGGGGCGATCGCCGTCTTCGAGGTGCACGGCGTAGGCTCCACCGCTCTGACGCTGCAGGCGGTACACGCCCTTGCCCCTGCCCCGACCACTCTCGAGAACCGCGAGAAACTCGTCGCGGGTCTTGCCCCGCTCGAGCAGGACGACTCGTAGCCCCAACGAATCCACGACATCCTCGGCGACCTGCCGGCTCCGCAGCACCACCATGTCGGTCTGGAGGCTGCCTCCCCCGCTGAGACCCGCCACGGATCCAAACCCGACGGGAAGCACCCCGCGAAGGAGGTCGAGTCCCGGCTTCTCCTCGGCGATGAGAAGCGTGGCTTCGCTCTCATAGAGGGGCCTCTGCAGCGCGGCGAAGAGCGCCGCCGCGCCGACCATTACGGCGGTCGTGGCGAGCACCACCCAGCGGTTGCGGCGCAGTGCATACCAGAAGCGACGAAGTTCGATCTCCTCGTCGTCGGTGCGCGAGGGGGGAACCGGAGCGAGCTTATCGGTCATCGACACATCGAGAAGAAATGGCGGAGAGCATCAGCGAGTCCGGTCGAGCACGGTGATGACGGCGAGGATCACGCTCGGCACTCCCAGCGCGACGCTGACCAGAAAGGTGCTGTTGCGCTCGAACCATCCACGCTGCTCGACCAGGATCTGGTCGCCGGAGCGGATGTCGGCAGACTGCAGCGTGTTGGCCGCGCCGACACGCTCGCGGATCACCTCGCCGCTGCGCAGGATGCGGATGCGGTTCAGGTCCCCCGCCGGCGTCGTTCCCCCGGCGAGCGCGATGGCGCCCGCCAGGCTGATCGTGGGATCGACCACGTACAGCCCTGGCGTGTTGACCTCGCCCAGGATGTTGATTCGGCGCAGCGGCGTGATGCTGATGGAGGGATTCCGCAGCTGTACGCCGTACTCCTGGAGCAGCAGGTTGCGCAGCTCGCGCATCGCGATGCCGGTCACCGGCTTCTCGCCCAGCAGCGGGAGGACGACCGTGCCGAACTCGTCTATCGGGAACTCGCCGCTCAGATCTTCCTCCCTCCAGATCTGCACGCGGATCACGTCCCCCGGCTGCAGTGTGATGGTCTCCGTCGAGGGAGAAACGGTGCGCTGCGCCGACGAAGAAGTCTGCGCGACCGCCACCAGAGGGAGCAGGGCCAGTACCGCACAGGAAAGCCCGAGAGCACGAAGCATGTCAGCCTTCAATACGAGAGAACGCGAGGCAGCGAAGAATCACCTGTGAGATGGCGATTCCGGCTGCCCTCCTGCACGGAAAAGTATACCGGTGCTTGGCTTGGCGGACAAGGGGCGGCCGGCGTGTGGGAGCCTCGGGATTGCCCGCATGGGGAACGGGTGGTATAATCCGGCCGCCGCAGGTTCAGTGTCCATAGCCAGGTCGGCTATCAGTCGACCTGCGCGGCGAGCAGGTAAAAGGGGACGATCTGGCGACGTCTTCTCGGCGGGAGCGGCGGGGATTGCCAGAAACGCCCCGGACCAATCGTACTTTCCCGTACCTGGTTTCACCTGAGTACGGATGTTGCGGTCGCACCTCGCGCCGTGAGCAGCCGCTCGCGTGCCGGGACATGCGGTGCTCTTCTCGTTCGTGCTGCACGGCAACCACTTCTGCCGACCAACGGAACCTAACGTGCTAGTACTCGTCATCGCCTGCGTTGCTGCTGTCCTCGCCAGCCTTTTCGTTACCCCTTTCGTCGTGCGTGCAGCGGTGGCGTGGGGTCTCTATGACATGCCGCTGGATGGGCGCCGCATACACACGCAGCCGATTCCGCGCGTGGGGGGTGTGGCGGTCTTCGCCGCCATGGCTCTGGGACTGCTGTCGGTGAGCTTCAGCGGGATCGGAGCGCAGCTCTCCAGCGAGCACAGTCGCTTCTTCATCGGGATGCTTCTCGGTGCGGGGGTGGTCTTCGCCGCGGGGCTGTGGGACGACCTGCGGGGACTCCCGCCCGCGCTCAAGCTCGCCGCGCAGAGCCTGGCGGCGGTGGTGGTCTTCGCGTTCGGCTTCCGGATCGAGATCCTCAGCTTCGGGGCGAGCGGCGAGCTGCTGCTCGGCGCGCTCGCGCTGCCGGTTACGATCCTCTGGGTGGTGGGGGTGACGAATGCCTTCAACCTGATCGACGGGTTGGATGGTCTGGCCACCGGGATCGCGATCGTGGCGCTGGGAACGATTCTGGCCGTCGCGGTCGCGCTGGGGAATCTGGAGGTGGTGGTGGTCTGCGTGGCGCTTCTGGGCGCGCTCCTCGGCTTCCTGCGCTACAACTTCAGCCCCGCCCGCATCTTCCTCGGCGACTCGGGAAGCCAGTTCATCGGGTTCATGCTCGCGGTGCTCTCCGTTCACGGATCGCTCAAGAGCGCCACGGCGGTACTGGTCATCATCCCCCTCTTCGCGCTGGCGCTCCCCCTGCTCGACACGATGCTGGCGATCGCCCGTCGCTGGCTGCGCGGCACTCCCCTCTCCGGAGCGGATGCGCGGCACATCCACCACCGGTTGCTGGCGCGTGGCCTGACACACGGGCGGGCGGCCGTCGTGCTCTATCTGATCGCCATTCTGCTGGCGATGCTGGGGGTCTCGCTCGCCTTTGCTCCGCCTGCTGCCGTAATGGGGATCGCGCTGGCGGGCGGTGGCCTCTCGGTGGCCCTGCTTCTCTACGGGATGCAGCAGCTGCAGTATCATGAGTTCGCGGAAGCCGGGGCGGTCCTGTTCTTCGGTGTCGTGCGCATCCGCCGGGTGATCGGGGACCAGATCCGCGCGCGTGACATCGCGCATCTGATCCAGCGCGCTGAGACCATCGAGCAGATCGATGCCCTCCTCCAGGAGTACACCGCATCCTTCGGCTTCCTCGGGATGGAGGTGTGCCGCGAGATGTCTTCGGGCCGGCGGCGCGGTGTGCTGCACAACGGACAGAGCGCCCGCGCCTGGAAGCTCGACCATCCGGTCACACCGCGAGCCTCGGCGGAGGACGACCCCTACGTGCTGCGGATCTGGTGCGGTATCGGGGATGCGAACCGTCCCTATGGCGCCGAGCGCGCCGCGCGCATCCTGGCGCCCGCCATCGAGCGCTGGATGGTCGAGCGGAAGCTCGCGCCGAGCCTCGAGGAGCGGCACACTCGCCCCGCGGCCGAGGGCGTGACCCTGTCGGACGCTGAGATCCACGCCGCGCTGGGCTGGGCCGGGAATGGCGGTGGGGTGGCCAGCGGGAGGGGAAGCGTAGCCAACGGACATCCCCTGGCCGAGCAGGCACTTGCCCTCCACCGTTCGCGCCGGCGCGACTGAGCCGCGGACTGTCCCGCCGCAGCGGCGGTGAGGGGGAGGAACGATGAACTACCTGATCACCGGCGGTGCCGGCTTCATCGGCTCCCACCTCGCCGATTCCTTGCTCGAGCGAGGCCATCAGGTCTCCGTCATAGACGATCTCTCCACCGGCTCCATCCGCAACATCGCTCATCTGCGGGAGCACCCGCGCTTCCGCTATGTGGTCGACTCCATGCTGAACGCCTCGTTGCTGGCCGAGCTAGTGGACGAGGCGGACGCCGTCTTCCATCTCGCGGCCGCCGTGGGCGTGAAGCTCATCGTCGAGAGCCCGGTCCGCACCATCGAGACGAACATCCAGTGCACCGAGCTCCTGCTGCAGCTCGCGGCGCCGAAGAAGAAAAAGGTGCTGGTGACCTCGACCTCGGAGGTCTACGGCAAGAGCACGGCGATCCCCTTCCGCGAGGATGGCGACCTGGTGATGGGCCCGACCACGCGCGGCCGCTGGAGCTATGCCTGCTCGAAGGCGATCGACGAGTTCCTGGCGATAGCCTACTGGCGCGAGAAGCGCCTCCCCACGGTGGTCGTCCGCCTCTTCAACACGGTCGGTCCCCGCCAGACGGGGCAGTACGGCATGGTGCTTCCCCGCTTCGTCACGTGGGCACTGGAAGGGGAGCCGATCACCATCTACGGCGATGGCACCCAGCGCCGCTGCTTTACCCACGTGAGCGACACGGTGCGCGCACTGGTCGGCGTGATGGAAGCCGACACAACGGTGGGCGACGTGTTCAACGTTGGCAGCGATCAGGAGATCACCATCCTGGCACTCGCCGAACGCATCCGACAGATGGTCGGCTCTCCCTCCGAGCTGGTGTTCCTGCCCTACTCGGTGGCGTACGAGTCGAACTTCGAGGATGTGGAACGGCGCGTACCCTCCCTGGAAAAGATCCGCCAGACGATCGGTTGGACCCCTACCCTCTCGATCGCCGAGATGCTCCAGTCGGTGATCGACTATCATCGCAGCTGACGCTGACTACGACGTAGGCGGGGCTGCGCGGCGGCGTGGCGTCCGGCCGTGTGCGTCAGCTCAGGATTGCGAGAACTGCCGCTGCCCATTATTGTAAGCGGCCTTTTCCACTGGTGTTTGGAATGGCCGCGCGTAACCTGCTGCGAAAGCTAACCCTTACCTCTTGATCAACGCATGCAGATCACTGTTGTCGGTACCGGATATGTAGGTCTCGTCGTGGGCGCCTGTCTGGCGGAGACGGGCAACGACGTGGTGTGCGCCGACATCGACGCCGCCAAGATCGCGCGGCTCAACGCCGGCGAGATCCCGATCTACGAGCCGGGTCTGGAGCCGCTGGTCGAGCGCAACCTCGAGGAGGGGCGCCTGCGCTTCACCACCGATGTAGGCAGCGCGGTCGCGGAAGCGGAAATCATCTTCATCGCCGTGGGTACGCCTCCCGGTGAGGACGGCTCGGCCGACCTGAAGCACGTGCTGGCGGTGGCCGAGACCATCGGGAAGAACATGCCCGAGAGCGGGCCCGAGCAGATCGTCATCACCAAGAGCACGGTGCCGGTGGGCACGGCTGCCAAGGTGCGCAAGGCGATCAAGAAGCACACCAGCCGACCCTTCCACGTCTGCTCGAACCCGGAGTTCCTCAAGGAAGGCGCCGCGGTTCAGGACTTCATGAAGCCCGATCGCGTGGTGGTGGGGGTGGACTCCGAGTACGCCCAGGAGAAGCTCGAGGAGCTCTACGCGCCCTTCGTGCGTACCGGCAACCCGATCCTCTTCATGGACATCGCCAGCGCCGAGATCACCAAGTACGCGGCCAACGCGATGCTGGCGACGCGCATCTCTTTCATGAACACCATCGCCGGGCTCTGCGAGGCTGTTGGCGCCGACGTGGCCAAGGTGCGCGCGGGGATCGGCACGGACGAGCGGATCGGGCCCTCCTTCCTCTTCGCGGGGATCGGCTACGGCGGCTCCTGCTTCCCCAAGGACGTCAAGGCGCTGATCCACACGCTGCGCAGCGAGGGCGTCGATCCCGTCATCCTGGATGGGGTGGAGAAGGTCAATTCGCAGCAGAAGGAGGTGCTGCTGAACAAGCTCACCGAGCGCTTCGGCGAGGATCTCTCGGGCTGCCGCTTCGCGGTGTGGGGCCTCTCCTTCAAGCCGGAGACGGACGACATGCGCGAGGCGCCCTCGCTCACCGTGGTGCGGGGGCTGATCGAGCGGGGCGCGCGGGTGCGCGCGCACGACCCGCAGGCGAGGCATGAGGCGGAGCGGCACTTCGACGACCTGATCGCCGAGGGCTCGCTCCAGCTGTGCGAGCACAACTACGACTGCCTCGAGGGGGCCGACGCGCTGCTGATCCTCACGGAATGGGGGCCGTACCGTAATCCGGACTTCCGCCGCATCCGCTCGCTGCTGCGCGAGCCGGTCATCTTCGACGGGCGCAATCTCTGGGAGCCGGAGCGCATGCGCGAAGAGGGCTTCCAGTACGCCTCCATCGGCCGGCGCGCGCAGGTCGGACCGGTCGCGCTCTCTGCGCGCGCGGTCGCCGGCGACTGACGAGCCGCTCGATGCGCATCCTGATCACCGGCGCGGCCGGCTTTCTGGGCTCCCACCTCTGTGACCGCTTCCTCGCCGAGGGGCACGAAGTCGTGGGGATGGACAACTTCATCACCGGGAGCCCGGACAACATCGCCCATCTCTTCGGCAGAGAGGACTTCCACTTCATCGAGCAGGACGTAACGGAGTTCATCTACGTCGAGGGTGCGGTGGACGGCATCCTGCACTTCGCCAGCCCGGCGAGTCCGGTGGACTACCTCGAGCTGCCCATCCCGACGCTCAAGGTCGGCTCGCTGGGCACGCACAAGGCGCTGGGGCTCGCCAAGGCGAAGGGCGCCCGCTTCCTGCTCGCCTCGACCTCCGAGGTGTACGGCGACCCGCAGGTGCACCCGCAGCCGGAGAGATACTGGGGGCACGTCAATCCCGTGGGTCCGCGCGGCGTCTACGACGAGGCGAAGCGCTTCGCCGAGGCGATGACGATGGCGTACCATCGCTACCATGGGGTCGAGACCCGCATCGTGCGGATCTTCAACACCTACGGTCCGCGCATGCGTCCCTCCGACGGGCGGGTGGTCTCGAACTTCATCGTGCAGGCGCTGCGCGGCGATCCGCTCTCGATCTACGGCGAGGGCTCGCAGACGCGCTCCTTCACCTTCGCGGACGACCTGATCGAGGGGATCTTCCGCCTCTTCTTCTCGGATCGGGTCGAGCCCACCAACATCGGTAACCCCAACGAGTTCACCATCCGCGAGCTGGCGGAGCTGGTGCTCGAGATGACCGAGAGCTCCTCGGAGCTCGAGTTCCACCCGCTGCCGGCCGACGACCCCAAGGTGCGCCAGCCCGACATCACGACCGCCCGCGCGGTGCTGGGCTGGGAGCCGCGGATACCGCTGCGCGAGGGGCTCAGCCGGACGATCCCCTACTTCCGCACGCTGGTCGAGCGCGAGGGCGCCCGCGCCCGCACCCTCTGACCCGCCGCCGCGGCCCCGCCCTCGGAAACACACCCGTGAATGTACTGGTAACCGGAGGCGCCGGCTTCATCGGCAGCCACCTGGTGGACCTTCTGCTGCGGCAGGGCCACCGGGTGACGGTGGTGGACAGCTTCGATCCCTTCTACCCGGCCGCGGTGAAGGAGCGCAACATCGCGCCGCACCGCGGCCACCCGAGCTACCGGCTCGTCGAGGCCGACATCCGCGACCTCGAGGGCCTGCAAGCGGCGTTGACCGGAGAATTCGAGGTGATCGTCCACCTCGCCGCCCGCGCCGGGGTGCGCCCCTCCATTCAGGACCCGCTCGGCTACCAGGAGACCAACGTGCGCGGCACGCAGAACCTCCTCGAGCTGGCGCGCGAGCGGGGGATCGGGCACTTTGTCTTCGCCTCCTCGAGCAGCGTCTACGGCATCAATCCCGACGTTCCCTGGCGGGAGGACGACCATGTGCTCCTTCCCATCAGCCCCTACGCCAGCACCAAGGTGAGCGGCGAGCTGCTGGGGCACGTCTACAGCCACCTCTACGGCATCCGCTTCGTCGCGCTGCGCTTCTTCACGGTCTACGGCCCCCGACAGCGGCCGGATCTGGCGATCCACAAGTTCGCGCGGCGCATGCTGGATGGTGAACCCATCCCGGTCTTCGGCGACGGCAGCACGCGGCGCGACTACACCTACATCGACGACATCATCCGGGGTGTGTGCGCGGCGATCGACTACGACCGCAGCGCCTTCGAGGTGATCAACCTGGGGAACAATCGCACCGTCGGGCTGATGGAGATGATCCGCACGCTCGAGGAGGCGCTCGGGGTTCAGGCGCGGATCGAGCAACTGCCGGCGCAGCCGGGGGATGTGCCGCAGACCTGGGCGGATGTCTCGAAGGCGGAGCGACTGCTGGGCTACCGCCCGGGCACGGAGTTCCACGAAGGAGTGACCCGCTTCGCCGCCTGGTTGCAACAGGTGGAGTGACAACCGCGACACACAGGAAGAACCATGGTAGAAGCACAACGCCCCGACGCGCTCACCCGCCCGAAGATCGTCCCCAAGCCCTGGGGTCGCGAGATCTGGTACGCGCATGAGGATCGCTACGCTGGCAAGCTGCTCGAGGTGACCAAAGGGCACACGCTCTCGCTGCAGAAGCACGAGCGGAAGCAGGAAACCATGTACCTGCAGTCGGGCCGGATTCTCTTCCATTACAACGGCACCGAGTTCGAGATGGAGCCGGGCGAGTGCATCACCATCCGTCCCGGCGATGTACATCGCATGGAGGCGCTCGAGGACGCGGTCCTGCTCGAGGTCAGCACCCCGGAGCTGGACGACGTGATCCGCCTCGAGGATCGCTACGGACGAAGCTGATCCGGGCGCGCTCCGGCACCCGGACGGAGCCGGAAACGCACGCCGGTCGAACCTATTTCAGGGTTCGCTGGTACATAGAGCTGGCCGCGGCCGGGGGTGAGCGCCTCCGGCGGCGGTCCGGCAGTGGAAGTAACGAGATTCAGCCGTCAGGTCGGCCGCCGCCGCAGGAGGGGCGGAGCGCCGCACGCTGGCGGCTTGTCATTGAAACACCCCCAACGGGGGTGGGGTACAACTCTTCTCCTATGAATCGATTCAGTGTTCGATACCGGCGCTTCTTGCTGGCCCTCGCGGGCCTGGCGCTACTCAGCGGCTGCGGTACGCGTCAGCCGCGGCTCGCGCAGCTCGGCCCCGATGCGCTCTACGAGCAGGGAATGGCGGCGTACGAGGCGCGCCGCCACGCGCGCGCCATCGAGCTGCTCGAGCGCTTCGCGCAGCAGCACCTCGGCGACGAGCGGATGCCGCAGGCGCGCATCACGCTCGGCCGCTCCTACATGGCGCGGCGCGAGTACGTCACCGCCGCCAGCGAGTTCCAGCGGCTGGTGACGGACTATCCGACGCATCCGCTGGCGCCCGAGGCCCGCTTCGGCATCTGTGAATCGTACGTTCGCCTCTCTCCGCGTCCCGTGCTGGATCAGGAGTACACCCTGGCCGCCGTCACGCACTGCGAGTCGGTCGCCAACCTGTACCCGAACACCCCGCAAGGGGAGCAGGCGAGGCAGTACGTCGCCGAGGGCCGATCGAGGCTGGCACGCAAAGCCTACGACAACGGGATGTTCTACTTCCGCCGGCGCGCCTTCGACGCGGCGGTGATCTACTTCACCACCGTCGTCGAGCAGTATCCCGACACCACGCTCGCCCCGGCGGCGCTCCTCCAGCTGGTCGAGACCTACACCCGGATCGGCTACGTCGAAGAAGCGACCGAGGCGCGCGAGCGGCTGATGCGCGAGTACCCGCAGAGCGCGGAGGCACAGGGCCTGCGAGCCTAGCGCCGGATGGCCGGAATGCGGAGCATCGGCGTCTTCGGCGGCACCTTCGATCCGCCGCACCTGGGGCACCTGATCGTCGCGGCGGATGTCTGCGTCGCCCTCGAGCTGGACCGCCTGCTCTTCATCCCCGCCGCCGTGCCGCCGCATAAGCTCGCGCAGGTTGAAGCCACCGCGGAGCAGCGTCTCGAGATGGTACGCGCCGCGGTTCGCGGCGACGCGCGCTTCGAGGTGGACGATCTCGAGCTGCGGCGCCCCGGACCCTCGTTCACCGTGGACACGCTGCATACGCTGCGCACCCGTTTTCCGGAGAGCAGGTTATATTTCCTGATCGGCGCGGACGCGCTGCGGGAGATCCACAGCTGGAGGGAACCCGAAGAGGTCGCGCGCCTTGCACAGCTGATCGTCTTCGCCCGCGACGGGCAGCAGGCGCCGACGATGCACGGCATCTCGGCGCAGCCGGTGCCGGTGACGCGGGTGGACATCTCCGCCAGCGAGATCCGGCGCCGCGTCCGCGCGGGCATCCCGATCCGCTACCTGGTTCCTGATGCCGTTCGGGAGATCGTCGAGCGCGAGAACCTGTACGGCACCATCTGAAGCGAAGGATTCTATGCTAAAGAGCATTTTCGAGGGGATTTTCGGCTCGCGCCATGGGCGTGAGGTCAAGAAGTACCTTCCCTGGGTCGACGAGATCAATCGGGAGTGGGAGCAGCTGCAGGACGTCTCCGAGGAGGAGCTGAAGGGGCAGACCGCGCGCTTCCGCGAGATCCTCAGCGAACGCACCGCCGAGCTGCAGAGCGAGTTCGACGAGCTGCGCGCCGCCAAGCGGCAATCCGAGAGCGCCTCGGAGCGCGAGTCGCTCTCACTGGAGATGGGGCGCGTCGAGCGGCGGCTGCTCGACACCATCCAGGAGACGCTCGACGAGATCCTCCCCGAGGCGTATGCCACCGTCAAGGAGGCAGCCCGCCGTCTGATGGGCAGCGAGGTACAGGTCACCGGGCAGACGCTCACCTGGGACATGGTCCCCTACGACGTGCAGCTCATCGGCGGCGTCGCCCTGCACCAGGGCAAGGTCGCCGAGATGGCCACCGGTGAGGGCAAGACGCTGGTGGCGACGCTGCCGCTCTACCTCACCGCGCTCGCCGGCCGCGGCGCGCACCTGGTCACCGTCAACAGCTACCTGGCGCAGCGCGACTCGCAGTGGATGGGGCACCTCTACAACTACCTGGGCCTCACCGTCGGCTGCATCGACCTGCACGAGCCTGGCACCCCCGAGCGGCAGGCGGCCTACGGCGCCGACATCACCTACGGCACCAACAACGAGTTCGGCTTCGACTACCTGCGCGACAACATGGTGCACTCGCTCGAGCAGCGGGTGCAGCGGCGGCACTACTACGCGATCATCGACGAGGTCGACTCCGTCCTCATCGACGAGGCGCGCACGCCGCTGATCATCTCCGGCCCCGTCGGCACGGAGACCAACGTCGCCTATGCACGCTACAACCCCTCGGTCTCGGACCTCTACCGCCGCCAGGCGCGCATCGTCAGCGAGATGATCGCCCAGGCGGAGCGGGCGCTGCAGGAGGGTGACGAGGTCACCGTGGGTGAGATGCTGCTGCTCGCGAAGCGCGGGATGCCCAAGAACAAGCGGCTGCACAAGCTCCTGGCCGACGACCCTGGCCTGCAGAAGATGATCCAGAAGGTCGAGGCGAGCTACATGCGCGAGAAGCGGCTGCACGAGCTGGAGGAGGGACTGCTCTTCTCGATGGATGAGAAGGGGCACAACGTCCACCTCACCGACCAGGGGATCGAGGTGCTCTCGCCGGACGACCCCGCGGCCTTCGTGATCCCGGACATCTCCGAGGAGATCCACTGGGTCGAGGAAGACCCCGACCTCTCCGTCGAGGAGAAGCGCGAGCGCAAGGAGGAGCTAGAGCGGTTGTACGCGGAGAAGAGCGAGCGGATGCACGTCATCCACCAGCTGCTCAAGGCGTACGCGCTCTTCCAGAAGGACGAGCAGTACGTGGTGCAGGACAGCCAGGTGATGATCGTGGACGAGTTCACCGGCCGCATGATGCCCGGCCGGCGCTGGTCCGACGGGCTGCACCAGGCGGTGGAGGCGAAGGAGAACGTCACCGTCAAGGGCGAGACGCAGACGCTGGCGACCGTCACCATCCAGAACTACTTCCGCATGTACGACAAGCTGGCCGGCATGACCGGCACGGCGGAGACGGAAGAGTCCGAGTTCCACCAGATCTACGGCCTGGAGGTGATGGTGATCCCGACCAACCGGCCGATCGTCCGCGACGACCGGCAGGACCTGATCTACAAGACGAAGCGCGAGAAGTACAACGCGATCATCGGGGAGATCGAGCGGCTGCACAAGGTCGAGCTGCCGGTGCTGGTCGGCACGGTGAGCGTCGACGTCTCGGAGACGCTCTCACGCATGCTGAAGCGCCGCGGCATCCCGCACGAGGTGCTGAACGCCAAGTACCACGGCCGCGAGGCGCAGATCGTGGCGCAGGCGGGCCAGCCCGGCGCGGTCACCATCGCCACCAACATGGCCGGCCGCGGCACGGACATCAAGCTCGGGCCGGGCGTCAAGGAGGAGCGCAGCTACGAGGAGGACGGCACGACCTTGACCGAGGTGGGCGGGCTGCACATCATCGGCTCGGAGCGCCACGAGTCGCGGCGCATCGACCGGCAGCTCCGCGGCCGCGCCGGGCGCCAGGGCGACCCGGGGGCGACACAGTTCTTCCTCTCGCTCGAGGACGACCTGATGCGCCTTTTCGGCTCCGAGCGCATCGCCGGGGTGATGGACAAGATGGGCGCCGAGGAGGGGGAGGTCATCACCCACTCGATGGTCACGCGCTCGATCGAGCGCGCGCAGAAGCGCGTCGAGATGCAGAACTTCGAGGCGCGCAAGCGGCTGCTGGACTACGACGACGTGATGAACCAGCAGCGCGAGGTGATCTACGACCTGCGCTCCTTCGCGCTCGAAGGGGGCGAGGATCTCAAGGGCGAGGCGTGGGAGATGATCGAGAAGGCGCTCGACCGCCTTCTCGACGAGCACATCCCCGAGGGGGAGCACGCGGAGGAGTGGGATCTCGCGGGGATGCGGCGCCGGCTGCTGATCGACTTCTTCCTCAACGCCGACCGGCTGCCGGAGCAGGAGGATGAGGCCTCGGAGTTCCAAACGCGCGAGGAGGTCGAGGAGTACCTGATCGAGCTGGCGCGTGAGAAGTTCCACGCCAAGCTCAACGAGTTCGGCATGCACACCGAGCCGCTGCTGCGCTTCGTGGTGCTCTCGACGATCGACGAGAAGTGGAAGGACCACCTCTACGAGCTGGACCATCTGAAGGCCTCGATCGGCTTCCGCGGCTGGGGGCAGAAGGACCCGCTGATCGAGTACAAGAAGGAAGCGTTCGACATGTTCGTCGAGATGATGAACGACCTCCAGGCCTCGATCGCGAAGCTGCTCTTCCGCGCGCAGATCGCACCCGCCGCGCCGCCGCAGCGGCTGGCCGTGCCGATGCCGGGTCCGGCGCGTGATCCCTTCGGCCCCACGGCCGGGGTCGATACCTCGACCGGCCCGGCGAGCCGCCCCGCCGCCGAGCAGCCCGGACCGTCACCCTCCCCGGCGCTGGGGATCAACCCGGCGGCCGCAGTGCCGACGCGGCCGCGACCGGACCAGCTCGTCACCAACCGCCAGGAGGAGCGCCGCCCGCAGCCTGCCGCGGCGGTGGCGGAGAGCGGGCGCAACGACCCCTGCCCCTGCGGCAGCGGCAGGAAGTACAAGAAGTGTCACGGTAGGAACGCCTGAGCCACTCTCGCGAAGGGGCGGCGCACGCGCCGCCCCTTTTGCGGATAGGGGCAGGTCCGCGAGCCCCCTCCCCCGGCCCCTCCCCGAGTTCGGGGGAGGGGAGAACGACAGCAGCAATTATGCACTGTGCTGCGGGAGAGCACGGGAGCTAATCAACCTCTCCCCCGAGCAGTTCGGTGCACGCAGTGCAGCGCCACTCGGGGGAGAGGTGGCGAGCCTAAGCGAGCCGGAGAGGGGGCCTGCCGCGGAACCGTTTACCCGTACTAGCCACAAGGAAGGATGGCCGAGCGCTATACCATCAAGGAGTGGCCCTCCGACGAGCGGCCGCGCGAGCGGCTGGAGCGGCTGGGGCCGGGAGCGCTCTCGCCGCGAGAGCTGCTGGCGATCCTGATCGAGACCGGGACGCCCGCCTCCGCCAACAAGCCCGCCCGCTCCGCACTCGACCTGGCGAGTGATTTGCTGCAGCACTTCTCGACCGAGGAGGGTGGCGCCTCGCTACGGCGCATCATGACGGCGTCGCTCGCCGAGCTCTGCGAGGTGGATGGGATCGGGCCGGCCAAGGCCACCAAGATCCTCGCCGCCTTCGATCTGGGGCGCCGGGCCGCCGAGGAGCTGCGGCCGGACCGCAGCCGGATGAGCACGCCGCGCGACGTGTACGAGCGGATGCGCCTGCGGATGCGCGATCTACCGCACGAGGAGTTCCACGTCCTCCTGCTCAACACGCAGAACGAGATCCTGCGCGATCTGCAGATCACGCGGGGGACGCTCGACGCCTCGCTCGTCCACCCGCGCGAGGTCTTCCGGCCGGCCGTGGTGCAGTCCGCGGCTGCCGTGGTGCTGGTGCACAACCATCCCAGCGGGGACCCCTCTCCCTCGGCGGAGGATCGCGCGGTGACGCGGCAGCTCCGCGAGGCGGGGAAGGTAGTGGGAATCGACGTGCTCGACCACGTCATCATCGGGGAAGGACGCTATGCATCCTTTGTGGAGGCCGGGCTGCTCGATGGCTGAATCGGCGCGGCTCATCTCTCATGGCTAAGCTCGCCGCTCCTCCGGTACCCGCCGAGGAGGCGCGGGAGCTCGCCCGCGCCATCCTCCCCCCCTCGCTCTTCGCGCGGCTCGAGCCCTACGCCGGCCGGCTGGATCTGGCGATGATCACCCGCGCCTACGAGTTCAGCGCGGTCGCGCACGCCGGCCAGAAGCGGCAGTCGGGGGAGGACTACATCACCCACTGCGTCGAGGTCACCGAGATCCTCGCCGAGCTGCACCTCGATTCCGTCACCCTCGCCAGCGGCCTCATCCACGACGTGGTCGAGGACACCTCCGCCACCCTGGAGGATGTGCGCGACACCTTCGGCAACGAGGTCGTCAAGGTGGTGGACGGGCTCACCAAGATCGCGCGCGTGCAGTTCCGCACCAACACCGAGCAGCAGGTCGAGAACTATCGCAAGCTGCTGCTCTCGATGGCGCAGGACGCGCGGGTGATCCTGATCAAGCTGGCCGACCGGCTGCACAACATGCGCACGCTGGAGCACCTGCGCGACGAGAAGCGCCGCCGCATCGCGCTCGAGACGCGCGAGATCTACGCGCCGCTCGCGCACCGCCTCGGGGTGGCGACCATCAAGTGGGAGCTCGAGGACCTCTGCTTCAAGTTCCTCGAGCCCGAGGCGTACCGCGAGCTGGTCGAGCGGGTCGCCGAGAAGCGGCAGGAACGTGAGGTACTGATCGAGCGGCTGCGTGGCCCGCTCGAGGAGGAGCTGCGTGCGGCGGGTATCGACTGCGAGGTGACCGGGCGCCCGAAGCACCTCTGGTCCATCCAGCGCAAGATGCAGCTGCGCGACAAGCCCTACGAGGAGATCTACGACCTGATGGCGGTGCGGGTGATCGTCGAGACGGTCACCGACTGCTACCATGCGCTGGGGATCATCCACAACAAGTGGACGCCGCTGCAGGAGCGCTTCCACGACTACATCGCCACCCCCAAGTCGAACCTCTACCGGTCGCTGCACACCACCATCTTCGGCCCGGGCGGGCGGCTCTACGAGATCCAGATCCGCACCCGCGAGATGCACCGCACCGCCGAGTACGGCATCGCGGCGCACTGGAAGTACAAGGAAGGCCCCCGTGCCGGCGGCGACGAGGTCGACGAGACGCTCTCCTGGTTCCGGCAGGTGCTCGAGTGGCAGCAGGAGACGAGGGAGCCGGAGGAGTTCATGGAGTTCCTCCGCATCGACCTCTTCCAGGACGAGATCTTCATCTTCACCCCGCACGGGGACGTGAAGCAGCTTCCCCGCGGGGCGACGCCAATCGACTTCGCTTTCGCGGTCCACTCCGAGGTCGGGCTGCGCTGCGCGGGCGCGCGGGTGAATGGGCGGATCACCCCGCTCTCGCGCCAGCTCAAGAATGGCGACACCGTCGAGATCCTGACCGATCCCAAGCAGCGCCCCTCGCGCGACTGGCTCGCCTTCGTGAAGACGGCGCGCGCGCGCAACAAGATCCGCCAGTGGATCCGCCAGGAGGAGTTCTCCAGCTCGGTGCGGCTGGGACGCGAGTTCATCGACCGTGAGATCCGCAAGGCGCGGCGCGAGAAGGTCGGCGAGGAGCGCTTCGAGGAGGCTGCGCGCGCGCTCGGCTATCACGATAAGGAGCACCTCTTCGCCGCGCTGGGGCAGGGGGATCTCGGCCCCGGCCCGGTGATCCGCGAGCTCTGGCCGGACGCACCGGATGCCGAGCAGCAACGTCCCCCCTCCGCCTTCGACCGGCTCGTCACCCGGGTGCGGGGGAAGGGGAAGGGGGTGCGGATCCAGGGGATGGACAACCTGATGGTCCGCTACTCCCAGTGCTGCCAGCCGGTGCCGGGGGACAAGGTGATCGGCTACATCACCCGCGGGCGCGGCGTGTCCATCCACCGCGGCGACTGCCCGAACGTGCTCCAGCTCGCCGACCACCCGGAGCGCCGCATCGAGATCGACTGGGAGGCGGAGGCGGGGGACCGCTTCTTCGTGCGCCTGGTGATGGAGGGGAGCGATCGGCGCGGCCTCTTCGCGGACATCGCCAATACCATCACGCAGACGAACACCAACATCAAGAGCGCCGACATCCGCGCCGAGGAGATGGGGATGCGCGGACAGTTCGTGGTCGAGGTCGAGAACCTCGACCACCTGAAGCGGGTGATGAAGGGGGTGCGGCGGGTCAAGGGAGTGATCTCCGTCGAGCGTCGCGAGCACTTCGGGGAGAGCGACCTCACCGCGGAGGCCTGAGCCCCGCGGCTGGACGCCGCTATCTCCCTCCCCCTCCCGCCAGGCGCCCACGGGCGCGCTCCAGATCCCACTCATCCACGTGCGGCGCGGGCCAGACGCCCTGACGCGCCGCGAGCGCGAGCGTCTCCGCGTGCTCACGGGCCGCGGCGGCGGTGGGCGCGTCGATCCAGCCGCACTCCACCGCCTCCTCGAACTCCAGCTCGTCCAGGATCCCCACCCGTCCGTCGCCCCCCTTCCAAACGTCCAGGCAGAGATCGGTGGTGTCCCAGCAGTCACCCTGCATCCGCACCGGGGTGAGGATGTTGGCGTAGTAGCCGGTGAAGGTGCCATCCGCCAGGTGGAAGCGGCCGATGTCGTACCAGCGGCCGGGATAGGTGAACCAGACCACCGGCGCACCCGGCTCGAGCACCGTCCGCTCCGCAACGACTACGGGACGGGGGAGGGGAGCGGCGTCCAGCAGCGTGACCACGTACTCCCCGGCATCCTCGACGAGCCGTTGCTCGAAGATGCGCTCCGCGTCTGGCAGGCGCCGGTAGTGGATGGAGACGGTGCGTTCGCTCATGGCGAATCTCTCATGGTCGCCGCGGCTGCAGGCCCCCTCCCCCGGCCCCTCCCCCGACTTCGGGGGAGGGGAGCACTGCACATTCTGCCATACTACAGGCGCAGAGGTTCGGCAGGATCTTGTTCCCCCTCTCCCAGAATTGGGAGAGGGGGTTAGGGGGTGAGGGCCACGAGGCGAGCACCCGATTGCGGGGATCCGGTATCATTCCTCGCGCGATTGGTCGGGCTGCGCATGCCGCGCGATACGCTCCTGCGCGTCTACCGCGGCGAGCGCCGTCAGATTCGCGATCGCCGCCGCCTCGCTGCCGCGCTCGAGGACGTGCACCGGATGCGCCATCCCCAGCAGGATCGGCCCGATGATCTCCGCTCCGCCGAGGCGTGCCAGCAGCTTGTAGGCGATGTTCGCCGCGCTCAGGTTGGGGAAGATCAGCACGTTGGCGCGGCCCTGAAGCTCGCTGAATGGATAGGTGCGGGCGCGGATCTCCGGGACCACCGCGGTGTCCGCCTGCATCTCGCCGTCCACCACCAGCTCCGGATCCAGCGACTTCACGAGCTCGGTAGCCCGGCGCACCTTCTCCGACTCCGGGTGGCGCGCCGAGCCGAAGTTCGAGAAGGAGAGCATCGCCACCCGGGGCTCGATCCCCAGACGCCGCACGAAGCGGGCGGCGAGCAGCGCGATCTCAGCGAGCGTCTCGGCGTCGGGATCGATGTTGACGGTGGTGTCGGCGAAGAAGAGCAGCTCGTTCTCCAGCACCACCATGTAGAGTCCCGCCACGTGGTTCACGTCCTCGCTGGTCCCCAGTGTTTCGAGGGCCGGGCGGATCGTCTCCGGGTAGTACATCTCCTCTCCCGCGACCACGCCGTCCACGTCGTCCTCACAGAGCATCATGCAGGCGAAGTACATCGGCTGGCGCAGCCGCTCGCGCGCCTCCGCCAGGGTGATCCCCTTGCGCTGCCGGCGCCGGTAGAGAGCCTGGGCGTAGCGCTCCTGCCGCTCCTCCTCAACCGCGGGGTCCAGCAGCTCGATCCCCTCCAGGGAGACTCCCAGCTCCGCGGCGATGCGGTGGATACGCTGCGGGCGGCCCAGCAGGAGCGGGCGGGCGATACACTCGCTCGCCACGCGCGCCGCCGCCCGGATCACCCGTTCATGCTCCCCTTCCGGGTAGGCGATGCGCCCGGGGTTGCGGCGCGCGCGGTCCATCATGTCGCGCATCACCTCACGAGCGCGCCCGAGCCTCGCCTCGAGCGACTTGCGGTAGAGCTCCAGATCGAGATCCTGCCTCGCCACTCCCGATTCCATCGCGGCCCGCGCCACCGCGGGCGCGACCCAGAGCATGATGCGTGGATCGAACGGCTTGGGGATCAGGTAGTCGGCGCCGAAGCGGAAGCGGCTCTCGCCGTAGGCGCGCTCGACGGCTTCGGGCACGTCCCGCTTCGCCAGCGCGGCGAGGGCGCGCGTCGCCGCCATCTTCATCTCCTGGTTGATGGCGCGCGCCCGCACGTCCAGCGCGCCGCGGAAGATGAAGGGGAAGCCGAGCACGTTGTTGATCTGGTTCGGGTAGTCGCTGCGCCCGGTCGCGGTGACCGCATCCGGCCGCACGCGCAGCACCTCCTCCGGCATGATCTCCGGGTCCGGGTTGGCGAGCGCGAAGACGAGCGGCCGCTCCGCCATCCCCCGCACCATCTCCCCGCTCACCACCCCGCCCACCGAGAGGCCGACGAAGACGTCAGCATCTCGCAGCGCCTCCGCCAGCGTGCGCAGCTCCGTCCGCTGCGCGAAGCGCCCCTTGAAGGGATCCATCGTCTCCGGGTCGCGATCCAGGTGCACCACCCCATGGCTGTCGCACATGAGGATGTTCTCGCGGCGCACCCCGAGCTGCACGTAGTGCTCGGCCGTGGAAACGGCCGCGGCGCCCGCGCCCGAGAAGACCACCCGCACCTCCTCGATCTCCTTGCCGGCGATCTCCAGCCCATTGAGCAGCGCCGCGCCCGAGATCACCGCCGTGCCATGCTGGTCGTCGTGAAAGACGGGGATGGAGAGGCGCCGCTGCAGCTCCTGCTCGATGTAGAAGCACTCGGGCGCGCGGATGTCCTCGAGGTTGATCCCGCCGACGGTGGGCTCGAGCAGCTCGCAGAAGCGGATCACATCCTCCGGGTCCGTCGAGCCCACCTCGAGGTCGAAGACATCGATGTCGGCGAAGCGCTTGAAGAGCACCGCCTTGCCCTCCATCACCGGCTTGCTGGCCAGCGCGCCGATGTTGCCCAGGCCGAGCACTGCGGTGCCGTTGGAGACCACCGCGACCAGGTTGCCGCGCGCCGTGTAGCGGAAGACCTCCTCCGGGTTCTCGGCGATCTCCCGGCAGGGCTCGGCCACCCCCGGCGAGTAGGCCAGCGAGAGGTCGCGCTGCGTGAGCGCCGGCTTGGTGGGCACCACCGCGATCTTGCCGCGCCGGCCTTGGCTGTGGTAATCCAGCGCGTCCTGGCGATCGAAGGACATCGAAGAACCCTCTGCCGGAGTTGCGAAGGCGAGTTCAAGCGCGAGCGCACAGGGTAGTGCGGCGCGTCGGAGAGTGTCAAGCGGGCGGCGGCCAGCGGAGGCGGGCGTTACAGTGTACCAGAGAAGTTGACAGCTGTAACGCGGGAGGCTACGTTGCGCCCGTTCCTCGAACGAGCGTTCGGATTACGCAGCTCCCGTGCGGGTGGCAGATCGTGCGCCCCCGCCTCGCCGTGGATCGCTGCGGCGCTCGTACTCTCCCCTTTCCCAAGGAGTAGCCCATGAAGCGCAGTCTCGCCCTCCTGCTTCCGCTGGCGCTCGTCGCCTGTCAGGATGCGTCCGGTCCCGTCACCCCCAGCGGCTCTGACGCGGGGACGCTGCTCACCCTGCAGACGCAAGCTACCGAGGACGTCGTGCCGGGGGAGGTGATCGTGAAGCTTCGCAACAACGCCGAGCTGCCCGAGATCGAGAAGCTCTACGAGCTGAAGCTCCAGCGGAAGGGTTATGCGGAGCGCTTCGCGGTGATGATGACCGCGCGGGGGGGCGAGCATTCGATGGCGAATCGTCTTGCCGCGGACCCGCGAGTCGAATTCGCGGAGCCGAACTACCTGCGGCAGCCGCATGGCGCGGGAGCGGTGGATCCACGCCTCTGGGCGTTCTACAACCCGGGCGGGCTGACCATCAAGTTCCAGAACGACTCCCAGGGCCGTGATGGTCAGACTGTCACCTCGCTCATCTCGGTGAACGATGCCGATCAGGACAGTGACTACGCCGGCAACACGGGGTTCGCCGCGGGCGGCGGCGCGGTGACGATCGGCAGCATCGACACCGGCGTGGACATGAACCACCCGGAGCTGGCGGGGCGGATGATCGCCGGCAAGGACTGGGTGGACAACGACAACGATCCCACGGATCCTGCGACGGCGGGTCACGGAACCCACACTACCGGGACGATGGCGGGCCTGAACGTCGGCGTGGCTGGCGCGGCGGGGGCGGCCTCGAACGTCAAGGTCTTCGTGCAGCGCGTCTGCGGCACGAACGGCTGTCCGACGACGGCGATCATCGACGCCATCTACGCCGCTGCCAACTTCAACACGACCTATCCGAACGAGCCGCAGATGGTGGCGATGAACCTCAGCCTGGGCGGTCTCTTCATCTCGCAGGCGGAGAAGGACGCGATCAGCTACGCCGTCAACACCAAGGGCGTGCTGGTGATCGCCTCGGCCGGTAACGACAATTGGGGTCGGGTTTCCTGCCCGGCGTGCGACGCCAACGCGATCTCGGTCGCTGCCACCAGCTGGATGGATCAGAGGTCCTACTACAGCAACTGGGGTTCCGGGCTCGACATCACGGCGCCGGGCGGCGAGATGTACTCGAACACGACGGAGGAGGCGGGCATCCTCAGCGCGGTGCCGACCAACTACACCGCGGGTCCAACGGTCGGCGGTCCCATCGCGGGTGCCAAGTACGCCTACGACCAGGGCACCTCGATGTCGGCACCGCAGGTCACCGGCGTGGCGGCGATCGTCGCCTCGAAGACGGGACTGCGGGGCAGCGCGCTGCGCAGCCGGATCGAGGGCACGACCGACGATCTCGGCACGAAGGGGTACGACAACACCTTCGGTTGGGGGCGCGTGAACGCGTATCGCGCGGTGACGCAGACGACCCTGAACGAGGGAGGCAGCCCGCCGCCTCCGCCAGCGGTTCCCGCGGCGCCCTCGAGCCTGACCGCGACCGCGGCGTCGAACAGCCAGATCAACCTTGCGTGGACCGACAACTCCAGCAACGAGGACGGGTTCAAGATCGAGCGCTGTACCGGAAGCAGCTGCACGAACTTCACGCAGATCGCCACCGTCGGCGCCAACGTGAAGACCTACAGCAGCACGGGACTCGCGGCTAGCACCACCTACAGGTTCAGGGTGCGGGCGTACAACGCTGGTGGGGATTCCGGCTACTCGAACAATGCCAACGCGACGACGAGCAGCTGCAAGGGCAAGAAGTGCTAGTTGCCGTTCCGGCGGCACGCTGACATGGCAAAGCGGGCCGGGAGCGATCCCGGCCCGTTTGCGTTCTGGAGACGGCATAGAGTACAAGCCTCTGGCG
>JBPCIT010000040.1:0-3199 GCA_051006015.1 Longimicrobiaceae bacterium
GATAGGCCGGGTGCTGCTCGTCGAAGCAGTGCTGGCCGCGGGTGCCGAAGGGGCCGAAGCCGGGGAGCGCCTCGTCCAGCCCCGCCGCTCCCTCCTGCAGGCCGGCGCGTCCGCTGCGGCGCGGGTGCTCCGGCCCGAACATCGCCTCGCGCAGGTAATAGTCGGTGCCACCCCAGCCGGGCAGCCAGTGCCGCTCGGCTGCCTCCGGGCCGGCGAGCGCCTGCTCGGTGCCGTAGTAGAGGCAGGGGATGCCGAGCGTGAGGAGCTGCAGCGCCACTCCCGCCGCTACCTGGTGCTCCGAGGCGGCATCTGCCGAGAAACGCGTCTTCGCGCCGAAGACGTGGTCGTGGTCGTCGAGCACCGAGACGTGCCGGCCGCCCAGGTTGCGGTGCGAGCCCATGATCGCCCGGCCGGGCTCGAAGCCCGCGAAGTATTCGCCGGGGCGCTGCAACCCCTTGGCGACGCCGCCGAGCGCGAGGCGCAGCTCGCCGATGTCCAGCGCGGCGTTGAGGTTGCGTTCGAGCGCCTCGAGGTAGCGGTTCTGCGCGAAATCCCCACCCGCGACCTCACCGACCAGGAAGAAGTCGCTCTTGCCCAGGTTGGCAGCGAACTCCTTGATCGTCCCGCAGAAGTTCCTCCCCTCCTCGAAGGAGACGTGCTTCAGCGTGTCGATGCGAAATCCGTCGCAGTCGGTGAGCGCAATCCAGTACTTGTAGCAGCGGGCGAGGTCGCTCAGCACACCTGGCGCACCCAGCCGGAAGTCGCGCAGGGTGATGAAGTCGGTGCGCTTGTGCTCTGCATGCGGGTCCTCAATCGCGCCGGCCCCCAGGTCACCCGAGCCGGCGCGGGTATAAGCGTCGGGGTCCTGCAACTCGACTGGCCATGCTCCGTCCTCACCCCCATGGATCGCCTCGATGGGGTCTCCCTCCTCGCCCAGCCATGTACCGAAAGGATAGCGCCCGCCGGTGTAGTCGGGAGTGTGCCGCCCGCCGGGGGTGCCTTCGGGATAGATCCAGTTCTCGCCCGAGTGATTGAAGATGATGTCGAGGATGACCCGCAATCCCTGCCGGTGCGCGTCAGCCACGAGATCGACCAGATCACCGCGGTCGCCGAAGCGGGGGTCCACTTCGAGGAAGTCCTGCACTCCGTAGCCGTGGTAGCTGTCCTGGTGTCCGCGCTGCTTGAAGATCGGGCTGAGCCAGAGGGTGGTGATGCCCAGCCGCTTCAGGTAGGGAAGCTGCGAGCGCACCCCCTGCAGGGTGCCGCCCTGCCAGCGCACGGCGCCGGAGTGCGCCCAGCGATCCCAGCGCCAGCCCTCTCCTCCGGTTCCCTGGCGAGCGGCCGGCAGGTTCTTGCGATCCAGCAGCGGCCGCTCCGCCTCGCGCCCGTCACTGAAGCGGTCCACCAGCAGGAAGTAGAGGATCTCGTCGCGCCAGTCAGCCGGCGAGGGATGGTAGCGCTGCCGCCTGGGCAGCCGCACGTCGGCTCGGATGCTGCGCAGGCGCTGGTGCTGCAGGGCCTCCTCTGCGAAGGACATGGCAAGCCTCCTTGACCGAGAAGAGAAAGCGGCTCAATCGCCGCCGATGCGGGGTGCGCTGCCTCGTGCCGCGCCGGGTGGCGGTGAGGGCGGTTCGCTGCGGAGCGAGCCGAGAGCCGGAGGCTCAGCCCACCAGTCGCGCGTGAGCTGCGTGTCCACCGTCAGATCCTGATCCGGGCGGAGCCGCATGCTCAGGTACTGGGCGCGCGGCGCGAGAAGGTGGCTGCGGAATCGCGCGGCCTCGACGGCCAGCCGGTTGTGAACCTGCAGGGCGTGGAGCAGGCGGATGAAGAACGCCTCCCGGTAGCCACGGGAGGTGTTGATCCGGATGCGCCACTCCTGCGGCGTCAGAGACTCGACGGACGCCAGCTCGACGATCAGCCCCACGAAGGCATCGTCCGCCAGCTCGTCCACCGCCTCGAGGTAATCCGGGTCGAGCGAGCTACCGTAAACGAAGATGATGTCGCGGAGCGCTCGCAGCGCGGCGGTGAGCTGCGCCGCCGCCGCGCCGAGCGAGATCTGAGGAGCGGCGGGGCTCTGCCTCGAGAGCGTCGGGCTGAGGTGGGCGAGCGCTTCCGTGTAGTAGGAGGCGAAGAGCTGCTCGACGTTCAGCGGATATTCGGTCTGCCGCGGATCGAGCGTGCCCTTCACCAGCCTCGACCACACCTCGATCAGTGAGGCGAGGGCCGTACGTCCCTTGCGCAGCGCTCCGACTGTGGCGCGCAGCTTCCGCGCGCGCTCCTCCCGCTGCAGCAGGCGCTGCACGAAAGCAACAGTGATGATGATGCCCAGCAGCTCGGTGGCGAGGTTCGGCCCGAAGTGCTCGACCGCCCAGTTGTCACGGAAGATGACCGCCACGAGCACCGTCGCCACCAGGACGAGCGCGAGCACGCCGAAGACCCCAAGCATCGGCGGAAGCCGCCTGGATCGCTCATTCGGTCGCGACGCCCGCGGCCGCTCGGCGGGCAGCCTTGTACCCGGCTGCAGCCGCCGGTACCATCGCTTCAGCACAAAAGGCGTGGGTGGAGGTGCGCTGTGGCTCGGATGGCGGGGCTCGGGTCCGCCGGTCGGAATCGCCCCGACTGCGAGAGAGCACTCGCCGCTGGGAGGATGAATAGCGGCGCGGTGAGCGGGCGCGCAATGGGGAAACGCCGCGTGCCTGACCTGCGGCAGCAGCGCGAAAGGGGCGAGTACGGTGGGATACGAGGGAACAGGAGAGCGACGGCGCGGCACCGTGGCGACGGTGCGACGCCTCGTCAGCTCGCCTGCTTGCGCGTCGCTGGTCCGATCAGCCGCCGTACCTGCGCCAGGATCTGCCGGCAGCTGCACGGCTTCCGCACGAGGGCATCGCAGACGGCGGCAAGCCTCGCGGGGATCTGCGCGGGCTCGCTGCCGGTGATCGTGAGGATCGGGATCTCCGCGGTGTCGCGGTACTCACGCAGCGAGGTCGCGGGCTCGCTGCCGGTGATCGTGAGGATCGGGATCTCCGCGGTGTCGCGGTACTCACGCAGCGAGGTCGCGGCCTCGTATCCGTCCACCACCGGCATCCCGAGGTCGAGGATGATCAGGTCCGGGCTCCTCTCGCGCGCCAGCCGAATCGCATCTCCCCCATGCGCCGCCTCCACGACGCCGTAGCCGGCGCGCCGCAGGAGAAGCGCGTAC
>JBPCIT010000041.1:0-4272 GCA_051006015.1 Longimicrobiaceae bacterium
CCCCCTCGGGTGGGGCTGGGGGGAGGCGGTGTGGGTCGTTGTGCTCCCCCTCCCCCCGCCCCCCACTTCGCACTTGTAGTTCAGGCTTCAACCACGCCGCGATACGCCGGGTGCACCACCAGCTCGCCGTCCTCGAGCACCTTGCGGTCCCAGGGAAAAACGATCAGCGCATCCGTCTCCAGCGCGTGGTAGTCCGGCCGAAAGCCGCCGGGGCGCGCGAAGGCGGTGGCGGTGCGCACGTCCGCCGGGCCCACGCTGCGCACCGCCGCGAGCGCCAGCCGCAGCGTGTCGCCGCTGGAGCTGATCTCGTCGACCACCAGCACGCGGCGTCCGGCGGCCTGTACCGGGGCGGCTGTGAGCACCTGCGGTTGCTCGCTCACCAGCTCTCCGCCTGAGCGGCGGGAGATCTTCATCGTGTAGAGGTCCGCCCGCAGGATGGAGGCGATGGTCGCCGCGGGGATCACGCCGGCCTTGGCGATCCCGATGATGATCTCCGGTTGGTAATCGCGCGCGACACGCAGTGCGAGCACCCGGCACAACTCGCCGAAGAGCTCCCAGGAGAGCTCCAGGACCTCGCTTGATCCTGCGCCCGGTACCCCGAAGGGGGGTGAGACCAGTGGCGGCATGCCGACCTCCGCGTCGAGGGAATGAAAGGGAGTGTGCCGTACAACTTCCGTGCCCACCCCACCGCCTTGACATGCCCGGCGGTCGGCCTATTCTCTCCGGCGACACATCCCTCGACTTTTCCCCCGACCTGAACGTCCGAGGCAGTGATGAGCGATACCGGCCTGCGAGAGCGCGCCGACCGCCGCTTCGAGCAGGCGCTCGCGGAGGCGGGCGTGGCGGACCCGCGCAACGCGTACCGCGGCTGGCTCCGGCAGCTTCGCGAGCAGAGTCCGGAGGGTTACCAGCGCGCGGTCGGCTACTTCGAGAAGCGCCTGCTCCCCGCCGTGGCCGCCGAGGGCTCGGACCCCATCCAGGAGTGGATCGAGTACGGACGTCTACTGGCGGAGCACACCTCGCCGGGACGGACCGTGCAGATCGACCCCACCGGGCGCGAGCGGCCCCACGCATCCCCCGTCCCCGCCAACCACCTGGTGCTGCACCTGCCGACATCGAGCCGCGAGCCCGCCCGTGTCGTCTGGCTCCCCCGCGAGCTCTCCTTTGCCCAGCGCGCCGCCTGCGATCTGCTCGTCGCCGGCAGCCAGGGCTAGGCGCCCCTTGTCCCTCGCCGCACCTTGTCCCATAGTTCCGGTCTCGTTCAACCCGGAAAGCAAGGAGAAGGTCGGTTGCAGGCTCTGATCATCGTCGGGCATGGCTCGCACCTCAACGCCGAATCGAGCGCCCCCATCTACCAGCACGCGGAGACCATCCGCCGCCTCGGGATCTTCGACGAGGTACGCGAGTGCTTCTGGAAGGAGGAGCCCTCGATGCGCGAGGTCTTCGACCTGATCGAAGCGGAGGAGGTGTACGTCGTGCCGCTCTTCATCTCCGAGGGCTACTTCACCGAGGAGGTGATCCCGCGCGAGCTGGGGCTGAGCGGCCCCGCCCCCTCGGAGACCCGCAAGCTGGGCAAGACGATCCGCTACTGTCCGCCGATCGGCACGCATCCCTGGATGACGGAGATGATCCTGCGCCGCGCCGAGGAGAGCGCCGGCCTCACGGACGAGGAGGCGCGCGAGGCCGGGCTGATCATCATCGGCCACGGCACCGAGCGCAACTCGAACTCCGCGGAGGTGATCTACCGCGTCACCCGCGAGGCGCGCGAGGCGGAGCTCTTCGGCCACGTGCAGACCGGCTTCCTCGATCAGCCGCCGGAGGTGGGGGAGGTGCTCGAGGAGATGCCCGAGCGGCGGGTGGTGCTGGTCCCCTTCTTCGTCGCCGAGGGGTGGCACACGCAGGAGACCATCCCGGACGATCTGGGGATCAACCGCCCGGCCCTGAGCGCGGTCACCGAAAAGGATGGCCGCACGATCTTCTACGCTGCGCCGGTTGGAACCTTCCCGGAGGTAGCGGAGATCGTCCTGCAGCGCGCACGTGAGGCCGGCGCCCGGATCCCCGCGGGACAGCAGCGGGAGGCGGTGCATGCCTGAGGCGCTGGAGATGCGCGGCGCCCACGCGGCCGGGGGTGTGGCCGCGGCGCGCGAGGCGCTGCTCGCCTGGGTGGAGGAGGCGGGCGCGGAAGGCTGCATCTTCCTGCAGCTGCGATTGCTCGCCCGGCCGGACGGGGACTACGAGCTCCGCCACGTCGAGGACGCCGACCTGGCCCTGGAGTCGCTGGAGACCGCGCGGGATCCGTACGCGGCGCGGGAGATCGCGCAGACGACCGCCGAGGGCGAGCACCGCCCCCTCAAGACCGCGCCCAACCTGCGACGCGGCTGGGCGCTGGTCGGTCTCGACGCACGCGGGCTCCGGACGGCGCTGGACTACCTCTATCCCGCCTGCGCCGTGCACTGGCACGCGGGCCAGGAGGGGACGCTGCGCGTCACCCACTGGCGGGAGACGGCGGGCCGGCAGAGCGGGATCTACTCCGCCGTCGGTCTGCTCCCGAACGAGGCGGTGCGCAACACGGTGCGGGCCTGCTGCGCCGACGTGGTCTGCCTGCGCCGCGTGGCCTGGGAGATCGACGAGAGTACGCCACTCGCCGCCTTTCCCGAGGAGGAGCCGGTGGCGGGCGCTCGCGTCCCCTGCCCCGAGCCCTGCTCGCTCTTCATCTCGCTCGCGCGCAAGGTGCTGAGCCTGGAGCGCGCTCCGCGCCAGCCGGTGGAGGGGCTCGGCACCCTCGGCAAGGGAGAGGTGGAGCAGCTCAGGCAGCTCGTCGCCGCGGCCGCGACCGGCGCCCTCACCACCGCCCGTGAGGGGGAGTTCACCGAGGCGCTCAACCTGCGGCGCATCCGCTATCTGGCGGCTAGGCTGGAAGACGCCTCGTGAGGCTCTCGCTCACCCGCTGGGAGCTGCGGCCGCGCGACGGCTCCCCGCCGATCCGCGGGGAGGTGCGGTCGCTCCCCGGCGCCGCGCCGGAGACAGCGGTGGTGATCTGCCACGGCTTCAAGGGCTTCAAGGATTGGGGCTTCTTCCCCGCCCTTGCCCGCACGATCGCCGGGCGCGGTCACGCGGCGGTCTCTTTCAACTTCTCGCGCAGTGGCATCGGCGCGGACGGGGTGGACTTCTCCGCTCTCGACCTCTTCCGCGAGAACACGCACTCGCGCAACCTCGAGGAGATCCACATGGTCACGCGCGCGGTGGCGGAGGGTAAGCTGCTCCCTCAGCCGCCGCGCCGGCTCGGCCTCTTCGGGCACTCGCGCGGCGGGGGCGAGGCGATCCTGGCCGCGGCGGAGAATCCGCGGGTGGACGCGCTGGTGACCTGGGCCGCCATCGCCAGGGTGGAGCGCTGGTCGGAGGCGCAGATCGCCGTCTGGGAGCGGGGGGAGACGCTCGAGATCGCCAACGCGCGCACCGGCCAGCAGATGCCGATGGGGCCGGGCTTCTGGGAGGACATCCGGCAGAACCGGGAGCGGCTGGAGATCCTGCGCGCCGCCGGCTCACTGCGCATCCCCTGGCTGATCGTGCATGGCGCGGAGGACGAGTCGGTCTCCGCCGACGACGGCCGGGCGCTGCGGGAGGCGGCGCGGCACGACGAGGCGGAGCTGCGGCTCATCCCGGGCGCCGGCCACACCTTCGGCGCGGTGCACCCCTTCGCAGGGCAGACGCCCGAGCTGCGGCAGGCGACGGACGCGACGCTCGACTGGTTCGACAGCTTCCTGAAGTAGCGACCGCGGTACGGGGATTGCTCGGCTTGTGAATCGGTGAACCGCCTGCTATCCTAAGCGCCGGCGGGTGCCGGTGAGCACCGGCCGCCCACTGACACATGACCGCTTCGGAGCATCTACATGCCGTATGTGATTACCGAGCCATGCATCGGCACCAAGGACGCGAGCTGCGTCGAGGTCTGCCCGGTGGACTGCATCTACGAGGCCGAGGACCAGTACTACATCAACCCCGACGAGTGCATCGACTGCGGCGCCTGCGAGCCGGAGTGCCCGGTACAGGCGATCTTCCCCGATACGGACGTGCCGCCGGAGTGGTCGGAGTACATCGAGAAGAACCGGGTGCTCTCGGACGCATGAGGTAGCGGCCGCGTCGTTCGTACGGCGACAAACAAAGAGGAGGGGCGCACCCCCACCGGGTGCGCCCCTCCTCCCGCTCGCTGCTCCAGAAGAGGGCGGCTCCTCCTTCCTTTCCGGCTTCTTCTCCTCCGCCCGCCGCTTTCTC
>JBPCIT010000042.1:0-12775 GCA_051006015.1 Longimicrobiaceae bacterium
GAGATCCGCACCGCGCTGATCATCTGCGGCATCCGCAACATGGATCCTGCGACCTCACGCGACCTGGCGGACCTCACCGTCGCCTACAAGGACCGCGGCGTGGTGGCCTTCGACCTGGCGGGCGCGGAGTACAACTACCCGGCGAAGAAGCACAAGGACGCCTTCTTCACGGTGATCAACAAGAACATGGCCGCCACCATCCACGCGGGGGAGGCGTACGGGCCGGAGTCGATCCACCAGGCGCTGCACTACTGCAAGGCGCACCGTATCGGGCACGGCACCCGGCTCTTCGAGGACCCCGACCTGATGCAGTACGTCAAGGACTTCCGCGTCCCCATCGAGATCTGCCTCACCTCGAACGTGCAGACGCGCGCGGTGCGCAGCTTCGAGGAGCACCCGGTGCGGCTGTACTACGACGAGGGGATCGTCCTCAGCCTGAACACCGACAACCGGCTGATGAGCGCGACCACCGTCACCGAGGAGTACTGGCGGGCGCACCAGCACCTGGGCTTCACCTGGGAGGAGCTGACGGACATCGCGCTGATGTCCTTTGACAGCGCGTTTCTGCACTTCGAGGAGAAGCGGCAGCTGATGCAGGAGGTGCAGGCGGAGATCCAGAAGCTGGAGCGCGGGGCGTAACTGCAGGTACTCCGTGGAGCGTAGAGCGTAACCGCTACGTTCTGCGCTCCACGCTGAGCCGCTCGCGCAGACGTGCGGTGATCACCTCGATGCCCGGGGCGTTGCTCCCGCCCCGCGGGAGGATGATGTCCGCGTAGCGCTTCGAGGGCTCCACGAACTCGTAGTGCATCGGGCGCACGGTGGTGAGGTACTGGTCGATCACCGAATCGATCGTGCGCCCCCGCAGCTCCAGGTCCCGCCGCAGCCGCCGGATGAAGCGCACGTCCGCCTCCGTATCCACGAAGATCTTCAGGTCGAAGAGCTCGCGCAGGCGCGCGTCCACGAAGAGCAGAATTCCCTCTACCAGGATTACGTCGCGTGGCTCGACGCGCTGCGTCTCGGGCGCACGGGTGTGGGCGGCGAAGTCGTAGAGCGGCTTCTCGATCGGCTCGCCTGCGATCAGCCGCTGTAGCTGCTCGACCAGCAGATCGTTGTCGAGCGAGTCGGGGTGGTCGAAGTTGATCGTTCGGCGCTCCTCGAGCGGCAGATGATCCAGCTCACGGTAGTAGGAGTCCTGATCGAGGAAGACCGCGGAGTCCAGGTGCAGCGACTCGTAGATGCGCCGCGCCACGGTGGTCTTCCCCGAACCGGTGCCGCCCGCGATGCCGATCACGAAGGGTTTCATGGGCGGGGAATATGCGGACCGGGTGCGGGCGATGCCATCCCCGCGAGGAGTGCGGGGTGCCGAATGCGATGCACTCGGCACCCCGTCATCCATGTATTCCCGCACCGGCCGGTTCCCGAGTGCCCCCAACGGCTGCGGCAGCTGCTTCGGACGGCAATGCTGCTGAGCTGATCGGCAATGCAGTCGAAGTCGCCGCCACCGCGCCTCAGAGCATGGAAATGCGGGGCGGCCGAAGCCACCCCGCTCATTCCCTCTGTCCGCAAGGCTCCAGCTAGAAGGCGTACCGAACTCCCAGCTGGACTTGGTAACGCGAGCCCAGGTCGCCAATCTGGAAGACGCTCTGCGGCGTCCGCGTCACCGGCTGCATCAACACCCGCTCGCCCACGATATTCGAACGGTTGGCGACCAGGAGCAGGTTGCTATCGTTCTGATTGGCGACGAACTCCGAGCGTCCCCACTCGCGATTGAGCATGTTCCCGAAGTTCAGGATGTCCAGTGAGATCTGCAGCCGCTGGTTGGCCACTGTCGGCACGCTCTGGGCGACCCGCACGTCGAGCCGGTTAGACCGCGGTGTGCGGCAGGCGTTGCGCTGCAGCACCTGGCCACGCGCATCACGCAGGCACTCTACGCCCTCGATGAACGCGTTCAGATTCTGCCACGCCTGCTCCGGCGTGACCGGCTGGCCGCGATCATTCGGCCCGAGCGTGCCCGGCGCGCGGAACGGCTCGAAGCGGATCTCCGCCGCACTGGCCGGCACGTAGATGAGGTCGTTGCCGTTCGAGCCATCGAAGTTCACGTCGGCGTTCGCGCCCGACCCGCCGTAGGTGTACGAGAAGGGCTGACCGCTCTCGCCGATGAAGAGGAGCGAGATGTTCGTCGGCGCGCGGCGTACGAACTCACGCTCGAAGGAACCGCTGAGCAGCACCCGATGCGGAGCGTCGAAGTTCGACGGACGGAGCTGCGGGTTGTTCGGATCGTTCACGATCGGGTTGAAGCGCCAGTTCGAGAACGCCTGGCTCGACGTCACGGAGTTGACGTCCTCCGACCGTGAGTAGGTGTACGCGGCGGAGAAGTCCCAGCCGCCCCGGAAGAGCCGCTGCACCTGGGCGGTCACGCTGTAGCTCCGGTTCTCATCGGTGTTCGTGATGTCGATCGCATTCGAGAACGGCGCGTCGATCCGCGTCCACCGCGTACGTCCCTCGATGGTTCCTGCCGGCGGACCTAGCATCAGCTCCTGCGGTAGCACGTCGCTGACGGCGGTCGTGAAGAGACCCTCGAGCGTCCCGACGAGGCCGAAGAGGAGCCGCTGGTCGACCGCCAGCGAGTACCGCAGCACCTGTGGAAGCTTGAAGTCCGGATCGATGGTGTTGATCTCGCTCGCGGCCAGCGCCGTCGAGCCGACGCACGAGCGCGGCTGGTTGTTCGGGTCCGGCACGAACGCCGGGGTCGCCGCACCCGTGCAGGTGAAGCGGGCATAATCGAGGCCGGTGTTGCCGTAGGCGTTGGAGACCCACACGCCCGGGGTACGGCCGCTGAAGTACCCGATGCCGCCGCGGAGCTGGGTCGCCTGGTCATTGCGGACGTCCCAGTTGAAGCCGATCCGCGGATTGATCAGCAGGTTGCCGCTCGGCACTTCATCCGTGCGCACCGGCTGCCCGTCGCGCGCAATGTTCTGCGTGACCAGCTGATTCTGCGCCGGCGCGTCCGGAAAAACGGGGATCTCGAAGCGGACGCCCCCGGTCAACGTGAGGTTTCCCATCGGCGACCAGCGGTCCTGCGCGTACAACGACAAGAGATGGACCGGGAACTCCGCACGCTCCCGCCCGTTGGGGAGCAAGTAGCTGAACTCGTAGCGATTCGGCGTGCCCGCCTGCAGTGCGGCGAGGCTGGGGAACTCGTAATAGCCGAACGCGTTGCGGACGAAGAGATTGCTGAAGCGGAAGAACTGATTGCTTGTGCCCACGACGAAGTTGTGCTGGCCGACCGGCAGCGTCAGTTCGTTGGTGACCTCGAGCACGTCCTGGTCCAGCGCATTCTGCCCGGAGAACTGCTCATGCCCGCCGAAGAGGCTCCCGCCCGGAACGAAGACGCGCACCGCTGGGAAGTTGGTCGGAATCTCCCGATTGTCACGAATGGTGGTCAAACCGAGGCGGAACTCGTTGAAGAAGCGATTCCCGAAGTTGCTGTTGAGCTGCGCGACGGTCGAGTTGGTCGTGCTGTTGAAGACGTAGAGGTTCGAGCTGAACCGATAGGGGTTGTTGGCCCGGGGTAGGTTGTCGTCAAAGGCATCCACGTAATTGTGCCGGACCGTCAGCCGGTGGTCGGGGTTGATCTGGAAATCGAGCCGGCCGAAGAAGTTGTCGCTGTTGCGGCGAAGGTTGAGGTCCTCGTAATCGCCTGCACTGAAGTTGTAACCGGACTGCAGAACAGAGGCGAACTGTCGGGCGAGCGAGTCCGCAATTGCGGCCTGCTGTCCGATCGCGAACCCGGTCGGAGCACTGCGGCGGCTGATCTCACCCGCGGTGAAGAAGTGCAGCCGATCCCGCAGAACCGGGCCGCCCAGCGAGAACGCCAGGTCGTACTGGCTGAACTCGCCGACGCGGCGCGAGGCGGTGTCCGCAACAGGAACGTTGTACCGGCCGACCAGTCCCTCATTGCGGTTGAAGTAGGAGATCGAGCCGCTGAAGTCGTTGGTGCCCGAGCGTGTGACGGCGTTGATGCCTGCGCCGGTGAAGCCGCTCTGCCGCACGTCGAAGGGGGCGATCACCACCTGAACCTCCTGGATCGCCTCCATGGTGATCGGACGCGCACCCGCCTGACCCCCGGGGGTGCCGCTCGCGGCGAGACCAAAGAGGTCATTGTTGACCGCACCATCGATCTGGATGTTGTTGAAGCGGTTGTTGCGCCCGCCCGCGCTCGTCCCCGCACCCGCCGTGCTCACCTGCGGCACCACCACGGCCATCTCGGTGAAGTTGCGGGTGATGGTGGGCTGCCGCTCGAGCCGCTCACGGCCAATACTGGCTCCGGTACCGGTCCGGCCGCGCGAGATCAGTGCGTCCCGCTCGCTAGTCACGGCAATTCCTTCGATCGCGACTGCCGCCGGAGCAAGAGCGAAGTCGAAGCGTGCCGTCTGACCGAGTGCCAGTTGCACGTTCTCCTCCGTGGAGGCGCTGTAGCCGATGCCGCGCGCCTCGATGCGATACGGGCCTCCGGGCTGGAGGCCCGGGAGCAGAAAACGGCCGTCGCCGCGCGTGATCGTGCCAGCGACCCGTCCGGTGGCGACCTGCGTCACCACGATCTGAATTCCCGGGAGGGGCTGGGCCTGGTTGTCCGTTACCGTCCCGGTGATGGCAGCGGTCGTGACACCCTGCCCATGCGCCGTGCCCGTAAACCCGAGCGCCAGCAGCAGCGCGCTCAGGAACAGGCCACTTACGGACAAACATCGTCTCATCGTGGTTTCCTTTCGTTGGCTGTGGACTGAATGATCCCCGATGCCTATAAGATAAGCCCGGGGCTGGCAGGTGTGGAAGCATCAATGTAACGTTCGGGCAACGATCGCAACAGACTCGTGATGCTGCCCGAATCTCCTCCCCGCGGGGCGAGCTTTGCTGCCGCTGGCCCGGCCGCGCCGGGCCTCATACGCCGTTCATCAGGTAGCGCAGCACGTCGTAGCGCGTGATGATCCCCGCGAGTACCCCGTCCCGCCGTACCAGGACCGCGGGGTTCTGACGGGTCACCAGATTTTTGACCTGAGCGAGACCCACGTGCGGCTCCACTACCGGCAGCGGCGCATCCATGAACTCCTGCACCTGCTGGTCGAGGTGAGCCGCATCCTCCAGGGCGAGGGACATCAGCGCGCCCTCGCTGACATGCCCCACGCAATCCCCGTCGGAGACTACCGGCAGCTGCGAGATGTTGTGCTCGTTGATGAAGGCGAGCGCGCGGCGAACCAGGGTGTCCGGCGCGACGGAGACCAGCTCGGCGGGCGCCCCCTCCTCCTTCGAGAGCACCATGTCCGCCACCGTGAGGCGCGCGGGCTCGAGCATCCGGTTCTCCCGCATCCATTCGTCGCTGTAGAGCTTCGAGAGGTAGCGCTCGCCGGTGTCGCAGAGGAGGAAGACCACGCAGGCGTCGGGGTCATCCACCTCGCGGGCGACCTCGAGCGCCACCTGCGCGACCAGTCCGGAGGAGCCGCCGACGAAGAGCCCCTCCTCGCGCGTGAGCCGCCGCGCCAGCGCAAAGGCGGTGCGGTCGTCCACCGATCGCCACTCGTCGATCACCCCCATGTCCAGCGCGCCGGGAATCTTATCCTGGCCGATTCCCTCGATCTTGTAGGGCGCGCTCTCCCCTTTGATCCCTGTCTCCGAGTAGCCGCGCAGGATCGAGCCGACCGGGTCACCACCGATGATGCGCACGGCAGGGTTGCGTTCTTTGAGGAAGCGCCCCACGCCGGTGAGGTTGCCGCCCGTCCCCGCGGAGGAGACGTAGTGGGTGACCCGCCCCTCCGTCTGCTCCCCGATCTCGGGGCAGGTGGTGCGGTAGTGCGCCTCCGGGTTGGCGGGGTTGTAGAACTGGTCGGCGAGGACGGCGTTCGGCGTCTCGCGCGCGATCCGCTTGGCGGTCTCGAGGTAGTTGTCCGGGTGGTCGGGTGGCACTGCGGCGGGGGTGACGATCACCTCGGCGCCAAAGGCCTTGAGCAGCCGTACCTTCTCGTAGCTGAACTTGTCGGAGAGGGTGAAGATGCAGCGATAGCCCTTGATGGCCGCGGCGATCGCCAGGCCGAGGCCCGTGTTGCCGCTGGTGGCCTCGACGATGGTGCCCCCCGGACGCAGCCGGCCCTCCCGCTCGGCAGCCTCAATGATCGCCGGCCCGATCCGGTCCTTGAGGGATCCCCCGGGATTCATGAACTCCGCCTTGGCGAAGACCGGCGTGCGGATCCCTGCGGTGAGGCGCTGCAGGCGGATCAAGGGAGTCCAGCCGATGGTCTCGAGGATGCTCGCGTAGGGAGTGAGGTTACGCATGAACCCGGAGACGGGGGTCGGGGTGTAATTCACGGGCTGTCCTCTCGCTGTGCGTTGGCGTTCACCATGTCGAACTGTACGGGAAGCAGCACCCAGGTACCGACGGGATCCTCACCACGTCGGGCGGGCTCGAAGCGGAGCACCTGCGCGCCCTGGACGGCAGCGCTGTCGAAGGCCTCGTACCCGCTCGTCTTCTCCACCCGCACGGTATCCACGGCGCCCTGATCGGTGACGAAGATCCGCAGCATCGTCTCCCCCTCGACCCCTTCGTCCCAGAGGTCCTCCGGGTAGTGGAAGGGCGAGGCGGTGATCTGCCGTGGCGGTGTCTCCGGCGGCTGCTCCCTCGCGCACCCGGCAACGCCGGTAAAGAGGCAGACAACTACGGCAGAGTGGAGAGGCAAACGAAATTCCTTCATCGATTCAGGACGAAAGGTCACGATCAACTCGCCGTCAGGAAGCCGTGCCGCGGACGAGCGCGGAGAGCTCCGCCAGCAGATTCAGCGCCTGCAGCGGCGTCAGCTCATCGACCTCGAGCCCCTGCAGCCGCGCTAGCGCAGGATGCGGCGGGGGCTGGAAGAGCGCAAGCTGCGCCTCGGGCGCACTGCGGCGGGATCGCGCCGGGGCGCGGAGCTCCACATGGTCGCCGTTCTCCAGCTCGCGCAGCAGCGCCCGTGCGCGCTGCACCACCTCCGCCGGGAGACCGGCCAGTCGCGCAACCTCGACCCCGTAGGAGCGGTCCGCCCCGCCGGGCACCAGCCGCCGCAGGAAGAGGATGTCGTCCCCCTGCTCGCGCACTGCGACGCTGAAGTTCACCACCGCGGAGAGCCGCTCCGCGAGCCGCGTCAACTCGTGGTAATGGGTGGCGAAGATCGTCTTGGCACCCAGCCGGTCGTGCAGGTGCTCGGTGACCGCGGTGGCGACGCTCATCCCGTCCCAGGTCGAGGTGCCGCGGCCGATCTCATCGAGCAGCACCAGCGAGCATGCCGTGGCGCCGTGCAGGATCGCGGCGGTCTCGTTCATCTCCACCATGAAGGTGGACTGCCCGCGCGAGAGGTTGTCCGAGGCGCCCACGCGGGTGAAGATGCGGTCCACGATGCCGATACACGCATGCCGCGCGGGGACGAAGGAGCCGATCTGCGCCAGCAGCACGATCAGCCCGACCTGCCGCAGCACGGTGGACTTGCCCGCCATGTTGGGGCCGGTGAGGATCATCACCCGCGATTCCTCGTCCAGCGCGACGTCGTTGGGGATGAAGCTCTCAGCGGGCATCATCGTCTCGACCACGGGATGGCGGCCGCCGCGGATCTCGAGGGCGAAGCCGGCCTCGATCTCGGGCCGCACGTAGCCGCGGCGCACCGCGACCTCCGCCAGCGTGGCGAGTACGTCCAGCGCGGCGACATGATCGGCAAGACGCTGCAGCCGCGGCACCTCCCGCGCGACGCGCCCGCGCAGCTCGGTGAAGAGGCGCGCCTCGAGCGCGGTGATCTTCTCCTCCGCGCCGAGCACCCGCTCCTCCCACTCCTTCAGCTCGGGGGTGACGTAGCGCTCACCGTTAGCGATCGTCTGCTTGCGGTGGTACTCCTCCGGCACCCGGTCCAGGTTGGCGCGGGTGACCTCGAGGTAGTAGCCGAAGACCTTGTTGAAGCCGACCTTGAGCGAGCCGATGCCGGTGCGCTCGCGCTCCCGTGTCTGCAGCCGGGCGATCCACTCCACCGCGCCGTCGCGCACCGCGCGCAGCTGGTCCAGCTCCGCGTCATAGCCGGTGCGCATCACGCCTCCCTCGGCGAGGGTGGGCGGGGCCGCGGGATCGATCGCCCCATCCACCAGCGAGCGCACATCCTCCAGCGGGTCCCTCCCCTCGAGGTGCTCGCGCAGCAGCGGCGCCTCGACGCGGGCGAGCGCCTCGATCAGCGGCGGAACGCGCTCCAGCGAGAAGCCCAGCGCCAGCATCTCCCGCGGCATCGCCCGGCCCGACGCCACCTTCACCGCCAGCCGCTCCAGGTCGCGGATCTCGGCGAGCGCCGCGCGGACGGTGCGGCGGCGCTCGGCGTTCTCCACCAGCTCCGCCACCGCCGCCAGCCGCCACTCGATCGCTGCGGGCTCCAGCAGCGGCGCGAGCAGCCAGCGGCGCAGCAGCCGCCCGCCCATCGGGGTGAGCGCCTCGTCCAGCACCCCTAGCAGCGTGCCGCCGGCGGCGTCGCCGCGCAGCGGCTCGACCAACTCGAGGTTGCGGCAGGTCATCTCGTCCAGCTGCATGCAGGCACCACCACGCTCGAGGCGTGGCGCGCGCAGGTGCCCCTGTCCCGTGGGCTGCACCTCGACGAGGTAGGCGACCAGCGCGCCGCAGGCGCCGATCAGCGCCGGATCGGCGCCGCCCAGGCCGAAGCCCTCCAGGTTGAGCACTCCGTAGTGCCGCTTTAGCAGCTCCGCCGCGTTCTCCGCGTCGAAGAGCCAGTCGCCGCGGTAGGTGATCAGCGCATCATCCACCGGAAGGGAGAAGATCTCCCAGGAGCGCGCCAGCAGCAGCTCGGAGGGGTCGGTGCGCGAGAGCACGTCGCGCAGCTCCTGCCAACCCACAGCCTGCAGCACCAGCTCACCCGTCGAGAGGTCGGCGAGCGCCATCCCGAGCGGCGCCTCCCCCGCCGGATCGCCCGCGAGCGCCACCAGGAAGTTGTTGCGGCGGGAGTCGAGCAGGTTGTCCGAGAAGATGGCGCCGGGAGTGACGGTCTGCGTCACCTCGCGGCGGACGATCCCCTTCGCCAGCGCGGGATCCTCCACCTGCTCGCAGATGGCGACGCGGCGGCCGAGCGCGACCAGTCGCTCGAGGTAGGTGTCGAGCGCGTGCACCGGCACCCCGGCGAGCGGGGCGCGCGAGCTGCCGTTGTTGCGGGAGGTCAGCGTCAGGTCCAGCAGGCGGGCTCCCTCCTCGGCGTCCTCGTTGAACATCTCGTAGAAGTCGCCGACACGGAAGAAGATCAGCGCGTCGGGATGGCGGGCCTTGACCTCACGCCATTGCTGCATCAGCGGAGTATCTTCTGACGCCATCAGAGGGGGCTAGAGCCGAAACGCGAGTACACCTGGAACGCCGGGTGAGAACAATCACAAGATAGGCAGGGCATGGCCGCTCGGCAACCGTGCGGGGCGAGGGCGCACGCTCAGGCGGCGCCGCGCAGCGGGGCGAGCATCTGGAGGCGCAACAGCAGCTCCTCCATCGCCTGGCGGTCGGTGAGGGAGGCAGACTTGAGGAGGCGGTCGGTGCGCAGCAGCTCGTGGAGGGCGGCCTCGACCTCCGGCAGCGTCCACCTTCGCGCCTGCGGGGCGATGCGCCGCGCGAGCCAGCGCTGATAGGGCTTCAGCTCCTTCTCGAGCGCGCCCTGCCCCCCCGCGCACACCAGCGCCACCCGCAGGAGCTGGCTGGTCATCCCCATCACCAGCCCCACGCCGGACTCGCCACTGTCGAGCAGAACAGGAAGCTGCCGCAGCGCCTCCTCCAACCGCCGCTCGCCCACCAGGTCGAACCACTGCCAGCGGTCTGCGCGGGGGATCGAGCCGCTCACCGCGCGTACGTCCTCCAGGGTGATGGCGCGGCGCTCCTGCACGTAGGCGGCCAGCTTCTCCAGCTCGGAGATCAGCACACCGAGGCTCGTCCCCAGTGCGGCCACCAGCGCGCGCGCCGCCTCCGTCTGCAGCTCCAGGCCGTGTACCGCGGAGGCGCGCTCCATCAGCCAGCCGGGGGCATCGAGCGCCTCGATGGCGGCGAACTCGACGGAGCGGGCGTGCTTCTGCAGATCGGAGTAGAACTTCGCCTTCGAGCCCGCCGGAATGGCGGCGGAGAGGATCAGCGCCAGCCCCGGCGGGGGAGCCTCCACCACCGCCTGTACGGCCTCGCGCGCCTTGGGGGAGAGCCCCTGCGCCTCACGCACCACCACCACCCGCCACTCCGCCATCATCGGCGGGGTCGCGAGCACCGAGGCGATTCCTTCCGGGGAGACGTCGCCGCCGCGGAGCTGATCGAAGTTGAAGTCGCGCGTCGCGGGGTCGAGGTGCGCGGCAACGGCGCGGGAGACAGCCTCCTCGCGGAGGAACTCCTCCTCTCCGAAGAAGAAGAAGCTGCCGCCGGGGGGCCGCTTCGCCAGCAGCTCCAGCAGGGAGTCGTAGCCGATCAGCGCCACGGATGGGGTCTGGCAGCGAGCAGAAAGAAAAAACCCGAGCCGCGCCGGCAGCTCGGGAGGTCGTCTACGGGTTCAGCACGGTCTGCACCGTGGAGACACCCATCGGCGAGTAGCGGAAGAAGAGATTCTGGGTCGGCGGAGCGCTCATGACGTTCCACTCGCGCGCCACGTTCGCGCTGTTCTCCGGGGCGAGCAGCGGGCCGCCGCGGAAGAGCGCGGGAGCGTGGACGGGCGGCTGCGGGGCGCGGGCGGCGACCGCCGGAAGCTGCACCACAGCAGGAGCCGACCGCAGTGCCGGCAGCCAGGCAGCGAGCGCGAAGAGGGCGGCAATGGTGAAGGTCAACATCGCCGAGGTGCCCGAGGTATGGCGACCGAATCCCTTCAGCTCGTCGTCCAGGTGAAAGATGCGGTGCTGCAGCCGCGGCATGAAGTCGTCCGAGCACTCCAGCCGGGGCAGCTCGCGGAAGAGCTCCGTACCCCGACTCACCACACGGTCGTAGCGGGAACAGGATTGGCACGCGGCCAGATGGGCCAGGAAGGCCTCTCGCGTGCTATCGCCGAGCAGCCCGTCCCGGTACTCGGAGTAGCCATCGAGAAACTGCGAACAATCCACCATCACTCCGTCGCACGAAAAAGGGAAACGGCTGCTGCGGCCCCGGCAGTTGCCGGGGTCCGCATTTGCGTCTCCCTTCTACGCGAAAGCCTCTCGCGTGTTCCCGCCGAAGCGGGCGAGGAACTACTCGAGCAGTGGGGCGATGATCTGCGCGAAATTATTGCGCGCTCGGTTCAGCCGGCTCTTGACCGTCCCCAGGTTGCACCCGGTGATCTCCGCGATCTCCTCGTACGTCTTCCCCTCCATCTCCCGCAGCATGAAAACGATGCGGTGATGCTCCGGCAGCTCCTCGACCGCCGTCTCGACCATCTGCTTCAGGTGCCGCTTACGGAAGAGGTCGTCCGGCCGATAGGTGTTGTCCTCCCACTCGAGCGGGCGCTGGTCCGCATCCCAGTTCTTCTTGATCGTCTGGAAGAGCACCAGCGGGTTGCGCGAACGGTTGCGCAGCTCGTTCTTCGCCAGGTTCGACGCGATGGTGTAGATCCAGGTCGAGAACTTCTTCGTCTGGTCGAAGCGGTGCAGGTGCCGGTAGACGCGGATGAAGGTCTCCTGCACCAGATCCTCGCCGCGCTCCCGGTCGCCGGTCGTCCGATAGACGAAGTTCAGCAGCCGGGTCTGATAGCGCTCGACCAGCTCGTTGAATGCCCTCTTCTCCCCCTCGAGAAACCGCGCGACCAGCGCGCTGTCATCCAGCTCCTTCAGACGGCTGCTCTGCGACTGGGGACCGGTATGAGGGACGGTGTCCTTACCAAATGCTTCTACCATGCGGAACCCCCATGAAAGGATGCTACCGGAATCTATCTGAAAAGATGGCCAGGTGCGCGGAACCCACCCGGCCACCGCTCGCGGACCGGTAAAGAGCAGGAAGCATACCATGCGAGGAGTCGGTGGTGGCACACTGCAAGTCGTTGTGAAAATGGTGTTTACGAACATGCGAGCTTCGCGGGCAGTGCGGGCGGTGTCCGCCACCGGGGACACTCCGTCGTCGAAAGGGAACAGCCCGCGGCGCGCCTTCCTCCGCTCATAGAGCGAGGACGAAACCGGCGGCGTAGAGCAGCGTGCAGATGCTCTTGGCATCCACGATCTCCCCGTCGCGGATCAGGGCGAGCGCTTCCGAGAGCGGCATCCTGACGACCTCCATGAACTCGTCCTGATCGCGAGACTGCGCCCCCTCCGTCAGCTCGGTGGCGAGGAAGAGGTGGATGCGCTCGTCGGTGAAGCCCGGGGTGGTGTAGATGGTGGTGAGCCGCTGGAGCTTGCCGGCGCGCAGGCCGGTCTCCTCCGCGAGCTCCCGACGCGCGCACAGCTCCCACTCCTCTCCCGGGGCATCGGGGCGCCCGGCGGGCACCTCGTAGATGTAGCCGTCCGTGGCGTAGCGATACTGCCTGATGAGGACGACCTGCGGCTCCTCGCCGTCACCCTCGTCGAGCAGCGGGAGGACGGCGGCCGCGCCGGAGTGGCGGATCATCTCCAGCTCGCCGGTCGAGCCGTCCGGAAAGCGTACAGTGTCCACATTCAGGTTGACGATCCGTCCATCGTAAATCTGACGGGAGGAGATGCGCCCGGGCGCCCCGGCGCCGGCGGAGTCATGGGGCTCGCTGTTCATACGGTTCTCCTGCAGAGAGCGTGATGATGCGGCGCGGCTCTCCCCCGACGGAGGGAGAGC
>JBPCIT010000043.1:0-9078 GCA_051006015.1 Longimicrobiaceae bacterium
TGGCGAAGGGTGGGCTGCTCGCCGGCCGGGAGCAGCTCCCACCTGCCGCTGCCCGAGCTTGCCGCGGGCAGCGGCGCGCGCGGGGCGCACCCCACCGCCAGCGCAGCGACGATGGCGCCGGCCACCAGCCAGCTACGGCTTCGGGAGAGAAGGAAACGCTCGGGCGTCATGATCGCGTCAGGCTCCGTGGCAGCGGTCGAGGTCAGGTGCCGATCGGCTCGGTGCGGGCGTGCAGGATAGCCTGCGAGAGGGCAGGGCACAAGCGCCGGCGCACGAGGCTTCGAGGCGTTCTTCCACTCTCTCCTCTCCAGGCGATCTTCGGCTTTTCTTTGGTGGACAAGATGAGGTCGTTAGGGTGCGCGTGCCCTGCCGCGCACACCCCATCTCGTCATCCTGTCACCGGGAGAGTCCCATGTCGCGCAGCCTGAACAAAGCCATCCTGATCGGCAACCTCGGTTCGGATCCGGAGATCCGCACCACCACCGGCGGCCAGCAGATGGCCCAGTTCTCCCTCGCCACCAACCGCCGCTGGACGGACGCGCAGGGGGAGCAGCAGGAGAGGACGGAGTGGCACCGCATCGTCGTCTGGGGGAAGCTGGTCGAGGTGGTCGAGCGCTTCCTCAGGAAGGGCGAGCGCCTCTACATCGAGGGCGAGATCCAGTACCGCTCCTACGAGGACAAGGAGGGGCAGACCCGCTACGTCACCGAGATCAACGCGCGCGACCTGATGATGCTCGGCGGCCGCGACGCCGATGCACCCGCGGAGACCACCGAGCGCGCCCCCGCGCCCCGCGAGCGCGCTCGTACCGCGAAGGGAGCAGTGCGTGAGAAGGCGTTCGAGCTTCCCGGCTACGGCGGTGCGGAGGAGGACCTCCCCTTCTGAGGACCGTCACACCGGCTCTGCAGAGTGATAGTACATGGCCGGCCCTCACGCCCACCTCGCTCGGCTCTCCCTCTCCCGCATGCTGGAGAGGGGGGTGGGGGGTGAGGGCCTCTTGCCGCACGCACCACCGTTAGGGAGAAACGGTGGTGCATCAGCGAGAAGAGCTACGGCTGAGGCGCGGATCTCGGGAGATCCGGCAGCACGACCCGATCGCCTGGGCCGATGCCATGCCGGGCGAAGTATCCCTGGTTGACCTCCAGCGCCGCATGGTACGGCACCCCCGGTGGATAGCCGGGACACCACTGCGGATCCGGGCTGGTGCAGGGCTCCATCGCCAGGATCACCAGGATCTGGCCCTCCTCGTCGAGGAAGGCGATGTCCAGGGGGATCTGTGTGCGGTACATCCAGAAGCCCCGGTCGCCCGGCTGTTCTGCCGTATAGGTGAAGAGCATCCCGGCATCGGCGGGAAGGCTCGGGCGTTCCATGAGGCCGGAGGCGCGCTGTTCCTCGGTGCCGGCGACTTCGACGCGTAGCGAAAGCGTGTCGGACGCGGTGACGATCTGCACGCGCGCGGTGTCGAAGGAGGCGAGTGGCTGGAGCTCCCGCGGGTCGTCGGCGTCGCGGCAGGCGCCGAGCAGCGACAGGAGCAGACAGAGCGCTGGGAGTGCTTGAACGAGGGTCATGTGCAACCGTGGCCAGTATCGAGGAAAGCCGAATTCACCCGCTGGTGCCGGAGAGGGAGCGGTCGTGCTGCTCCGTGCGAACGGATCCGCTCTCATAGAGATCCGCTGGATCTGCCGCGGCCAGATCCACGAGAAACCCGCCGATACGCTCCACGACCGCCGCCAGGTACCGAGCACCTTTTGTGGCGCTTGCCGCCCGTGGATCTCCAACCCCGGTGTCGGCGGAGACCTGCGTCCACTGCCGGGGCGCCCACGCCCAGCCCTCGCGGAATGCGGCGATGCGGAACCGCCGCTCCCTCCCTTCGCCTGCCTCCGCGAGCGGGAGCACGAGGTCCGGAGCCACGGACTGCATCACGCTCGTCTCCATCTCGCCCGCGTGATCGCCGAGGTCCTCGAAGTAGGAACCCTGCTCGACGACCCTGTACCAGTTGACCGCGCAGAGGAAGATCTCCACCTGCGGCTGCAACTCGCGGATCATCTGCCGGAAGTCGTTTCCACCGTGGCCGTTGAGGATGACCAGCTTGCGCAATCCCTGGCCGCTCAGGGCGCGGGCGAGATCGCCCAGAACCGCGGCCTGCGTGCTGGGGTTCAGGTTCAGGCAGAGCGGAATGTCGAGCTGCCCCGTCTGCACCCCGAAGGGAACCGCCGGCAGCACCACCACGCGCGCCCCGGCCTCCCAGGCCACCCGAGCGGCTTCCGCGGCGATGCGATCGCACTGTATCGTATCGGTGCCGTAGGGAAGATGGTAGTTGTGAGCCTCCGTGGCGCCCCAGGGAAGGACAGCCACCTCGTATTGCGTAGCCCTTACCGTCTTCCAGGTCGTCTCTGCCAGAACGTACGGCCTAGCTTTCATTGGCTCCTCGAATCGCGAGAGATCTCACGCCCGCCGTTCTCCCCCCGCACTGGTTGTTCCAGCGCAACGCATCTCCGGCGTTGACCGCCTCCGCCTGTCCCACCATACTGCCGGGGAAGGCACGATGACACCCTTGCTCAGGAGAGACAGGTGGAGATCCGATCCGTCACATCGTTCCTCGACTACTACGAGGGCATCCGCGAGCGGACGCGGCGCGTCGTCGCCTGCGTCCCGGACGAGCAGATGGAGTGGCGGCATGCACCGGGCCGCTTCAGCTTCGGCGACCTGGTCCGGCATCTCGCCGCGCTGGAGCGCTACATGTTCGCGGAGAACGCCGCCGGCCGCCCCTCCGCCTACCCGGGACATGGACGTGAGCTGGCGGATGGGGCGGACGCCGTTCGGGGCTACTTCGAGGAGATGCACGCGGAAGCGATGGCGATCTTCCGCGCCCTCTCGGATGAGGATCTGCAGCGGCGCTGCACGACGCCGGGCGGCGCCTCGCTCGCGGTCTGGAAGTGGCTGCGCGCCATGGTCGAGCACGAGGTCCACCATCGCGGGCAGCTCTACCTGATGCTCGGGATGATCGGGGTGGAGACGCCGCCCATCTTCGGCCTCACCTCGGAGCAGGTTCGCGAGCGCTCCACCGCTACGCTGTCTTCTGGCCAATCTCCCGCCTGACCACCGGGGCGACCTCGGTGCCCAGCAGCTCGATCGAGCGCATCACCTTGTCGTGCGGCAGCGTGCCGACGGTGAACTGGACGAGGAAGCGCTGGTGGCCGAAGATCTGGTGCTGGAAGAGAATCTTCTCGATCACCTCCTGCGGGCTGCCCACGAAGTTGGCGCCGCGCCGCGTCCGCGAGGCATCGAAGCCCGCCCGGGTCATTGGCGGCCAGCCGCGCTCCCTCCCGATCCGGTCCATCGTCGTCGCGAAGGGCGGGAACGCCTCGTCGGCGGCCTGCTGTGAGCTGTCGGCGATGAAGCCGTGGGAGTTGATGCTGACGGGGAGCCGCGCGGGGTCGTGGCCGGCCCGGCGCGCGCTCTCGCGGTAGAGCTCCACCAGGGAGGCGAAGCGCTCCGGCGCGCCACCGATGATCGCCAGCGCGAGCGGCAGCCCGAGGGTGCCGGCGCGCACGATCGATTGCGGGGTGCCGCCCACGGCGATCCAGACGGGCAGCGGGTCCTGAACCGGCCGGGGATAGACGCCGAGGTCGTTCAGCGGCGCGCGGTGCTTGCCCGTCCAGGTGATGCGCTCACTCTCGCGCAGCTTCAGCAGCAGGTCGAGCTTCTCGGCGAAGAGCGCGTCGTAGTCGGCCAGGTCGTAGCCGAAGAGGGGGAAGGACTCGATGAACGAGCCGCGGCCAGCCATGATCTCCGCCCGTCCGCCGGAGAGCAGATCCAGCGTGGCGAACTGCTGGAAGACGCGGACCGGGTCGTCGGAGCTGAGCACCGAGACCGCGCTCGTCAGGCGAATGCGCTGCGTACGCGCCGCAGCGGCGGCCAGCACGACCGCCGGGGCGGAGACCGCAAAGTCCGGGCGGTGGTGCTCGCCGACGCCGAAGACGTCGAGGCCGACCTGGTCGGCCAGCTCGATCTCCTCGAGGAGGTCGCGCAGCCGCTGCTCGGCGCTGACCGTCTCGCCCGTGGCGGGATCGGGCGTCGTTTCGGCGAAGGTGTAGATGCCCAGCTCCATGCGGGACAGCCTTTCACTGCGGGGGTCACACGCCCGCTACTGCGACCACTCGGTCGGCTCGCGATCCCAGCGATGTTCCCGAAGCTCTGCAAGTAGATCGGTGGGGAGCGGCCCCGCGTCGCTGCTGGCCAGATTGGCGCGCACGTGCTCCGGCTTCCGCATCCCGGGAATGGTGGTGTGTACGTCGGGATTCGAGAGGATGAAGCGCAGCGCCATCTCCGGCATCGTCATCTCCGGCGGCACCCGCGGCTTCAGCGCGTCCGCCCGCTCGACGCTGGGAATGAGGTTTTCGGGTACGAAGTACGTGTTGCGCCAGTCGCCCTCCGGCCAGCGGCTCTCCGTCGTGAGCCGGCCGGTCAGCGTGCCTTCATCGAAGGGGACGCGCGCGATCACCCCGATCTCCAGCTCGCGGCAGAGTGGGAAGAGTTCGTCCTCCGGCGCCTGATCGAAGATGTTGTAGATCACCTGCACGGCGTCGATCATTCCGGTGCGCAGGGTGCGCAGCGCGTTCCACGGCTCCCAGCGGTTGATGCTGACGCCGAACGCCTGCACCAGCCCCTCACGCTTCAGCTCCTCGACCGCTCGCTGCCAGCGCTCGTCCTCCGCCCAGTCGTCCTCCCAGACGTGGAACTGCATCAGATCGAGGCTCGGCAGCCCCAGGTTGGCGAGGCTCTTCTCCGTGTACTCGCGGATGTGGTCGGGGGGAAAGACATCCTCCAGCCGGAAGCCGCGGCGCGAGGGCCAGGTCCAGTTCCGGGGAGGAATCTTGGTGGCGGTGTACAGCTTGCGGTCGGGATTGGCACGCACCAGCTCCCCGAGCAGCCGCTCGCTGTGGCCTTCGCCGTAGCCCCAGGCGGTATCGAAGAAGTTGCAACCGAGGTCGACCGCGAGCTGCAGCGCGTCGAGCGACTGGTCGTCGTCCGAGCCGGTCCATCCCGCCATCCCCCACATCCCATAGCCGATCTCGCTGACCTGCCAGCCGGTTCGCCCGAATCTCCGGTAGCGCACGAACGCGCCTCCTTTCTCTGTACGGCAGGTGAATCTGGATTTCCAGAGCGCGCCGCGCGACTACACCAGCGGCATGACCAGGGCAAGAATAACCGTGGTCCCCATCCCCGCAAGGCCGAGCAGGGCGAGGAGCGGGGTCCAGGAGCGGAGCGCCTCGACCTCGGTCAGGCCGCCCATCTTGGTGTAGATCCAGAAGCCGCTGTCGTTCATCCAGGAGCCGACCAGGGAGCCGCTGGCTATCGCGGTCGCGAGGTAGACCGGGTGGAAGCGGAGCGTGCCGGGATCCGCGACCATCGCAGCGATCATCCCGGAGGCGGTGATCATCGCCACGGTGCTCGAGCCCTGCGCGATCTTGAGCAGGCTGGCCACCCCGAACGCCAGGGCCAGCAGAATCATCCCCGGCGCGCCGGCTCGCGCCGGGAAGAGCCCGCCGATCGCCGGTCCGATCTCCGCGGCCCGCAGCATCGCGCCGAAGGCGCCGCCCGCCGCCGTGATCAGGATGATCACGCCGGCACTCATCAACGCCTCCTCCACCGAACGCGCCAGCTCCGTCGGAGTCGGCTTTCGTTGCGCGTAGTAGACCCAGAGCGCGATCGCGGCCGAGAGCAGCAGCGCCAGATTCGCGTTCCCGACGAGCGAGGCGTACGGCGCCGCCATCGACCACGCGCCCGGGGCATCGCCCTCGCCACGCGCCAGGGTGGAGACGATCGTGTTGGCCGAGATCAGCAGCACCGGCAGGAGGATCGGGAGCAGAGAGGGCAGCAGGCCCGGCAGCTGACGATCCTCGACGGGCTCCGTTTCCGGAACGCCACTCGCCTCGGTGCGCAGCGGCACGGGCATCCGCCGGTCCAGCCAGCCCGAGAAGAGGAAACCCACCACGGCGGAGGGAAGAGCCACCAGAAGGCCCACCAGCATCATCAGCCCCAGGTCCACCCCCAGGGTTCCGGCGATGACCAGCGGCCCGGGGGTGGGCGGAACCAGCGTGTGCGTGATCGCCGCGCCCGCCGAGACCACCATGAGGTACTTCAGGTAGTGGCGGCCGGTGCGCTGATACATGGAGCGCGCGAGCGGTAGCAGCAGGAAGAAGACGGTGTCGAAGAAGACCGGCACCGAGAGGACGAAGCCGCTCGCCATCAGCGCCGCCGGACCACGCTCCACTCCCAGCCAGGCGAGGAACATGCGGACCACCCGGTCCGCGGCGCCGCTGTCGAGCATCGCCTTGCCGACGATCGCCGCCAGCGCGATCACGATCCCGATGCTGCCCGCGGTGCTTCCAAAGGCCTCGGCGACCCGGCTGATCTTGGTAGCGGTCTCCCCCGGGGAGAGCAGGCTGACGATGAGGGCCGCGCTGATCAGCGCCAGAAAGGCGTTGAGGCGCAGCACCACGATCATCCCGACGACCGTGATCATGCCGACGATCAGAATCGCGATCGGGTGGATTTCAGGCACGAGTGTCCCCTCCCGGGTTTGCTTTGGGGCTTTCAGGTACGAAGCTCAAGCTACTATCGGACCTCGCCGGCGAACACTATCATGGGGGTAAATCGCCATGACGGGGCCTCCCGAACAGCATCCCCATGCCACTTCCAACCCGCGCCGACAGGAGACGCGGCGCCCAGCGGAGGAGATGCGATGAGTGATCAACGGACCTCACGCCGCGAGTTCCTGAAGCACACCGGCGCCGCCCTCGCAGCAGGTGCGGTGGGCAGCGCCTTCCCCGGCGCGGCAGCCGGGACGACGCGGGTGATACAGCTTCCTCCGGAGGAGACCATCCCTGCCGCGCCGCGCTCGGCGAACGACCGTATCGGGCTGGCGACCATCGGGATCGGCCTGCAGGGTACCTACGATACGCAGACCGCGCTCCGCGTCCCGGGTGTCGAGCTGGTCGCCGTGGCCGACGTGTACGACGGGCGGCTGGTGCGTGCCAGGGAGACCTTCGGCGACCACCTCTTCACCACGCGCGACTACCGCGAGATCCTGGCGCGCCCGGACGTGGACGCGGTGCTCATCGCCACGCCCGACCACTGGCACGCGCGGATGGCGATCGATGCGATGAACGCCGGCAAGGACGTGTACGTCGAGAAGCCGATGATCCACCAGGTGAGCGAGGGTCCGGGCGTGATCGAGGCGGAGCGCAGGACGAACCGCATCCTGCAGGTGGGCAGCCAGCGCGTCAGCTCGATCGTCTACGCCAAGGCCAAGGAGCTGCTCGCCTCCGGGGCGATCGGCGAGCTGAACTACATCGAGGTGTACCTCGATCGCAACTCCCCGATCGGCGCCTGGCAGTACTCCCTCCCGCCCGACGCCTCACCGCAGAACGTCGACTGGAACCGCTTCCTCGGCAAGGCGCCGAGGCGGCCCTTCGAGCCGATCCGCCTCTTCCGCTGGCGCAACTACCGCGACTACGGCACCGGCATCCCCGGCGACCTCTTCGTGCATCTCTTCTCGGGGATCCACTACGTGCTGCCCAGCCTGGGTCCGACGCGCGTCTCGGCGACCGGCGGCCTGCGCTACTGGACGGATGGACGCGACGTGCCCGACGTGGTCGTCGGCATCTACGACTACCCGAAGACGGATCAGCACCCGGCGTTCAACATCTCGATGCGGGTGAACTTCGCGTCCGGCGGGGGCGAGGGCTCCGCCTTCCGCTTCATCGGCCCGGAGGGGGTGCTCACCATCGACAACCGGGTGACGCTGGCGCGCGTGACCAGACCGAGGGAGCCGGGCTACACCATCAACACCTTCCCGCAGGCGCTGCAGGAGGAGTTCATGAAGCAGTACCGGGCCGAGTACCCGGAGCGGGCCCCGGAGGTGTCGCCGCAGACCACAGAGACCTTCGTACCGCCCCCCGGCTACAACGATCTCTTCGACCACTTCCGGAACTTCTTCGCCAGCGTGCGCTCGCGGCAGCCGGTGGTCGAGGACGCGGTGTTCGGTTTCCGCGCCGCGGCTCCCTCGCTGCTCACCAACAGCAGCTACTTCGACGGGCGCCCCTACGGCTGGGATCCGCAGGCGATGCGGGTGCGAAGGATCAGCGGCTGAGCGGCCGGCGCCGCGCCCCCTCTCCGGCTCGCGGGCCCTCACCCCCCAACCCCCCCTCCCACTTCTGGGAGAGGGGGAGTTTTCTGGTGCGCGCAGCGCAGCGCCACTCCATCCTGCCGAACCTCGATGGTGGCGCTACGGCAGGCACTGCACTTCTCCCCTCCCCCGAATTCGGGGGAGGGGCCGGGGGAGGGGGCCCGCCGCGCCAGCCGCCTCAGGGAGCGGTCGGAATGGGGTGGATCTCGATCTGGTTCAGCGCGACGAAGGGGACGGCGACGCGCTGGCGGCGGGTATCCACCCCGATGTCGGCAGGTGCTCCGGAGGTGCGGATGGAGGCGCGCACCTGCCCGTTCACGAAGAGGTGCAGGCTCGAGTCCGCCTGGCTCGCCACCAGGATGCGGCCGTCGCCGAGCACCTCCACCCCGTCGTACCTGCCGCCGGGGCCGGTGGCAAGGGTCTCCAGCGTCTGCGTGCCCGGCTGCCACCCGTAGAGCACCTGCCGACCGCCGAAGGGCACCACGATCATCCGCCGCGCGTACCGGTCCCAGGTGATGCCGTTGGGGCGGTTCAGCGTACTGTCCTCCAGCGCCACGCTCGCGGCGCCCCCGGCGATGCGGTAGATGCGGTTCCGCGGCGTATCGGTCACGTACAGCGCCCCGTCCGGACCGGGGGCAACGTCGTTGGGAAAGCCGGGATCGAATGCCGAAAGGTCCACGCTCGCCAGCGGTGCCCCGGTGCGACGGTGGAATCCCCGCAGCGCGTCGGCGTCGGCGACCCAGAGCGTATCCCCGACGATGGTCATGCCGCGCGCCGCGTGCAGCATGACCCCGCCCGTACCGCCCATGATGAAGTGCAGCTGCTCCATCTCCCCGTCGGGCCGCACGCGGCTGATGAAGCCGTTGTTGGCCCGCTCGCCCGGGGG
>JBPCIT010000044.1:0-4225 GCA_051006015.1 Longimicrobiaceae bacterium
CAGCGGCAGCTCTACGAGAGCCGCGCCGCCGACCGCCCGGATTGCGACGACGTGCTGCTGGTCAACGAGCGTGGCGAGCTGACCGAGTCCACCATCGCGAACCTTGTGGTTCGCCTCGGTGGGCAGCTCTGGACGCCGCCGCTGGAGGCGGGGCTGCTGCCGGGGGTCTTTCGCGAGTCGCTGCTGCGCAGCGGAGCGATTCGCGAGAGGACGCTGCGGCCGGAGGATCTTCGCCGCGCCGAGGCGGTGTTCCTGATCAACTCGGTGAGGAGATGGCGCCAGGTCGAGGTGGTGGAATGAAGGGCGGAGCGCATCTCCTGCTGCTCCTGCTCGTGGTGTGTGCTCCCGCGCTGGCAGCGCAGGAGCCCGCGGCCCGAGTCATCGTGCAGGTGTGGAGCGATGCGGGACCCGTGCCGCTGGCGAGGGTGCGCGCCGGCCGCCGCGCCGTGCTGAGCAACGCGCAGGGCGAGGCCATCCTGACGCTCACGCCGGGAGCGTACCGCCTCTCGGTCGAGAAGCTGGGGTTCGCTACGGAGTCTCTGCCTCTCGTCGTCGCCGCGGGAGCGGAGATGCGTGTGCAGGTTCATCTCGAGGAGGTGGCGATCGAGACGGAGGGGATCGTGGTGACTGCCACGCGCACCGAGCGCCGCATCGAGGACGAACCGATCCGGGTCGAGGTGCTCACGCGCGAGGAGGTGGAGGAGAAGCTGCTGATGACTCCCGGCAACATCGCCATGCTGCTGAACGAGACGGCGGGGCTTCGCGTCCAGACCACCTCCGCCTCCCTTGGCGGCGCCAACATCCGCGTGCAGGGGCTGCGCGGCCGCTACACCCAGGTGCTCTCCGACGGCCTGCCGCTGCACGGCGCGCAGACCGGATCGCTCGGCCTGCTCCAGATCCCGCCGATGGACCTCGCGCAGGTCGAGGTGATCAAGGGTGCTGCTTCGGCGCTCTACGGCGCTTCCGCGCTGGGTGGGGTCATCAACCTCGTCTCCCGCCGCCCCGGCGACGAGCGCGAGCTGCTGCTCAACGCGACGAGCCAGTCCGGCGGCGATGCCGTGCTCTGGTCCTCCGCGCCGCTCGGAGCGCAGTGGGGGTACACGCTGCTCGGCGGCGCGCACCTGCAGGAGCGGGTGGACCTGGATGGCGACGGCTGGGCGGATGTGCCCGCTCATCGGCGCGGGGCGGTGCGCCCGCGGCTCTTCTGGAACGACGGCGCCGGACGCTCGGTGATGCTCACCGTCGGCGGGACGGCGGAGGAACGCCGCGGCGGCACACTACCGGGCATGGTCGCGCCGGACGGCGCTCCCTTTCGCGAGGAGCTGGACACGCGGCGAGTGGATGGCGGGCTAGTGGGGCGCCTCCTGGTGGCGGATCGCTGGCTGCTCAGCACCCGTGCCTCCGCCACCCGCCAGCAGCACGAGCACCTCTTCGGCGTAGTGCGGGAGCGGGACACGCACACCACTCTTTTCGCTGAGGCCGCGCTCTCGGGCGTGGTCGGCGCCCATGCATGGGTGGGCGGGCTGGCGCTACAGCAGGAGAGCTTCCGCGGCCGCGATGTGGCGGGGCTGGACTACCGCTACCTGATTCCCTCGATCTTCGCCCAGGACGAGTACACGCTCGGGGGATGGGCGACACTGGCGGCGAGTGCGCGCGCGGACCACCACAGCGAGTACGGCGCCTTCCTCAGCCCGCGTCTCTCCCTGCTGCTGCGGCCGTTCGCCGAGTGGAACCTGCGCCTCTCCGCCGGAACCGGCTACTTCGCGCCCACGCCCTTCACGGATGAGACGGAGGAGACGGGACTGGCTCGCCTGCTGCCACTGGAGGGCGTGCGGGCGGAGCAGGCCCGCACCGCCGCCCTCGATCTGGGCGGGGTCGTGAGACCGGTCGAGCTGAACGCCACGCTCTTCGGTTCGAGCATCGAGGGAGCGCTGGCGCTGCGCGAGTCCGCAACGCGCCCCGGGTGGTGGGAGATCCACAACCTGCCAGGCCGCACCCTCACCTACGGCACCGAGCTGCTCGCGCGCCTGACTGCCGAGCCCTTCCACCTCACCGCGAGCCACACCTTCCTCCGCTCCCGCGAGCCGGACAGGGAGGCGGGCGGGCGGCGGGAGGTGCCGCTCACGCCGCGCCACTCGCTTGGCGTGGTGGGGATGTGGGAGGAGGAGGGGCGGACCCGCCTGGGGATCGAGCTGTACTACACCGGGCGCCAGGCGCTGGAGGAGAACCCGTATCGCCGCGTAAGCGAGCCGTATGTGATCCTCGGGTTCCTGGCGGAACAGCGCCTCGGGCGGATGAGGGTATTCCTGAACGCGGAGAACCTGACCGACGCGCGTCAGACACGTCACGACCCGCTCGTGCGGCCGAGGCGCAGCGCGGAGGGTCGGTGGACCACCGCCGCCTGGGCACCGCTCGAGGGGCGCGTGTTCAATGGCGGTGTACGCATCGAATTCTAACGGACGCAGGTTCACGCTGGTGCTTCGGATCCTTCTTCTCGCGCTTGTCCTGGTCAGCTCCGCCTGCTCCCCCTTCTACGTGCTACGCGCGGGGTACGAGCAGGCGAAAATCCTCAGCCGCCGCCAGCCGATCACGCGGATGGTCGAGGATCCTGGCACCGACCCGCAGACGCGCGAGAAGCTCCGCCTGGTGCTCGATGCGCGCGACTATGCCGCGCGCGAGCTCGGTCTCAATGCCGGGAACAGCTATACCACCTACTCCTGGGTGGACTCCGACACCCTGGCGCTGGTGCTCTCCGCCGCCCGCAAGGACGACTTCCGCGCGCACACCTGGTGGTTCCCCATCGTGGGCAGCGTCCCCTACAAAGGCTTCTTCAGCGAGCGCTCAGCGCGGCGCGAGATGGCGCGGCTGGAGGCGCGCGGCTTCGACACCTACCTGCGCCCCACCACCGCCTTCAGCACCCTCGGCTGGTTTAACGACCCGCTGATGAACACTCTGCTGCGCTACGACTCGGTCGGGCTGGCGAACACCGTCATCCACGAGCTGGTGCACAATACCTTTTATGCGGCGGGTCAGGCGCAGTTCAATGAGAGCTTCGCCAACTTCGCAGGCTCGCGCGGCGCGATCGAGTTCTTCTGCGGCCGGGAAGGGGAGGAGGCGCCGCGTTGCCGGCGCGCGCGCGATGGCTGGCATGACGAGCTGCTCTTCGGCCGCTTCCTGAGCGCGATGGTGGGGGAGCTGGAGAGCCTGTACGCCCGGGAGGACCTCACCTTCGAGCAGAAGCTCGCCACGCGCGAGGAGGTCTTCGCCCGCTCGCAGCAGGAGTTCCGCGAGCGGGTAGCACCGGAGCTGCGAGTCGCGCGCTACCGCGCCTTCGAGCGCGAGCGGTTGAACAACGCCACCCTGATCGCGCGTCGGCTCTACTACCGCGACCTGGATCTCTTCGACCGCGTCTACGAACGCTACGGCGGCGACCTGCGGCTCGCTATCGATGCGATCACCGCTGCGGCGCGCGGTGCGGAGGACCCTTTCGCGGCGGTGAAGGAGCTGCTCGTATCACCGGGATGACCCACGGCGACAGGTCATGCTTCACCAAAGGCGGGGTGGCGATCACACCCGGCAGCGGCAGCCGCAGAGCAAGGTCAGCTCGACCGGCGAGACGTGCCGCGCAACGTGATCGCGCCGCCGATGCAGCACCACCAGCGTGTAGGGATTGAACACCACCACGTCCTTTACCCCCTGCGCCAGGTAAAAGGAGGGGCCGATCTCGAGGTCCTTCGCCTCGTAGCCCCTGCTGATCACCTCGATCACCGCCTCCGGCACCAGCGTGATTGCCTCCTCCTCCTCCTGCGGCTCGCGGCAGAAGATTGCGATGTCCGGGCGCTTCAGCGAGCCATCGGGGAAGCCAATGTAGACATTGCCGGTGTGAACACCTTCGCACTCTCGCGATCCCGGCGGTGGCTTGATGATCGAGGCACGGATCCGATCGATAGCCTTCTGGTGCTTTGGCACTGGTGCCGGTTCCCAGATTGGCAGACCGGCGACGATCTCGAGCCGGATGCCCAACTCGTCGGCGCGGAGAAAGGAGGGGTCCATTTGGCGGCTTCCCTGTTTCGCTGTTTGCTGGTCATTGGGAAGGTAGACTCGGACACGCGGGGAGACAACGGCGGCTGCGGGGGAGCCTGTCCCCCGCCGCATCGGGCAGATTCCGGTCAAGTGGGGAACATCTCCTTTTGAGTGCGGTCCCAGTTTCTGTGCTCGGGGAGCG
>JBPCIT010000045.1:0-12096 GCA_051006015.1 Longimicrobiaceae bacterium
TCCGGGAATCTCTCTATCGACTGGTGGGCGCACTCACCGGCGTCGGCATCACCGTGTTCACCACTATGGAGATCACCCAGGGACAGGAGGAGCTTCGCTTCACCCCGAACATCATCTCCTTCCTGGCGGATGACCTGATCTCGCTCCGCTACGTCGAGGTCGAAAGGGAGTTGAGGAAGGTCGTCGCGGTGGTGAAGATGCGCGGGAGTCAGCACAGCAAGGCGTATCGCGAGTACGAGATCACCGAGCGCGGCTTCGAGGTCGGTGGGAATCTGGACGGATACACGGGCCGCATCAGCGGGGCCCCGCATCTCACGAAGAAGGAGGGGTGAGCGTCGGTACGGCGGCGAAGCGGACGTCGTCGATCGGCCGGCGGGCGTTCGCGCTTGCGGGCAGCGGCGCCGCGACCCGCGCGTTGCCGCCCGTGATCATCGTCAACCGCACGCCCCGCTCCCGTGTCAGACGTGGTGCCACCCATGTCTCAGGCGGAGCCGAGCGCCTGCCGCAGCCAGCGACGCGACGTTGAGCAGGTTGGCGTTCGGCTCCTCGTCGAGGAAGGCCGGGCGCCGATGATGCCGGCAAGGGAAATGACCAGCATGGCCGCGGTCATCCCGCCGGCAACCCGGGCGGCGGGACGGAACCGCAGCGACCGCATCATGACTCCTCGTCTTTCCATTCGCCGTGCAGGACGTAGCCCACGCCCCGAACCGTGTGCAGGATCCGCGGGCCGTACTTCCTCAGCTTCCGCCGCACAGTCCCGATGTGTACATCCACCACGTTGCTCATGGGGTCGAAGTGCAGATCCCACACCTTCTCCAGAAGCTCGGTCCTCCGGACCACGTCCTCGGGTCGGAGCAGGAAGTTCTCCAGGAGCTGGAACTCCTTGGGCGTGAGGTTCAGGTCGTGGCCGGCCCGCTTGGCGGTGTGCTTGAACCGGTCCAGGTCCACGTCGCGGTAGATGCGCCGTTCCTCGCGACCCGAGCCGCCCCGGCGCAGGAAGACCGGATCCTGGCAAGCAACTCGTCGAAGCTGAACGGCTCCGTCAGGTAGTCGTCGGCTCCGGCGTCCAGCCCCCGAAGATGTCGTCTTTCGCATCCCGGGCGGTCAGCAGGAGGACCGGCACCCGCTTCTGCTCCTTGCGCAACGCGTGGACGATCTCGAACCCGGTCTTGCCCGGGAGCATCACGTCCACGACCAGGGCGTCGTAGTCGTAGACGTGCGCCTTCATGCTCCCATCCACGCCGTCGGGGGCGACATCGACCGCGTAACCTTCCTCGCGGAGCCCGCGCTCCAGGAAGCTGGCGGCCTTCTTGTCGTCTTCGATCACGAGTATGCGCATTGTTCCCTCCCCGGCCGTCGTCGGAACGGGATCGGTCCGAGCCCCAATCCGAATCCGGGTGTCGGAGCCGCGGATAGGGATAGGAAATTCAAACGCCATCGTCGGCGCCACGACGAGATTGCATCCGGCTGGGGAACCGGTCAGGAGAGTTGCTGGCGGACCGCGGCAGTGCGCCGGAGCTGAACGATGATCGCCGGGCGGGCGATTGGCGGCAATCGGGACATGGCAGATCGGGCCGAGTGGCGCGCTGAAGCCGCCGGTCCGCCGTAGAGGGGCGCGGCTGCGCCTCAGGCGCCGGTGAGGCGCGTGTCGTGGGGGGGCGCCACAGGAAGGGGCGGATCCGCTTCGGCAGGGAGGGCATCCACTGGCGCGGCGGCAGGACGTGGTCGGTGAGATGGGCGGCCACCCCCACCATGCGACGGGCGTTGCAGGAGGGACAGACGCCGCGGCACGCCCTCGCCGTCGGGGTCGGCCGCGGCGGTGTCGGCGAGGAAGGTCTCGAGGTGCTGCTGCACGAGGGGATAGAGGGGCGTGGCCGTCGGGCGGCGCCGCCGAGGCAGGGTGCTCAAAGGGGCCGCGAGGGGCGGTCCAGGAGCTCCGGGTCGGAACGGGCGCATGCACGCCGACAAGGGTGCGGCGGCGGGCGGGGCGGTGGAATGGCGGGGCGGGTCAACGGTATGCCGGCGGCTGCGGCTTGCGCCGACGGCATCCAGAGTAACAAAGTGAGTAACACACCGACCCCCTCACAGGGCTCGCCGGCCCGGCGCCGAGGACGGAAAAACCGCGCAGTTCCGTGGATGTCGGTGCAAGTCGGCCCGAAGAGGAAGCCTCCGGAGGATGAGGCCAGTGGTTCGAATCCACTCGGGCGCAGCACAACAGCCCGAAGACGATCTGCAGCGGGCCTTCTTCCGGTCCCGGCGCAGGTTGATAGATCTGGAAGGCAAAGGGTCAGGGCCCGCAGGCAGCAGGCCACCTTCCGGCGCGGGTGCGGATACCCTTCGGCCCCCGATACGGTCGATTAGCTCAGCTGGTTAGAGCGCTCGCCTCACCTGCGAGAGGTCCGGGGTTCGAGTCCCACATCGACCATGGCGAAATCCTACGTGATTGGACCCCGGTGAGTTAGCTCTGCTGTGACGAGGCACCGCTGCATCGGCCCTCGCATGCGGAGCGCTCCGCCGCCGCCAACCGCGTCAACCCACGTCCAGGGTCAGCGAGGCCTCTGCGTCGCGGGCCTCGGGTGCGCCGGCCATTCGCGTGGCGACGCCGTAGCGGAGGAAGAGCGCCGGCACCACCACCATATTCAGGAGCACCGCAGTCAGGAGCCCGCCGAGTACCACGACCGCCATGGGGCTCTGGATCTCGGTGCCCGGCTCGCCTCCTGCCAGCGCGAGCGGCACCAGCGCCAGCCCGGCCGAGAGTGCGGTCATCAGCACCGGGCTCAGTCGCTCCATCGAGCCACGCCAGACGGTTTCCTCCAGCGGCACCCCTTCCGCCAGCAGGTGGTTGTAGTGCGAGACGAGCAGGATGCCGTTACGCACCGCGATGCCGAAGAGGGTGATGAAGCCCACCAGTGTGGCGATGTTGAGCACTCCGCCGGTGAGCACTACCGCGGCGATACCGCCGACCAGCGCGAGCGGCAGGTTGACCATCACCAGGAGCGCCTGCCGTGTGGAACGGAACTCCATGAAGAGCAGAAGAAAGATCGCCGCGAGGGAGAGGAGCGAGAGCAGGCCGATGATACGCGTCGCCTCGCCGGCGGACTCGAACTGTCCCCCGTACTCCAGGTAGTAGCCCTGCGGTAGCTCGACCTGCTCGGTGACGCGGCGGCGGATGTCCTCAACCACACTGCCCACGTCGCGGCTGCTGACGTTGGACTGGATGACGATCTTGCGCTGGACGTTTTCGCGGCTGACGGTGTTCGGCCCGCGGTCGTTCCGGACCCGGGCGAGGGCGGAGAGCGGCACCTGAGAGCCGCTCGGAGTGTCGATCAGGGCGCTGGCGAGCGTCGCCAGGTCGCCGCGTGCGGCCTCGTCGAAGCGCACCACCAGCGCGTAACTCTGCTGGCCTTCGAGCACCGAGGAGACCGTTTCGCCCGCGAAGGCCACGTCAATCATCTCCGCCAGGTATGCCGGCGTGACCCCGTACCGTGCCATGGCGGCGCGGTCCATCGCGATCCGCACCTGCGGCACGTCGGCCTGTTGTTCGACGGCGAGGTCCACCGTGCCGGGCACGATCTCGGCCACCGCCCGGATGCGCTCCGCCAGCCTGCGCAGCTCGTATAGGTCGGGCCCAAACAGGTTGATCGCGATGCTGGCCCGCGTGCCCGAGAGCATATGGTCGATCCGGTGGCCGATCGGCTGGCCGATGGTGATCTGCATCCCCGCCACCGCCGCGAGCCGCTGGCGCAGCTCCTCCAGCACCGTGGCGATCCGGTACTCATCGAGGTTCAGCCGCACGTCGATCTCCGCGGCGTTCGCGCCTTGGGCGTGCTCGTCCAGTTCGGCACGGCCGGTGCGCCGCGCGGTCTCCTCGACGGCCGGGTGCGCGAGCAGGATCTCCTCCAATCGCCGGCCCATCGCATCCGACTCGGCGAGCGAGGTGCCCGGCAGCGTGAGCGCGCTGATCACCAGCGTCCCTTCGTTGAACTCCGGTAGAAAGGAGCGCCCCAGGAACGGCGCCGCCGCGAGCGCCACCGCCACCGCCAGCGCACCGGCCGCGATGATCGCACGCGGCCGCCTCATTGCCGGAGCCAGCACTCGCGCGTACTCCCGCTTCAGCGTCCGCACCAGCCAGCTCTCCTCCGCCTCCATCGCCTTCGCTCGGGGCAGCAGGTAGGAGCAGAGCGCAGGGGTGAGGGTGACCGCCACCACCAGCGAGGCGAGGATCGAGACGATGTAGGCGATCCCGAGCGGCCGGAGCATGCGCCCCTCGACGCCCCCTAGGAAGAAGAGCGGCACGAAAACGATGCAGATGATCAGCGTCGCGGTGACGATCACCGAGCGGATCTCCTTCGAGGCCAGGTAGACGACCTTCAGCGCGGGCCGCCGCTCCTCCGGCGGCCGCTGGCGGTTCTCGCGCAGGCGCCGGAATACGTTCTCCACGTCGATCACCGCGTCGTCCACCAGCGCGCCGATCGCAATCGCCATCCCGCCCAGCGTCATGGTGTTGATGGTGATGCCGAGCGCCTTAAGCGCGAAGACGGCCACCACCAGTGAGATGGGGATCGCCAGAACGGAGATGAAGGTGGTGCGCCCGCTCCAGAGGAAGAGGAAGAGGATCAGCACCACCAGGAGCGCGCCGTCACGCAGCGCCTCGATCACGTTGTCCACTGCCGTGCGGATGAAGTCCGCCTGGCGGAATACGCCGCGGTTGATCGTCATACCCGCCGGGAGCGTGGCCTGGACCTCGGTAAGTGTCTGGTCGATCCGGCGGGTCAGCTCCAGTGTGTTGGTGTGCGGCTGCTTCTGGACGGAAAGCACCACCGCCGGCTGGGCGTTGACCGAGGCCTCGCCGAGTTTGGGCGCCGCGCCGACGATGACCTCCGCCACGTTGCCGATCAACACCGGGGTGCCGTCGCGGGTGGCGACCACGGTGCCCGTGATGTCGGACACGTTCTGCACCCGACCGATGCCGCGGATCAGGTACTCCTGCCCGCGCTCGATGAAGACGCCGCCCGAGGCGTTGACGTTGGCACCCGCGGCCGCGCGGATCACCTCGGGGAGCGTCACCCCGTAGGCGCGCATCCGCTGCGGGGAGACCAGCACCTGGTACTGCTTCACCTCGCCGCCGATCGGGACCACCTGCGAGACGCCGGGTACCGCGAGCAGGCGGCGGCGGAGCGTCCAGTCCGCCACCGAGCGGAGCTCCATCGGCGAGACGTGCGGGTCGCCCGTGACGCCGATCAGCATGATCTCGCCCATGATCGAGGAGACTGGCGCGAGCGTGGGCGGAGTCACGCCCGAGGGGAACTGAGCGCCCACGAGTTGGAGCCGCTCGGTGACGACCTGCCGGGCCTGGAAGATGTCGGTGCCCCAGTCGAACTCGACCCATACAATCGAGATCCCTTGCGAGGTGGCCGAGCGCACGCGCCGTACGCCGGTGGCACCGTTGACCGCCGTCTCCACGGGGAAGGTGACCAGCGTCTCCACCTCCTCGGGCGCCATGCCGTGCGCCTCGGTCAGCACCGTGACCGTCGGCGCGGTCAGATCCGGAAACACGTCCACCGGCATGCGCGCCGCCGTGTAGATCCCGGCCAGGAGCAGAATCGCCGACGCGACCACCACGAGCAGGCGGTTGTGCAGCGACCAGCGGATCAGCCTGTCGAGCATCGCGGCCTCCCTTCAGTGCGAGTGGCCGCCGGCGAAGTCGCCGCCGGAGAGGGAGGCCAGGCGCACCTGGTAGGCGCCAGTGGTCACCACCATATCGCCGAGACGGACGCCGGCCGAGACGACCGTATGCGTCGCGTCCTGCTCGCCCAGTGTGAGCACGCGGCGCTCGAAGCTCTCACCGCCAGCCTGCACGTAGGCCACTGGCGTACCGTTGTCGTCAACGATTGCGCTGTTCTTGATCGCCACGCCCATGACCGTGCCGCCCAGCGGTACCGTCGCGCGCGCGAACTGGCCGATCCGGAGCATGCCGCCCGGGTTCGGCGCCTCGAACACGGCCGGCACGGTACGCGTCTGCGGATCGAGCACACTGCCGACGGAGACCAGACGGGAGGTCTCGAAAGCGCTGTCGAGCCCCTCGACGGTGAAGGCGGCGCTCGCCTCTCTGGTCAGTGCGGAGGCCGCGGCCGCCGGGAGTTGCACCCGGAGCCAGACGGTGGACCCATCCACCACGACGAAGAGCGGCTCGCCGGCCTCCACCCGCCCGCCCGGTACGAAACTGCGCTGGGCGATCACCCCCCGGATCGGCGCCGTCACGCGCAGACGGAAGTCGCCGTCCGCGCCGCCTCCGCCGCCGATCGCGCGCATCTCGGCGCGCGCGATACCCAGGTCGTACCGTGCCTCCTCGAGCCGGCGCTGCGGGATGGCGCCGGCCGCGTAGAGTCGCTCGGCGCGCGCCACCTCACGCTCCAGGCGCTCCAACTCGCCTCGGGCCCGCGCGTACCCGCCCTCGCCCGCGGTGGGGCTGAGCACCGCCAATACCTGCCCCTCACGCACGAACTCGCCGACCGAAGGCGCGTTCCGGTTCGGCGCGGCGGCCGCGATCCCGCTGACCGGCGCGCTCACCTGTGCCAGCGAGCCGTCGCGCGCGACGATCTCGCCCGAGGCGACGACCGCCCGCTGGACCGCCTGTTCGCGCGCCGGCTGAACGGCGAACGGGATCACCCACTGCTGCTCCTTGAGGAAGGCGAAGCCGCCGACCGATTCCTCGTCGTGCGGCAGCTCGCCCGCGTCGGCCCAGACGCGGACCTCCGGGAGTACATGCAGGCTGGTGACCTGCAGGCTGTTGAGTGCGAGCTGGACCTCGTAGGCACCCGCTTGCTCGATCACCGGATCGAGCAGGTAGATGCCGTCGCGGGCGGGCGCCTCCAGCGCGAACCGCCTGACCTCGCGACCAGCCTGGAGGAAGCGCACCGTCAGCGTGCCCGCCGTGATCGGATTGAAGGTCTTCATGTCCGTCAGGTGGATCGCCCAGTTGCCCGTGGCCTCGCCGGCCAGCAGGTGCGGGTACTCGAGGAAGAGCTCCGTCGAGTCGTTCCACTGGGTGACCACCACGCTCGGGTGCTCCTGCTCCTCCACGGCCTCATCCGCTCCGCACGCGGGGAGAATCGCCGCGGCCGCGAGGAGGCAAGCCGGAAGTATCGTTCGTGTGGTCATGTTCATCCTCCGTCCTCGGAAGGGGTGGGCTCTGGGGCGTCCAGCCGGCCCATCGCGCGTTGCAGGTCGTAGAAGGCAGTCAGATAATGCGAGAGGAGCCGGGTCGTGGCCTCTCTCGCCACACGGTAGGCGTCGGCGGCGTCCAGGAGCTCGATCAGGCTCATCTCGCCTTCGGCATAGGACACCTGCGCGGTCTGCAGAAGGCTGGCGGAGCCCACCAGCAGGTCGCGGTTGAGCAGCTCGATGCGAGCGGAGAGGGATCGGTAGGCCTCCCACGCGCCGCGGATGTCGGCCTCCGCGCGACGGAGGGCGAGAGCACGCCGGGCCTCGGCTGTGGCCAGCTCCGCCTGCGCCTCCTCGATGCGCCCCGTGTTGCGGTCCAGGAAAGGAAGCGGGAGGGAGACGCCGATGACGGCTCCGCGGAATCCATCCGCCTGGTCCTTGTATCCCCCGGTGAGGGTGAGGTCGGGGATCCGCTTTCGGCGCTGGAGCCCGAGCCGCGCCTGCGCCGCCTCGAGCTCCAGTGCGGCGGCGCGAACGTCCGCCCGATCGGCGGCGCCGAGCAGCGCCGCGTCCAGCGGGATCGCGGCACTCGGAACCGATTGAGCGCCGGGCGGTGCGGCGGGGAGCAGGAGGAAGGGCTCGGCGCCCATGGAGTCGGACGCCAGCAGGATGGCCAGGTCGCGCCCGGCCGTCGCGAGGTTAAGCTGCGCTTCCGCAAGCAGGTTCTCGTAGCGGGCCCGCTCCACCTGGAGCCGCTGGCGTGCGAATTCGGAGATGTCGCCCTCCGCGAACCGCACCTGCCCCGACTGCTCCACCCGCCGGAAGACGTCGGTGGCTTCTGCGAGCGCGGCCGCCTCGGCCTCCGCGGCCGCGGCGCGCACGTAGGCGCGGCGAACCTCGAAGGCCAGCCGCAACCGCTCGGCCGAGAGGCGTGCCTCGGCCGCCTCCACCGACAGACCCGCGGCATCGCGCCGGAGCCCGCGCTGTCCCCCGATCTCCAGCGTGTGGCTCAGGGCGAGCGTGGTCTCGTGATAGCTTCCTGCGTGCCCCGAGAGCTGTTCGCGGGTGGCGGCCAGGCCGGGGTTGAAGTACACGCCCGCGGTGGTGAGGCGGCCGCGGGCGGCCGCCACCTCCTCACGCGCGATTCGAAGGTTCAGGTTCTCCGCCTCGAGGCGCCGCAAGGCATCGTCGAGCGTGATCCGTTGCGCCTGCCTCGCGGGCAGATCGGGACCGACCTGCGCGGCGAGTCGCATCGGCGGGCTCAGGAGAGACCCGCAGAGCACCGCGCCCGCGAGGGCCAGGTATCTTGAGTGTGGTAGCACGTCTGTCTCCTCGTACGGCGGAGCGCCGTAACGAACTCGTGGCTCGCCGCCAGGACTCGGAACCGACACGCCAGGGGCGATGTGCGGAACGGAGCGCGTCACGCGTCGACGCGACGCGGGACCCGAGGGCGATCTCTGTGGTGTGGGTATGGTTCCGGGGCCAACCGGATGGATCCGTTCACGCCGCGAGGCGCATGGATCCCGAGGAGGTCAGACGAGGGGCGGGGCCCGGGCAGGGTCGCCCGGGGGGGGTGCGCGGGAACGGGACTCGGTGGGGGGCAGGGCGCGTGGCGCGAGCACCGCCTCCACGACCGGCGCCACGAACAGCAGTGGCGCGGCTGGTAGGGCGAACGCCGCCGCCAGGCGGTTCAGGTACAGGCACTCGTCGTGGAGCGAGGCGGAGTGATCCGCTTCGTGGTCTACGGCTACGTACTCGACAACGGATGCGTCGTGGTGTGACTCGGGGACTCCCTCGTGCGCGACGTGCTCCGCATGGGTGGAGTGAGCCGCGGCGTGCAGAAGCGGCACGCCGGAACCGAAGAGGTTCAGCGCGAGCGCAACGCACGCGAGGAGCGTGCGCAACCCGGACGGAGTGGTGAAGGGGAGTCGCATCACGAACAATATGCGCCCGTATTAGGATATCTGTCAACCCCTGCTCGAGCGCGAATCGAACCTCTGCGTACCTGCGAATTCCATGAACGGTGCCCCCCGGCGCACCGAAGCGGAGTGGATGCCAGCTAAACACTCGATCGGGTACGAGTCTGCAGAGGCGATGACGCGGCCTTCCGCCTCCGCTCCCGAACGCCCGCGAGCTGGAGCACGATGGCGAGCCCTGCCATGACAGCCAGGAGAACCACGTAGCCCGCCTTCCGATCCTCGATCACCTGGTACGCGATGCCATGCACCACCGTCAGGGTGAAGAGGGCGTAGTTCCAGCGCTGCAGCGCCTTCCAGCGCCCCGCCTTCAGGCGGCGGAGGGAGAGGTCGTTGGAGAGCGCCAGCAGAAGTACGAGGACGAGCGTCGCCAGCAGGCCCGTGTAGTTGGCGAAGCCGAACAGATCCGCCCGCAGAACGAGCTCTTTCGTTTCCTCCACCTCGCGTACGAAGTAGAACCACATCCTGCCGCGGAAGTGCACCTGCAGGCCAATCACCACGTGCGCCACGCCCATCAGTCCCGCCCAGATTCCGAGGTCCCGCCTCAGGTCGGTCGAGACGGGATTCCGACGCCCCCGCAGCACATTCACCGGCCCGGTCAATAACGTGGCCACCAGCAGGGCCATCGAGACATAGGCGGTCGCCATGCTCCACATGAAGACCTCGTCATCGGCTTCGATCCCGACGTAGCCGTAGACGGCAAACAGCGCCAATGCGCTGCCGAGCGCGAGGAGCAGATGATGGCGCAGGGCGCGGTGCTTCGCGCGTTGCCACCGCAGGGACGTGTTCATCATCGCGATTTGGAGATCAGGCGGCCGGAGCGGTGCGGTGCCGCGCAACGTAGTCCCCGGCAGGGGCGATGGCAAAATCCCATGCGACCCTCGGCCCTTGACTCCGTAGTACGGTACAGAGTTTAGATTGATTGCAGGAGGAGGAACCAGATGATGCGACTGACGATCGGACAGGTGGCCAGGCGCGCCGAAGTGGGGGTGGAGACCGTGCGCTTCTACGAGCGGCAAGGGCTCGTTCCGGAGCCGCCGCGAAGCGCGTCGGGTTACCGGCAGTACCCGGAGGAGACGATCGCGCGGCTCCGTTTCATCCAGCGGGCGAAGGAGCTCGGCTTCTCGCTGAAGGAGGTGGAGGAGTTGATCTCGTTACGAGTCGATGGCAGCGCATGCGCCTCGGACGTGAAGCGGAAAGCCGAGGAGAAGGTCCGGGACATCGACGACAGGATGCGCGACCTGCGGCGCGTGCGGAAGAGCCTGAGCCAGCTCGCGGCAGCGTGCACCGGCCGGGGCTCCACGGAGGAGTGCTCCATCCTGGGCGCACTCGGGAAAGCCGAGCCATGAGATGGCGGAGCGCAGCGGCGGCCGCACCCGGCATCGGCGGAGCCGTCATGGCGAAGCTCGCCTGCCCGGCGTGCTGGCCGATCTACGCGGGAGTGCTCGGATCGCTGGGCATCGGCGCGGTCGCGCTCGAACCGTTCCTGCTCCCGCTCGGCGGACTCTTCCTCGCGATTGCGCTCGCCTCGCTCGGCTACCGGGCGCGGAGCCGGCGCGGATATGGGCCCTTCATGCTGGGGATCGTCGCAGCCGTCGCGCTCGCCGGGGGCGAGCTGGTCCACCACTCCGAAGTCCTGGCATATGGGGGTGTGGTGTTCCTGATGGGAGCATCTGTCTGGAACGCATGGCCGGGACGACCCCGGTCCGTGGCCGGCTATACCGACTGTGCCCGCACGATGGCCGCGGAATGAATGGACAGGGCACAGCCAAACTCTTATCGAGAGGACGTTGAAATGGCAAAGCGAATGGTGGAGATCTTCACGGCGGGCTGCGCCTGCTGTGACGAGACGGTGCAGATGGTGCGGAACATCGCGTGCCAGTCCTGTGACGTGCAGGTGCGCGATATGAAGGACCCCGTGGTGTCGCGCCGGGCGAGGGAGCTGGGTGTGCGCTCCGTGCCTGCGGTGGCGGTGGATGGCAAGCTCGCCGGCTGCTGCGCCGGGCGCGGCCCGACGGAGGAGGCGCTGCGGGCCGCTGGAATCGGTCAGGCGGCTTGAGGGGACCGGGGGGTCGGTCCCGCGGGTAGAGACCGGCCCCCCCGGACTTCGTAGGGTTGATCGGAGTTACGCGGCGATCTTCCGGCACTCCTCGGCGCAGCGGCGGCATGCCTCCGCGCAACGCTGGCAGTGCTCCGCGGAATGCTTCCCGCATTCAGCCGCGCACTGCTCACAGATCTCCGCACAGGCGCGGCAGAGTTCGCGAGCGCGCTCACTGCCGCGCGCCATGACGATCACGCAGGAGACGCACGCTTCCGTGCAATCGCGACAGAGGCGGATGCACTCCACCATCATCTTCACGTCGTCCTCGCGCAGACATGCCTCGCTGCAGGCTTCGCACGCGACCAGGCACTCGACGCACGCTTCGAGGCAGGCGTGATACTGCTGGGCGGTTCCCTCGAGGTACTTCCCGAGCTCGATGGCGGCCATACGGCCCTCCCGGTGAAGGTTCTGCGACCGAGCGGCAGACGCCGGATCGGATCCGTCGCTTCGGTCCGCATTCCCCGTAGCGGCCGTGCCCCCAGTTGGGTGCGAGCCTACTCCCGCAGGGCCCTGAGGCCGTTCAGGACGACCAGCAGGCTGGCTCCCATGTCGGCGAACACCGCCATCCAGAGGGTGGCGTAGCCGAGCACCGCGAGCACCACGAAGACTGCTTTGGTCAGAAGCGAGAATGCGATGTTCGCGCGAATGATCCTCTCTGCCTTGCGCGCGAGCCGAATCGTAGTCGAGAGCTTCGATAGGTCGTCCCACATGAGGGCGATATCGGCGGTCTCCAGAGCCACGTCCGTGCCCGCCGAGCCCATCGCGATGCCGATGTCCGACGCAGCCAGGGCAGGCGCGTCGTTCACCCCGTCACCCACCATGATGATCGTCCCGTACTCGCGCCGGAGCTCCTGG